>NZ_CP042331.1:5567500-5867500 GCF_008253865.1 Bosea sp. F3-2
TCGCAGCCGGGGCTTCAGCGCAAGCTTAACCGGCAAGGAGGAGGCCCCTGCGGCGATGCGTCGTTTGCCAAGCGCGCCGCCATGGGCTTCACCGGCGAGATTGATATTGGTTGAAAAAGCGCGCGCGTCGCGTGCGCGAGACGAAGGAGGTTCGGCGCGTGGCCGAGGTTGACAAGAACGACAAGAAGGCGCGTCCCGACTTCCGCTCTCTCGCGACCTTCTGGCCCTATGCGCGCGCGCAGAAGGCGCGGATCGCCTTCGCGCTCGTCGCGCTGGTGATCGCGTCGCTGGCGACGCTGGTGCTGCCCATGGCCGTCCGGCGCGTCATCGATGTCGGTTTCGCCGGCGGCGAACGGCAGCTCGCCAATAGCTACTTCATCCTGCTGATCGGCGTGGTCGCCGTGCTGGCGCTGGCGAGTTCGGCGCGCTTCTATCTCGTCATGACCATCGGCGAGCGCATCGTCTCTTCGTTGCGCGCCGATGTCTTCCGCCACCTGACACGGCTGGAGCCGGCCTTCTTCGATTCGAGCAAGGCGGGCGACCTCGTCTCGCGGCTGACCGCCGACACGACCCAGATCAAGTCGACCTTCGCCTCGACCGCCTCGATCGCCCTGCGCAACGCCATCATGGCGCTGGGCGCGCTCGGGCTGATGGTGGCGACGAGCCCGCGGCTCTCCGCCATCGTCATCGGCGTGATCCCGCTGATCGTCGTTCCGCTGGTCCTTTCGGGCCGTTCGGTTCGCAAGCGGGCGCGGGCGGCGCAGGACAGGCTGGCCGATGCCTCCGCCTTCGCTGCCGAGGCTGTCGGCGCGATCCGGACGATGCAGTCCTTCGGGGCCGCCCGCCAGACCTCGGCCCGCTTCGAGACCGCCTCCGACGAGGCCTATGCCGCTTCGCGGGAGGCCACAGCCTCGCGCGCGCTGCTCTCCGGCGTCGCGATCTTCCTGGTCAGCGCCAGCGTCGTCTGCGTGCTCTGGACGGGGGCGACCGAGGTCTTCGACGGACGGATGACCGGCGGCCGGCTTTCGCAGTTCATCCTCTATGCGGTGCTGGCGGCAAGCTCGCTCGGCCAGCTCTCCGAGGTCTATGGCGACATCAGCGCGGCGGCTGGCGCCTCGAGCCGGCTCGGCGAGATCCTGGCCCTGAAGCCCGCGATCGCCGCGCCGCCGCATCCCAAGCGGATGCCGGGGCCCTCGCTCGGCGAACTCGCTTTCGAGAACGTCTCGTTCAGCTATCCCAGCCGGGTCGGCCCGGCGCTGTCGAATCTGAGCTTCTCGATTCGTCCGGGTGAGCGCGTGGCGCTGGTCGGGCCATCCGGCGCGGGCAAGAGCACGGTGCTGCAGCTCGCGCTGCGCTTCTACGATCCACAGGACGGGCGCGTCGTCGTCGACGGTGTCGCTGGCCCTGAGGCCGATCCGGAGGTCTGGCGCGAGCGCTTCGCACTGGTGCCGCAGGAGCCGACCGTCTTCGGCGTCTCGGTGCGGGACAACATCGCCTATGGCCGCCCCGACGCCTCGCGGGAGGAGGTCGAGGCCGCGGCGCGACTCGCAGCGGCCGATGAGTTCATCCGGGCGCTGCCGCAGGGCTACGACACGATCGTCGGCGAGCGTGGCGTCACGCTGTCGGGCGGGCAGCGCCAGCGCCTCGCCATCGCGCGGGCGATCCTCAAGGATGCGCCCATCCTGCTGCTCGACGAGGCGACGAGCGCGCTCGACTCGGAAAGCGAACGGGCGGTTCAGGATGCGCTCGACCGGCTGATGCTGGGGCGCACGACACTGGTCGTGGCGCATCGTCTCGCGACCATCCTCTCGGCCGACCGCATCCTCGTCATGGAAGATGGCCGCATCGTCGAGGAAGGCACGCATGCCGAGCTCAAGGCGCGCGGCGGGCTTTATGCGCGCCTGGCCGCGCTGCAGTTCGGGCTGGAAGCGGCTTAGGACAGAGCGGGACAAAAGCCGTCATTCCGGGGCGGCCCCTTGGGCCGAGCCCGGAACCCATGAACACGACGCTCCAGATATAGCCGGACCGGTTCGGAGCACTGCTCTTCCTGCTGAGACAGTGTTCATGGGTTCCGGGCTCAGGCCTTCGGCCTGCCCCGGAATGACGGCGCTGCCACAGCAAGGCCAGCTTGGCCAAGTGTCCACGAGACCTAAGGTCCCACCAGCGCGCGCTGTTGTGCCTCGCTGGGCTGGCCGAAGAAGCGGATATTGCCGGGCTGGATGAGAACGCCGAGCGCCTCGCTGCCGTCGGGCGAGAACAGCGCATAGAACCGGTTATCGCCGCAATCGTGGCGCTTGCAGGTGTCGACGCGCTCGAAGGTCTGGCCGCCGACGGTGACGATCGTGCTGGGTCCGCCCGGACCACTCAGCTGGTCTGCCTTGAGCCAGGCTTCGCGCGGGCCGAGCTTGCCGACCATGCGTGTCCAGGCCTCGCGATAGGTCGGCTGCTTCAGCATGTCGTGGAGGTAGCGCCCACCGCCGTTGGGCGCCTGGGCCGAGGCCGGGGCTGTCAGCATCAGCGCGAGAGCCCCAGCGATTGCGAAAGAGAGGCGCCGGACGGACATGCTCAGCGCTCCGTGATCTTGAACTCGATACGGCGGTTGCGGCGGTGTGCCTCGTCGGTATTGGCGACGTCGAGCGGCTGATATTCGCCGAAGCCGGTGGCGGCGACACGATCGGTCGGCAGGCCGCGCGAGATCAGGTATTCGACGACCGCGATGGCGCGCGCCGAGGCGAGATGCCAGTTCGAGGGGAACTGGGCCGTCTTGATCGGGCGGTTGTCGGTATGGCCGTCGACGCGCAGGATCCAGGGCAGGTCCGGCGGCATCTCGCGGCCGAGATCGAGCAGGATGGCGGCGAGCTTGTCGAGCTCGTCCTTGCCTTCGGGCTTCAGCACGGCCTGACCGGCATCGAAGAAGACCTCCGACTGGAAAACGAAGCGGTCGCCGACGACACGGATGTCAGGCCGGGTGCCGAGCACCTGCCGCAGGCGCCCGAAGAAATCCGAGCGGTAGCGCGCGAGTTCCTGGACGCGCTGGGCGAGCGCGACGTTGAGCCGCGAGCCGAGTTCGGAGATGCGGGTCTGCGATTCCTTGTCCTTGGCCTCCGAGGCGGCGAGCGCCTCCTCCAGCGCCGCAAGCTGGCGGCGCATGGCGAGGATCTGCTGGTTGACGAGATCGACCGTCGCCTGGGCGCGGGCGGACAGCTGCTTTTCGGCGTCCAGCGCTTTCTGCGTTTCGGCGAGTTGGGCCGGAGCGCCATTGTCCTGGGTGGCGAGCTGGCCCTGCAGGCGGCTGCGCTCGTCCTGCTCGCGCGTCAGGGTCGATTGCATGAGCTGCAGGCTCTCCTGCGCCTGCCGGTTCGAGGCGCGCTCGAGCGCGAGCAGGTCGGTGAGTTCGGAGATCTGCTTGTTGAGGCGTTCCAGCGCGGTGTCCTTGCCGGTCAACTCCTGTGAGAGGAAGAACTGGCCGAGGACGAAGACCGTGAGCAGGAAGACGATGCCGATCAGCATCGTCGAGAGCGCGTCGACGAAGCCGGGCCAGAAATTCGCGTCCTCGCGGCGATGGGCGCGGGAGAGGGCCATGGGTCAGGTTCCTGAGGTGCCGATGGCGATCATGGCTCGGTGATCTGGTCAGCCGTAAGGCGTTCGATCAGCCGCTTCAGATCCTTCTCGCGCGTGGCCTGCGCCTCGACCCAGTCGCGGATCATCTGCTGCTCGGAGCGCATATGCTGGACGAGGCCCTGGATGCCCTCGGCGAGGTTGGCGAGCGCCTGGGTCGCCGCACGGTTGTTCGAGGCGCCGTCCGCCATCGCAACGCTCAGCTTCTCGAAGCGGTCGGAGAACGGATTATCGGCGGCAAGCAGGGGCGCGATGGTCTCCGGCGTTGCGGTCCGGGTGCCGAGCCAGCTTTCCACCTCGTTGCGGAAGCGGCGCTGCGCCTGCGCCACCTGAAGGTCGAGGAAGCCGAGAATCAGCGAACCGGCGATGCCGAAGAGCGAGGACGAGAAGGACAGGCCCATGCCGGCGAGCGGGGCGGAAAGCCCGGCCTTCAGCTCGTCGAAGAGCACGCCGGCTTCGGCGCCGGTACGCAGCGACTTGATCACGGTGCCGACCGAGCCGACCGTTTCGAGCAGGCCCCAGAAGGTGCCGAGCAGGCCGAGGAAGACGAGCAGCCCCGCGAGATAGCGCAGGACCTCGCGCCCGTCATCGAGCCTGACCGCGATCGACTCGAGGGCGGAAACGGCTTGCGCCGGAGCCAGCGTGCCGCCCTCGAGTGCCGGCAGCACGGCGCCGAGGGGGGCGATGACCTGACCGCGCCGGACTTTCGCCTGGGCCGGGGCGGCGGCGAGGCGGGTCGCGGCACGGGCTTCGCTATGGAGGCGCCAGAGCTCGCGCAGGGCGATCAGCACGCCGACGAGCAGCGCGCCGACGATGAGGCCGTTCAGCCCCGGATTGGTCATGAAGGCCTGGGTCAGGCCGCTGTGGAGGATGTAGCCGAGGAAGCCGATCAGCGCGATGAAGATGAGCGCGCGGACGACGTAGCGAAGCGGGCGTGAGAAACGGGTCTCCGTCCGCAGGGTTGCGGCCGTCGCCGGCTCGGCCGCGAAATCCTCGTTCGCCATCAGTCGTCTTCCGTTCGCCTCGGAGTGCGGGGGGACTGTCGCCTCCCACGCCTCAGGGATCAAGCACGAAAGAGCTACAGTTCCGTCTCAGAGCCGGTTCGAAAACCTCCTCAGCCCTCATCCTTCGAGACGCCGCTTTGCGGCTCCTCAGGATGAGGGCTGGTGCGACCGGACAGCTTCTCAGGCGGCGGCGGTCTTCAGCGCGGCGCTCAGCGCCCGCTCGCCGGCCTCGTTGCCGCAGATGATGTCCTTCGCGCTCGTCACTGGCTTGCCGTCGAGCGTGCCGAAGGTGCCACCCGCCTCGCGGATCAGCACGGCGCCTGCCGCAAAATCCCAGGTGTTGAGGCCGCGCTCCCAATAGGCGTCCATGCGGCCGGCGGCGACATAGGCGATGTCGAGCGCGGCCGAGCCCATGCGGCGGACATTGGCGAAACGCGGCATCACGGCCGCGAGCTCGCGCAGGAACTGGCCGTGGCCGCCCTTGCCGATATGCGGGATGCCGGTGCCGATCAGCATCTCGGCCGGCTCGCTGCGGCCGGAGACGCGGAGGCGGCGGTTGTTGACATAGGCGCCCTTACCCTTCTCGGCCATGAACATCTCGTCCTTGGCGGCATCATAGACCACGCCGGCGATGAACTGGTTGTCGCGCTCCAGCGCGACCGAGATGTTCCAGTGCGGGATGCCGCGCAGGAAGTTGTGGGTGCCGTCGAGCGGGTCGATGTGCCAGCGGTTGCTCTCGTCCTTGCCGTGGACGACGCCGCTTTCCTCCATGACGAAGCCATAGCCGGGGCGAGCCTTCTCCAGCGCCTCGCGCAGGATCTGTTCCGCCTTGTGATCGGCCTTGGAGACGAAGTCGCCGGGACCTTTGGCCAGAACCTGCAGGTTCTCGACCTCGCCGAAGTCGCGCTTCAGCGAGCGGGACGCCTTCATCACGGCGTCGGTCATCACGGTCATCAGGGGGGAGCGGATCATCGGAACCTCTTGCGCGCCGCAACGGCGCGATGAGCCAGCGGCGCTGGTGATGCGCCCGGCAGGAATAGCGAACCGTCACTTGCGCGGCTCTTACTGCGCCGTCAAGACGGCGCTGCTGATGCGGCTGGCCGCAATGCGCGCGGCGCGGGCCTGCTGTTCGGGCTTCAGCCGGCCGAACAGGCCGTCGAGGCCGGGATCGTCGAGGCCCTGCGCGCGGGCGGCGAGATGCCAGGCGGCGGCCTCGATCGTGTCGGGCGGAATGCCCAGGCCGAACTGGTACAGCTTGGCCAGACGGTTCTGGGCAATCGGGTTGCCGCCCGCGGCGGCGCGCTGGAACAGCTTCGCCGCGCGCGCCTCATCCTTGGACACGCCGGTGCCGTTGAACAGCATGATCGCATATTCGACCATGCCGGGAACATTGCCGGCCGCAGCCGCCCGCTTCATCCAGTGTGCGGCCGTCTCCTCGTTCGCCGGCATGCCGCGGCCCTGCTTCGCCAGCACGCCGAGGGCGTACATGGCGTCGCTGACATTGGCCTTGGCGGCGGTCTCCAGGCAGGTGACGGCGCGCTGGTCATCAGCCTCGCGGCCGGTGGCGAGCAGGGTCAGCCCGAGATTGTAGTTGGCGGCCGGATGGCCGGCTGCAGCCGCCTTTTCAAGCAAGGCGCCGGCGCGGGTCGGATCACGCTTGCCGCTCTTCTCGTCGAGGAGCTGGGTCGCCAGAGCGAAGGCGGCATTGATGTCGCCGCGCGCCTCGGCCCGCTCATACCATTCGGTCGCGACCTTCTGGTCGGGCGCAACACCGAGCCCCTGGCGATAGAGCTCGCCGAGCAGCGTCATCGCGGCGGCGTCACCGCTGTTGGTCTCGATGCGCTTAAGCGCCTCGGACAGGGCGCGCCGGTAGTGGCCGACCTGATAGGCGCCATAGGCATTGTCCGCGTCGGGCGCGGCCCAAGCCGGTGCCGCAACCAGCATGGAGCCGGCGAGGCAGGCAAGGCGGGCGAGATGCTTCATCGCGCCGCCTTTCGCGCCGCGAACGCGGCGATCGCGGCATTGGTAGCCTCGACAAGTGCGCGGATATCCTGGCCCTCCTCGAAGGCCCAGGCGCCGAGCGCGACGAACTCGGCCCCGGTCTCGACCAGCGCGGGGACCGATTCGGCATCGGGCGCATAGGCGACGCAGGGCGTTTCGAAGATCTCGGCCCACCAGCCGGCACGCTCGATGACGGCGGCAAGCGGCGGCACGCTGCCGTCGGCGCGCGGCTCGCCGAACATCACATAGTCGACGCCGGCCTCGCCGACATCCATCGCATCGTGGCGGGCGCGCAGGCTGCCGGCGCCGATGATGCGCTCATTGCGCAGGCTGGAACGGGCCTCGGCGATCGCCTCGGGGCCGCCGGTGACATGCACGCCGTCGGCGCCGCCGCGGGTCGCGACGAGCGCGCTGTCCTCGACGACGAGGGCGACGTTATTGGCCTGGACCGGCCCGGCGAGGCGCTTGACGCGCTCGATGCGGCTGCGGTCGTCGCCGGGCGTGAGGCGCAGCACGATGGCGGCGATGTCGCCGCCTGCCATGGCTTGCATCAGGCGAAAGACGATCGCCTCCGCGTCCTCGACGGGCGGGGTGACGAGCATCAGGCGGGTGGGGGAGGAGTGCATGGTCATGATCGGCTGCGCAAACGGCCCGCAGCGAAGTCCAATGTCAAGACCACGAGCCCAGCAATCAGGCTCCAGAAGGCGGAGCCGATGCCGAAAAGCGAGAGGCTGGAGGCCGCGACGGCGAAGGCGACGACAGCGGCGAAGCGCTCCCTGTCGGAGGACATGGCCTGGGCGAGCGCCCCGGTGAGCGAGCCGACGAGGCCGAGGCCGGCGACCGCGACGATCAGCGCTTTGGGCATGGCGAGCACCAGCGCGATCAGCAGGCCGGCAAAGCCGGCGACGGTGAGCCAGAGCGCGCCATAGACCACGCCGGCTTTCCAGCGCTGCTTCGGATCGGGATGGGTGTCGCCGCCGGTGCAGATCGAGGCGCTGATCGCGGCCATGTTGGTCATATGCGCGCCGAAGGGCGCGGTGACGAGCGAGGTCAGGCCGGTGACGAAGAGGGCGGGCGCCGTTGGTGGGCCATAGCCGGCGGCGCGCAACACGGCGAAGCCCGGCAGGTTCTGGGCGGCCATGGTGACGAGGTAGAGCGGGACGCCGATGCCGAGCATGGCGGCAATATCGAAGCGCGGCGTGACAAATTCGAGGCCGGTCAACGCGAGTCCCCCGGCTGGCCATTGGGCGAGGCCGCCAGCGAAGCTGATGGCGATGCCGGCAAGCAGAGCGGCGATCACGCCGAGGAAGGGGGTGATCAGCCGCGCGACGAGGAAGACCGCGAGCAGCGGCAGGACGAGCGCCGGCGATAGCCGCATCTCGTCGAAGACGGCGACGACAAAGCGGAAGATGACGCCTGCCAGCATCGCGGACGCGACCGGCATCGGGATGCGCTCGATCAGCCGGCCGAGCGGGCGGAAGGCGGCGGTGAGCATCATCAGCACTGCGGCGAGCAGGAAAGCGCCGACCGCCGACGCCATGTCGAAGCCGCTGGCAGCGGCGATGAGGGCAGCTCCCGGCGTCGACCAGGCACAGATCATCGGCAGGCGGTAGCGCCAGGACAGCCAGGCGCTGGAGATCGCGGTCGCGACGGCGAGCGCCGCGATCCAGGAGACGGTCTGCCCGGCTGTCGCGCCGAGCGTCTGCGCCGCGGAGAGGATGACGGCAACCGAGGCGGCGAAGCCGACGAAGACCGCGACCAAGGCGGAGAAGACGATCGACATGGCGTTCCGGCAGAAGACGCGCGAAAGGGGGGCTGCCCTTCAACCAGAAATCGCTAGAGGCGTGAAGGCCCGGACCTGCGTGGTGGGTACGATGCAGAGTTCTGCGCGTCCATCGGCGAAAGTGTCGGCGCCGTCGCCCGGCCTACGACAGCAGGAAGGCGAGCCGCTCGTCGGCGCGACCGGGTGCGATCTCCAGAATTTCGGCGCTGACGACATTCTCGGCGACGAAGGGGTCGGAATTGACACGGGTTTCCAGGTCGATGCGCGTAACGCCATGAGCGAGCACCATGCCACCGAGCCCGGGCTTCAGGCTGCCGGTCATGAGGAAGACGCCGTCCTCGAAACCACGCCTGATCCACTCGTTGTGGGCTTCCACCAAGGCCGGAGCCTGCGCCTTGTTGGCGGAGAAGCGGAGAGCGACGACGAACATGAGAGTTCCCTTTCGAGATGGATCAGGGGGCTTCGGGCGAAGCAGAAGAGGGAGTTTGCGCGTCGAGCCACATGTTGATCGCCGCGAACTCGCGGCGAATGAAAGCTTCGTCGCGGAAGGCTGCGGCCAATGTCGCAATGCCCTGGCTGCGCATCAGCAGATGCATGGCGAGCGCATCGGCATCGGATGCCCGGCCGAGCGCGGCGAAGCGACCCGCCAGCCATCCCCGGAACAGCGTGAAGATTCCGGCTGCCTGTTCGAGCGCAGCATGATCGAGCTTGGCAAGCTCGGCACACAGCGTGCCGACAGGGCAGCCGTAGAGCATGATCTTGGTGCGGTTAGCGATCAGCATCCCGGTGAAGGAGCGGATATGATCGAGCGGCGTGTCGCCTGAATTCTGCCAAGCTGCGAGCAGAGCGCGGCTCCGTTCCACACGCTGTGCGATGACCGCGTCGAGAATCTCGTCCTTGGTTCTGAAGTGGTAATAGAAATTGCCGCGGGAGATGCCGGTGGCGGCCGCGATATCGGCAAAGGCGGTCGCCTCGAAACCGACCTCGTAAAACAGCCTGTCGGCCGCTTCTACGATTTGCTGTCTGGTATCGGCGGCGCCCAATTCAACCTCCAGGGGCGGTTCGGAATTCCCGGTCGGATCGACTAGGTCAATCGTCCCAATTTGTTTTTAGGACGATTGACCTAGGCCATCAAGAGCAAACCTGAAACGGCAAACGCCGCCGGGGTTGCCTGCGGCGTTCGATGGTTCAGGCGGGTTTTCGAGAAAGCCAGAGCACGCTGATTTTTAGCGGAAACGGCCCCGTCATTCCGGACAAGCCGCGAAGCGGCGGCGATCCGGAATCCATCATAGAGCTCGGCGCTCTCCGATGGATCCCGGGTCAAGCCCGGGATGACGGCGTGTTTCCGCGTAAAATCAGCAGGCTCTAAGAAACCGGGTTCTTCAGAGAACTCACGCCGCTTTCTTGGCGCCGAAGGTCGGGTCGAGCTCGCCCTTGGCGTAGCGCTTGGCCATCTCGGCGAGCGTGACGATCCGCTTGATCTTCGAGGCCTGGCCGGCGGTGTTGAACTCCTCCAGCCGCTTCTTGCAGAGGGCGGTCATTGCCTCCATGGCGGGCTTGAGGTACTTGCGCGGATCGAACTCGCCGGGGTTCTCGGACAGAATCTTGCGGATCTGGCCGGTCATCGCCATGCGGTTGTCGGTGTCGATATTGATCTTGCGCACGCCGTGCTTGATGCCGCGCTGGATCTCCTCGACCGGCACGCCCCAAGTCTGGGGCATCTTGCCGCCATACTGGTTGATGATGTCCTGGAGATCCTGCGGAACCGAGGAGGAGCCGTGCATCACCAGATGCATGTTCGGCAGCTTCTTGTGGATCTCCTCGATGACATGCATGGCCAGGATCGCGCCGTCGGGCTTGCGGGTGAACTTGTAGGCGCCGTGCGAGGTGCCCATGGCGATGGCAAGCGCATCGACCTTGGTCTCGGCGACGAACTTCACCGCCTCGTCGGGGTTGGTCAGGAGCTGGTCGTGGCTGAGCTTGCCCTCGAAGCCGTGGCCGTCCTCCTTCTCGCCCTCGCCGCTCTCCAGCGAGCCCAGCACGCCGAGCTCGCCCTCGACCGAGATGCCGCCGAGATGGGCCATGTCGGTCACGGTCTTGGTCACGCCGACATTGTAGTCCCAGTCGCCGGGGGTCTTGCCGTCGGCCTTGAGGGAACCGTCCATCATCACCGAGGTGAAACCGGCCTGGATCGCGGTCATGCAGGTCGCCGGCTCGTTGCCGTGGTCGAGATGCACGCAGACCGGGATATGCGGATAGATCTCGGTGACGGCGTCCATCATGTGCTTGAGCATGATGTCGTTGGCGTAGCTGCGGGCGCCGCGCGAGGCCTGGATGATGACGGGCGCGTCGGTCGCATCAGCCGCCGCCATGATCGCCAGCGCTTGCTCCATGTTGTTGATGTTGAAGGCGGGCACGCCGTAGTCGTTCTCGGCGGCGTGGTCGAGCAACTGGCGAAGCGTGATACGGGCCACGATGGCACTCCCCTTTGGTTCATCGATCTGATGGTGGATTTAGAGCGTCAGCGCCACCGGCGCAAAGCTAAAGCACTGACATGCTGAAAATGCGAAGGGCCGCTCCGTTGCCGGGCGGCACCTCGGGAAACGGCCGGAATCAGGCTTTCCGCAGCGCCTCGACGCCCGGCAGGGCCTTGCCTTCCATCCATTCGAGGAAGGCGCCACCCGCGGTCGAGACATAGGACAGGCTGTCCGCGACGCCGGCATGGTTCATGGCCGAGACGGTGTCGCCGCCACCGGCGACCGCGACGAGCTCGCCGGCGTTGACGCGCCTGGCCGCGGCCTTGGCGACGGCGACGGTCGCGGTGTCGAAGGGCGGCAGCTCGAAGGCGCCGAAGGGGCCGTTCCAGACCAGCGTCTTCACCTTCTCGAGCCGGAGCACGACCTCGGCGATGCTGAGCGGGCCGGCATCGAGGATCATCTCGTCGGCCTCGACACCGTCGGTCGGCACGACCCGGTAGCTGGGATGGGCCTTGAACTCGCGCGCGACCAGCGCATCGACCGGCAGCAGGATCTCGCAGCCAGCGGCCTTGGCCTTGGCCTCGATCTCGCGGGCGGTGTCGAGCAGGTCATGCTCGCAGAGCGACTTGCCGACATCGACGCCGCGCGCCGCCAGGAAGGTGTTGGCCATGCCGCCGCCGATGGCGAGGACGTCGACCTTCTTCACGAGGTTGCCGAGCAGGTCGAGCTTGGTCGAGACCTTGGCGCCGCCGACGATCGCCATCACCGGGCGGGCGGGATTGTCGAGGCCGGCGGAAAGCGCCTCCAGCTCCGCCTGCATGGTCCGCCCGGCATAGGCCGGCAGCACATGGGCGAGGCCCTCGGTCGAGGCATGGGCGCGGTGCGCGGCCGAGAAGGCGTCGTTGACGTAGATGTCGCCATTGGCGGCGAGCGCCGTGACGAAATCGGCGTCGTTCTTCTCGTCGCCGGGGTGGAAGCGGGTGTTCTCCAGCAGCAGGACATCGCCGTTCTTCGCGGCGGCAACGGCCTTGGCGACCGGCTCGCCGATGCAGTCCTCGACGAAGGCGACGGGGCGGCCGAGCGCCTGCGTGAGCGCCGGCACGACCTGGCTCAGGCTGTTCTTGTCGTCGCGGCCCTTCGGGCGGCCGAAATGCGCGAGCAGGATGACCTTGCCGCCCTTGTCGGCGATCTCGCGGATGGTCGGCAGCACGCGGTCGATGCGGGTGGTGTCGCTGACCTTGCCGTCCTCCATCGGGACGTTGAGGTCGACGCGGACGAGGACACGCTTGCCGGCGAGATTGGCGTCGTCGAGGGTACGGAAGGCGGTCATCGGCGTCTCTTCAAATGCGTTCGAACAGGCTGGGATAATCGACGACGAGGCCGTCCTCGTCGACAGAAAGATCGGCCTCGAAGCTGCGGTCGGCCGCCTGATAGCGGAACAGGCGCGGCTCCAGGCAGGTGTAGACCTGCCGGTCGAGCCGCGGCACGAAGCTGTCGAAGGGGATGTAGAGCATCGCGAATTCGCGACTCTGGCCGGGCTGCCAGCTCTCGCGCCGGATCGGCAGCGTATTCGTGAAGGGCGTGCCGGCGAGGTCGATGTCGATGCAGTCGTCGAAAGCGGGCAGGCGCTCGCCAAAGACATCGCGCCAAGCGCCGTCACGCCGTTCCAGAAACACGCGGCGCCCGTCAGTCGTGGCAATGGTGACGGCGGTCACGGCAAAGTCCGGACCGCAGTCGATGGCATAGGAAACGCCATAGGGCTTACCTTCGCCGCGCTCGCCGATCACCACGGATTCGGCGCGAATGCCAGCCGGCGTGCCGCGCAGCGTGAAATGCTCCAGCCCGACGCCCTCAACCGGCCGCCAGCGCAAGCTGCGCGGCTCCGCGAGAAGGACGACGTCCCGAAAGCTCATCGCGTCAGCAGGCTCCCGAACAGGCCGGGTACGCCAAATTTTAGCACCACAATGGTGAGGGCGACAGTGAGAACGGCCGTGACGATGGCGGTCAGGAACAGCGTGCCGGTGCGCGGCGTTGCATCGACGCGATCGCGCAGGGAAGAAATCTCGCCGCGGATGGAGGCGAAGTCCATCGTGCCGGCGGCGGCGTCGACCTTATGGGCGCTGCGCTCCAGCGAAGCCTCGGCGCGGGTCAGGACGGCCTCGTAGCGGGCGAATTTCTCCTCGATGCGCGCCGCCTTCTCCTCGATGCGGGAGAGCTGATCGAGCTGGCGCGGGTCGGGCTTCGATGCGGTTTCGACGGAAGCCGGCACCGCGGAGCCGACGATGGCGGGTGCGGGCGATGCAGGCATCGCGGCTGCGGGAGCGGGGCTGAATGCGGGGGGCGGCGTCACGGCGGGCGCCTCGAAAGGCACCGGGGACGTAACAGTCGGCTCGATCTTGGCCATGGGCTCTCCGGCAACTTGGAGGAAAGGGCGCGGCCGCGCGCGGCGCGGCCTCGCTTTCATGCGCCATGCCCCTTGCCGGGGACATGGCGGTTTTCGTTGCCGCATCGGATTCTCCCGAGAAGTGGAAGCCACTTTTCGGTCCGATGCGGTGGATCAGAGCAGGGCGGCCATGGCGACGGCCGTGTCGCTCATGCGGTTCGAGAAGCCCCACTCATTGTCGTACCAGGACAGCACGCGCACGAACTTGTCGTCCATGACCTTGGTCTGGTCGAGGGCGAAGGTCGAGGAATGCGGATCGTGGTTGAAGTCGATCGAAACATTCGGCTGGTCGGTGACGCCGAGGATGCCCTTCAGCGGGCCGCGCTTCGACGCCTTGATGATGGCGTCGTTGATCTTCTCGACCGAGGTCTTGCGCTTGGCGAGGAACTTGAAGTCGACGACCGAGACGTTCGGGGTCGGCACGCGGATCGAGGTGCCGTCGAGACGGCCCTTGAGCTCGGGAATGACCAGGCCGATCGCCTTGGCGGCGCCGGTCGAGGTCGGGATCATCGACATCGCCGCGGCGCGGCCGCGGTAGAGATCCTTGTGCATGGTGTCCAGCGTCGGCTGGTCGCCGGTATAGGCATGGATCGTGGTCATGAAGCCCTTGTCGATGCCGACCGTGTCATGCAGCACCTTCACCACCGGCGCGAGGCAGTTGGTGGTGCAGGAGGCGTTCGAGACGACGATATGGTCCTTGGACAGGGCCGTATTGTTGACGCCGTAGACGACGGTGAGGTCGGCGCCGTCGCAGGGAGCGGAGACCAGCACGCGCTTGGCGCCGGCGGCGAGATGCGCCGCAGCCTTGTCCTTGGTGGTGAAGAGGCCGGTGCATTCCAGCGCGATGTCGACGCCGAGCGCCTTGTGCGGCAGCTCCTTCGGATCGCGGATGGCGGTGACCTTGATCGGGCCACGGCCGACATCGATCGTGTCGCCGGAAACGGTCACGGTGCCGGGGAAGCGTCCATGGACGGAGTCGAAGCGGAAGAGGTGGGCGTTGGTCTCGACCGGGCCGAGATCGTTGATCGCGACGACCTCGATGTCCTTGCGCTTCGACTCGATGATTGCGCGCAGAACGTTGCGCCCGATGCGGCCGAAGCCGTTGATCGCCACCTTGACCGTCATGTCTTCCTCTCCTTCGCCGAGCGAACCGGCGCAGCCGTCGCTATCCACGCGGGCAATTCGGCCAAAGCATGGCCGAACGCAAGGCCTCTATTGGGAAACTCAGCTTTTCGCCCGAGGAATCAGGCGTTGTGCTGCTTGATCGCTGCTTCGGCGACGGCCTCCGCCGTGATGCCGAAGTGCTTGTAGACCTCCTTGTAGGGGCCGCTCGACCCGAAGGAGTGCATGCCGACGAACGCACCGTCATGGCCGATCACCGCATCCCAGCCGAAGCGCACGCCCGCCTCGACCGCGACCTTGACCGGCGCGGAGCCGATGATCGCGGCCTGGGTGGCCTCGTCCTGTGCCAGGAAGAGCTCGAGCGAGGGCACCGAGACGACGCGGGCGCGCACGCCCTTCTCGGCCAGCAGCTTGCGCGCGGCGACGGCGAGCTCGACCTCGGAGCCCGAGGCGAAGAGCGAGACCTGGGCCTTGCCGCCCTCGGCCGCGAGCAGCTCATAGGCGCCGGCCGCCGAGCGGTTCTTTGGCGAGGCATCGCTGCGCAGCTGCGGCAGGTTCTGACGCGACAGGGCCAGCACCGTCGGGCCGTCGGTGCGCTCCAGAGCGGCCTGCCAAGCTTCCGCCGTTTCGACCGCGTCGGCCGGACGGAAGACGCGCATGTTCGGCATGGCGCGCAAGCTGGCGATCTGCTCGATCGGCTGGTGGGTCGGGCCGTCCTCGCCGAGGCCGATCGAGTCATGGGTCATGACATAGACCACCGGCAGACCCATCAGGGCGGCGAGGCGCATCGACGGGCGGGCATAGTCGGCGAAGACCAGGAAGGTGCCGCCGGCCGTGCGGAAGCCGCCATGCAGGGTGATGCCGTTCATCGCCGCGGCCATGCCGTGCTCGCGGATGCCGTAGCGGACATAGCGGCCCTTCGGAGTCTTCGGGGTGAAGTCCTCGGCGGCCTTGGTCCGGGTGTTGTTCGACGGCGTGAGATCGGCCGAGCCCATCACCAGCTCCGGCATGACCGGGGTGATGGCTTCCAGCGCCAGCTCCGAGGCCTTGCGGGTCGCGACGGCTTGCGGCGCAGCGATCAGCCCCTTCTTGTGAGCGAGGATCGCCTTGTCGAGCTTGGCGGGAACCGTGTGGCCGAGACGGCGCTCGAACTCGCCGCGCTTGCGCGGCGAGAGCGCCTCGAAGCGGAGGAGCCAGTCCTTATGGCCGAGATGGCCGGCCATGCCGTAGTTGCGCCAGGCCTTCAGCACATCGGCGGGAACCTCGAAGGGGCCGCCTGCGATGCCGAGCTTCTGCTTGGCGGCAGCGAGTTCCTCGGCACCGAGTGGCTCGCCATGAGCCTTGGAGGTGCCGGCCTTCTTCGGCGCGCCGAAGCCGATCACGGTCTTGCAGGCGATCATGGTCGGCTTGCTCGACTTCTGGGCGCGGCGGATCGCGGCCTCGATGGCGTCGGGATCATGGCCGTCGACGCGCTCGGAGCGCCAGCCGCAGGCCTTGAAGCGCGCGACCTGGTCGACATTGTCGGTGATCGAGAGCGGGCCGTCGATCGAGATGCCGTTGTCGTCCCAGAGCACGATCAGCTTGTTGAGCTTCTGGTGGCCGGCGAGCGCGATCGCCTCCTGGCTGATGCCCTCCATCAGGTCACCGTCCGAGGCCAGCACATAGGTGTGGTGATCGACGACCTTCTTGCCGAACTCGGCGGCGAGCATGCGCTCGGCCATCGCCATGCCGACGGCGGTGGCGAGGCCCTGGCCGAGCGGGCCGGTGGTGGTCTCGACGCCGGAGGTCATGAAGTTCTCGGGGTGGCCGGGGGTCTTCGACTCGAGCTGGCGGAAGGCCTTGAGGTCGTCGAGCTCCATGCCGGGCGTGCCCGTGAGATAGAGCAGGGCGTAGAGCAGCATCGAGCCGTGGCCGGCGGAGAGCACGAAGCGGTCGCGGTCCGGCCAGCGCGGATCGATGGCGTCATACTTCATCACGCGGGTAAACAGCACGGTGGCGACGTCGGCGGCGCCCATCGGCAGGCCGGGGTGGCCGGACTTGGCCTTCTCGACGCCGTCCATCGCCAGGCCGCGGATGGCGTTGGCGAGCTTGTCGTGCTGGGCGCGGGCGATGCTGGTCATGATGGTCTCACAGGGCTCCGTCTGGCGGGAGGGCCGGGTCCGACCTGCGCGATAGCAGACCGGGGGAGGCGGGAAGGCAGTCTTGCAGCTGCTTTCGGCAAGCTTGGAAAGGACGGGTGGATTAGGCCCGGCCCTCCCTTCGAGTCAATTCGCGGAACCCTGCTTTCAGGGTCGCAGGCGCCGCCTTAGGGCGGTTTTCCGCAGACGGTGCATCAGCCATGGCGGGCAAGCCCTTGGGAGGCAGTGTCTATGCGCTTTTGGATCGATTCCTGTTTTCCGGCGTTCTGCTGTAAATTCAGGCACGAATCGTGTGAGCCGGCTTCGATCTGAAAGGAGAGCAACCGTGGCGAGCCTGATGCTGGACAATGCGCTGGCGCGTCTCGACAGCGCGCTGGGACAGCTCGAGGCGGCGGCACGGCGGCGGATCGAAGCGGAACGCGGCCGGGGCAATCTCGAAACCGAACTGGCGCTGATGCAGGACGACCGGGCGCGGCTCGCTGCCGATCTCGACGGTGCGATGGCGCGGCTCGGCCATGTCGAGACAGCTGCCGCCGATGTCGACCAGCGGTTGCTGCGGGCGATGAACGTCATCAGCGCGGTGATCGAGCGCGTGCAGGCACAGCAGCCGGCCGAGGAGCCGGAGCACGAGGCCGAAGCGAGCTAGAGCACGCGCCGATCGGATTGCATCGCAATCTGATCGGATCACGCGTTCTCTATCAATGTCTTGGAGACGGATTCACCGATCAGGTTGATTCGACCTGATCGGATCCGGCTCCAGAAGCGGAAAAGGCAGGAGAACGGATGCCGCAAGTCAACGTCATGATCGCCGGCAAGGCCTACCGCATGGCGTGCGGGGAGGGCGAAGAAGCCCACCTGGAGGGCCTCGCCCAATACTATGACGAGAAGATCGGCGAGATGCGGCAGGCCTTCGGCGAGATCGGCGACATGCGGCTGCACGTCATGGCGGCGCTGATGGTCGCGGACGAGGTCCATGAGCTGAAGCAGCGGCTGGCGAAGCTCGAATCCGACCTCGCCGCAACACAGGGCGATGCGGGGGCAGCCGACCAGCGTCTGAGCGAGGTCGAGGACCGGGCGGCGGAAGCGCTAGTTGCGGCGGCCGAGCGGATCGAGGGCGTCGCGAAGAGCCTGATTCCGACCGTTGTGGGCTGAGGCCCGGCCGGCAATGGCGTTTTGGTAGATCAAAGCGAAAAACCCCGGACGTTGCCGTCCGGGGTTTTTCTTGTGCAGCTCAGGCCGGGATCAGACGCCCGGGGCGCCGCCGGCGCCGTCCAGCACCGTGACGGCGCGGCGGTTCTGCGACCAGCAGGAGATGTCGTTGCAGACCGCGACAGGGCGTTCCTTGCCGTAGGAGATGGTGCGCATGCGGTTCGCCTGGATGCCGCGCGAGGCAAGGTAATCACGCACCGTCTGGGCGCGGCGGGCGCCGAGCGAATAGTTGTACTCGCGGGTGCCGCGCTCGTCGGCGTGGCCCTCGACCGTGAAGGTGTAGCGCGGATAGCGCTGCAGCCAGCCGGCCTGCTTGTCGAGGGTGGCAGTGGCAGTGGAGGTCAGGTCGGTGGAGTCGGTCTCGAAGAAGACGCGGTCGCCGACATTCACGACGAAGTCCTGGGCGCTGCCGGGCGTCGCGGCGCCGCCGGCGCCGAAGCCCGAGCCGTCGGCATTCTGGTCCTTGGAGCAGGCGCCGAGCGCGAGCGTCGCGGCGATGGCGGCGGCGAAACGGACGGCACGGCCGCCGGCGAAAAGATGGGTCATCATGGCTGAACTCCGGGCGATCGAAATCTCTTGGCGGCGCGCTTCAAGGACGGCTTCGCGTGGGTCCATCAATGAAGCGTCAACCTAAACGAGACCTTGCCAAATCAGGGCGAAGTGGCGGCATTGCGGCTTATGGTTAACCAATTATGGCGAAAGGCATTTGCGAGCCCGGCTGTGGCCTTGAGGGCACATGTGACGAAAGCCGCCGCTTGCCGGGAGGCCAATTGCGAGCCGTCGCGCATTCACGGGCATCGCTGGCAGGCCTGTGAAAGAAGCTTGCAAATCGGCGGAACAATTGCAGCGCCTGTTTCGTTCGGCTGGCCCTATCGTCTCGCGGTCGCAGGCTCGATACTTGCTTTGCTTTCACTTTTCCCGCGGACCGGAGATCGCGATGGCCCATTCCCTCAAGTCTGTCGCTGAGAGCGCGGCGCCCGTACGGGGCCCCAACCAGCCCGATCTGAACTCCGAGATCGTATGGGAAGCGCGTCGCGACCTCGCCGCGACGTTCCGGATGGCGGCGCGACACGGTTTCGAGGAGGGGATCTGCAACCACTTCTCCGCACTCGTGCCGGGCTATGACGACCTGTTCATCGTCAATCCGTATGGCTGGGCCTTCCGCGAACTGACCGCATCGAAGCTGCTGATCTGCGACTTCCACGGCAATGTCGTCGTGGGCGAAGGACAGCCGGAGGCGACGGCCTTCTACATCCACGCTCGGATCCACAAGAACATCCCGCGCGCCAAGGTCGCCTTTCACACGCATATGCCCTATGCGACGGCTCTCTCGATGACCGAGGGCGAGCCGCTGATCTTCGCCGGTCAAACGGCGCTGAAGTTCTACGGACGCATGGCGGTTGACCGCGACTACAACGGTCTCGCCCTCGACGAACACGAGGGCGACCGCATTGCGGCCGCGATCGGCGATGCCGACATCGTCTTCATGAAGCATCACGGCGTGATGGTGCTGGGGCCGACCATCGCCGAGGCCTGGGACGATCTCTACTATCTGGAGCGCGCCTGCGAGGTGCAGGCGCTGGCGCTCTCGACCGGCCGCCAGGTATTGCCGGTCAAGCCAGAGATTGCGGAGGCGGCCTATCGCCAGATGCGCGAGGGCGACCCGGAATCGGCACGCCTGCACCTAGCTTCGATCCGCCGGCAACTCGATGCCGAGGAGCCAGTCTATCGCGATTGAGCCGGATATCGAAATAAGCAAGCCGCCCGACGTCGCCGGACGGCTTCTTAAACAATGTGATCTGGTTTGGTTCAGATTTAGCGCTGGCCGCTCAGCAGTGGCGACCAGGTCGGGTCGGAGGCGAAGGCCGGTGTCGGCACCGGCACTTCGACGCGGCCGGTGATGTCGACCATGTACAGTTTGCCGCCGGACTGGCCGCCGGGATCGCGGAAGAACATCAGGTACTGGCCGTTCGGCGCCCAGTTCGGGGCCTCGTTGTGGAAGCCTTCGGTCAGGATGCGCTCGCCCGAGCCATCGGGGCGCATCACGCCGATCGCGAAGCCGCCACCACCCTGGCGGGTGAAGGCGATGAGGTCGCCGCGCGGCGACCATGAAGGCTGCGAATAGCGGCCCTGGCCGAAGGAGATGCGCTGGCCTTCGCCGCCGGAGGACGGCATCACATAGAGCTGCTGCTGGCCGCCGCGGTCGCTCTCGAAGACGATCTTCGAGCCGTCGGGCGCGTAGGAGGGCGAGGTATCGATCGCCGCCGTCGAGGTCAGGCGGGTCGTCGAGCGCGAGCCGATGTCGATGGCGTAGAGATTGGCGTTGCCGCCCTGCTGCAGCGAGAGCACGACGCGCTGGCCGTTGGGCGCGAAGCGCGGGCTCGAGCTCATGTCGGGAAAGTTGCCGACGATCTGGCGCTGGCCGGTCTCGATGTTGAGCACCTGCACGCGCGGCTGCTCGCCCTGGCGCTGCGACATGAAGGTGACGTCCTGCGAAACCGGCGAATAGCGCGGCGTCACCACCGAGGTGTCGCCATTGGTGAGGTAGCGCACATTGGCGCCGTCCTGGTCCATGATGGCGAGACGTTTTCGGCGGGTCTCCTTCGGGCCGGATTCGTCGACGAAGACGACGCGGGTGTCGAAGAAGCCGCCGAGGCCGGTGACCTTGCTGAAGATCGCGTCCGAGATGATGTGGCCGACGCGGCGGGCATTGCTCGGGTCAGTGAAATATTGCTGGCCGTCGGTCTGCGTGCCGGTGGCGACATCCCAGAGCCGGAACTCGGCGCGGATGCGCCCGGCCTCGCGCGCGACGCGACCGGTGACCAGCGCCTGCACGCCGCTGGCCTTCCAGGCGTCGAAGCGGGGTGCGGCGTCGAAGGGCGGGTTCGGTTCGGGGAAGCGGCTCTTGTCGATCGGCGTGAAGTAGCCGCAGCGCTTCAGGTTGTTGGTGATCACGCTGGAGACGAGCACGCCGCCATCGCCCGCGAAATCGGCGATGGCGATCGGCATGGGTTGGAAGGCGCCTCCGCGCAGGTCGATGACGAGCTCGGCTTTGGCCGCCGCGGGCACCATCAGGGCAGCGCCGGCAGTGGCGAGCAGGCGGCGGCGCGTCGGCGCGGCCGTCAGGAAGGGGAGGGGGATACGGTCGATCATCGGGGTCACATGACGTCCCTTGCGTCGAAATTGACGACGACGTCGCGCCAGTCGTCATAATAGGCGGCGAATTGAGCCGGAATGCGCAAAGGCGCGCAGCGGCGGGTGGCGGTCAGCGCCGAGTCGGCGGCGACACGGAAGAGCGGGTCGGACGAGGAGTTGATCACGCCCGGTTGACCGGCGAGCGAGCCGTCGGTATTCAGCTTCATCCGCACCGACGGGACGATATTGCCGTTGCCATGGGCGTTGGCGAGCGCGATCGGCACGTTCCAGCACTTCAGCAACTGGTCCTGGATGATGCCGATGAGCTGCGCCCGCAGCGACGGGCTGAGCTTCTGCGCAGCGCCGCGCTCGGTGCCAAGCGAAGCCGTGCGGTTGACCTGCGGCGCCGAAGAGCCGGAGGACTGCGCCTTCTCCTTCGACTGCAGCAGGCGCTCAATGTCGCTGGCATTGAAGTTCTTGGCGATCTGCGCCTCTTTCTTCGCCTTGGCTTCGGCCTCCTGCTTGGCCTTGGCCTCGGCGGCGAGCTTCGCCTTCTGCTCGGCCTCGGCCTTCGCCTTGGCGGCGGCTTCAGCCTTTTCCTTGGCAGCCTTGTCGGCTTCGGCCTTGGCGAGCGCCTCGGCCTTGGCCTTCGCCTCGGCCGCGCGCTTGGCGGCCTGGGCCTCGGCTTCCGCCTTGGCCTTGGCGGCGGCCTTCGCCTCCTCCTCGGCCTGCTTCGCCTTGGAGGCGAGCTCGGCTTCCTCGGCGAGCTTCGCCAGCTCCTCGCGCTTCTGCTCGGCTTCGCGGGCGGCCGCGGCCTCGCTCTTCTGCGGGGGCTGCTTGGCGGGCTCCGGCGGCTTGGTCTCGGGCTTGGGCAATTCGACGGGGCGGGCCGGCGGCGGCGGTGTCGAGGCGTTGTCCTCGGCGACTTTCAACTCGGGCGGGCGCGAGGGCGGGGCGGGCGTGTCGGTCTTGGCCTCGCCGGCTTCCTTGCGCTCGACGACCTCGGACTGGCGCTCGGCGCGCGGCGTCGGCTGCGCCTGCACCTTTTCGGCACTGCGCTCGCCGCGCGTGACCTGGTTCAGCGCATTGGGATCGACGAGTTCGACGGCGATCGCCTCCTCGTTCTCCGGCAGCGGCGCCGGCGATGAAAACGCCAGCAGCCCCGCGACGAGGACCGTCGCGTGGCCGAGCGCCGACACCAGCATGCCAGGTTCGGAGGTCGAAAGCTTCACGCCCTGAACATCCTTACGCTTGTTACGCTCAGCGGTTCGCTGGCTCGGTGACGAGCGCGACCCGCTTGAAGCCGGCCGAGGTGATGGTCGACATCACCGAAGCGACCCGGCCGTAATCCACCAGCTTGTCGCCGCGCACATAGATGCGCTCGTCGAAGCCCTGCTTGGCGAGACCCTGCAGCTTGCTGACGAGGTCCGGCTCCAGCGTCGGCTGATCCTGGAGGAAGATCTGCCCCTTGCTGTCGATCGCGATGGTGAGCGGCTTCTGATCGACATTGATCGGCTTGGCGCCGGTCTGCGGCAGATCGAGCGGCACGCCGGTCGCGATCAGCGGAGCGGCGACCATGAAGATGATGAGCAACACCAGCATGACGTCGATGAACGGCGTCATGTTGATCTCGGCGATGGCGCCATGGCGGCGCCCGCGGCGGCCCCGGCGGCCGGCGCCCTTCGCGGCTGTGGCGGCGGACATACCCATGGTTCAGCCCCTCACGCGGCCATGCGCTCGTCGATCTGCCGCGACAGGATCGCGGAGAACTCGTCGGCGAAGGCCTCGAGCCGGGCCTGGGCCTTGGCGACCTCGGCCTGGAGCTTGTTGTAGGCCATCAGCGCGGGAATTGCGGCGAAGAGGCCGATCGCGGTGGCGAAGAGCGCTTCGGCGATGCCGGGCGCGACCACTGCGAGCGAGGAATTCTTGGAAACCGCGATCGCGGTGAAGGAATGCATGATGCCCCAGACCGTGCCGAAGAGGCCGATGAAGGGTGCTGCAGAGGCGATGGTGGAGAGCACGAGAAGCTTCGATTCGAGCCGCTCAGTCTCGCGCTGGATGGTGACGTCGAGGACCTTGTCGATGCGCTGGGAGAGGCTGGCGACGGAGCGGCCGCCATTCTCGAAGGAGCGCTTCCATTCGCGCATCGCCGCGACGAAGACGGCGGCCATGTCGTTGACCGGCTTGCTCGCGAGGTCGCGATAGAGCTCCTCGAGCGAGCGCCCGGACCAGAACACCTCCTCGAAGGCGTCCATGTCGCGCCGCGTGCGCCGGTAGAGCAGCGTCTTGTCGATGATGATCGACCAGCACCAGATCGAGGCGCCGATCAGGCCCATCATCACCAGCTTGACGACGATATGGGCATGCCAGAACAGCGTCCAGAACGACATGTCGATCTGTGGCGCGGCCTGCGCGACATCGGCGGGGTTCATCCTGTCATCCTTCTCACCCAGGCGGTACGCCGGTGGCCCGAACCTGCAAGGCTCATGGCCCCGGCCCCAAACCCCGCCGCTCGCGTCGCGGGAGACCCACGCCGCCGCCCGTTTCGCGATCCGGGGAAATGCCGTACCCCGTCAATCGCGCGCGAATCCGGCGAAAGATGGGCCGAAACGGGGTTTCCCACGAAACGCATGCTCCAAGAGGAGTTAAGCATCCGGCAAGGTTAATGTCGGGTATACGCCCGGTGCGATGCGGCGATGACAGGGGCGGGCGGGGGCTCCGAGCCCCCGCTTGAACCATCGGACGGGCGCATGATTTTGCTGCTCCGCTGCAAGTAGCGGCCAGTATTCCGTGCAGATGTCGCGGATCGGGATCGTGAGGGAAGGCCCGGCGAGCATGTCCGGAAAAGCCCGCAATCTGACCCGACCGCAGGTTTTCACCCGCTGGAGCATCCTTCGAGACGTCATTCTTGACGGAATGGCTCCTCAGGATGAGGGCGCCCGGTGAATTTTCAAACGGTCTCTAAGATCGATTTGCGAAATACAGATGGATCATTCTGACCAGCTCCCGGCGGATTTCGGGGGCGTGGAGCATTCCCCGCCGTGCCGCATTGTGGATCACACCGTCAATCGCGTCCGAGACGACGAGTCCCGTTGTTGACGCTGAGACCTCCGCAAATCCCGACCGATAGGTCGTGGCGGCTTCCGTGTAGAGCGCAAGGTACTGCGCCTCGATTTGACTGTTCTGGTCCCGATAGGCCTCCAGGCCGGGAGCCTCGTCGAGAAGAACACGGTGCAGGCCGGGATGGGTGCCGTGGGCTTCGACAATGTTGGAAACCAGCGTTTCGACGAATGCGGCAAGGGGCAGTTCCGTTGCGAGGGCATTCCGCACAGCGTTCAAACTGTCATCCAAATGCTTCCGCCGGATGGCGTCGACGAGCGACACCTTGTCCGGGAAGTATTGATAAAGCGACCCGATGCTTACCCCGGCAGCTTCGGCGACCTTGTTCGTCGTGAAGCCGGTCCAGCCTTGCTCGCTGAGAACGCGAGCCCCAGCTTCGATCACCGCCTCGACCGTCGCTCGGGATCTGGCCTGGCGCGGCTGCTTGCGCATGGCCGGCTGCCGCTTGGCAATGCGAGTAGACAAGCCGATCTCCTCGTCCAAAATGTGAGGAAGTTACTCACATTTTTGCAAACGGGAAAGGTTCAGCCATGACCGCAACGCTTCGCACCCTGTATGGGTATCAAGCTTGGGCCAACAAAGACCTGCTCGGCAAGCTGGGGCTTCTCGATCCAAAAAGCCAGGGTGAAGCGCTTCGCACTGCTCTGAGATTGATCAGCCACTACCATGTCGTGGCAGAAA
Source organism: Bosea sp. F3-2 (assembly GCF_008253865.1). NCBI lineage: Bacteria > Pseudomonadati > Pseudomonadota > Alphaproteobacteria > Hyphomicrobiales > Alloboseaceae > Allobosea > Allobosea sp. F3-2. Next base: position 5,592,232 of record NZ_CP042331.1, read on the forward strand.
TATTTGCGGGGCATCTCACCGGAGAGGGGCATCGCCACGCCGCCGACAACACTGCCGAGACGCCGACCTTGCAGGAGCTTGGCGCTTCCGTCGCAGCTACGGATAGGTGGTATCAGAACTATGTCCGAACGGCCGCCCGCGAAGAGCTTTCAGAGTCGATCACGTTTACATTCACCGACGGTGACAGAGGCTGCATGACGCGAGAGGAAATGCTTATGCATGTCGCCCTGCATTCAGCGGTCCATCGCGGTGAAGTCTGCCGAATTCTTTCGCAGTTAGCTATCACCCCTCCTTGGGATACCCTAGCTGTGTATTTGCACCAGGTAGAGCCGTTCAGGCGTGAGGTGAAACAGGAGCCTGCCTCGATGCCTGCATAGATCGCCGCGCGTCCGACAGGACGCGGTAACGGTGATCTATGCTTTTGTTATCTCGTTGGATTTCTCCGAAAAGTGGATTCCACTTTTCGGTTCGATTCTAGAGCATTTCCACGTTTCCCGGAATCGCGGAAATGTTCTAAGTCTTTGTTTTGTCGCATTTTATTCACGCGAACCGGTATCCACTTCGCTCGAAAATGCTCTAGCGTTGCGTCAGGAGATTGGCGTCTCGTGCCAGCCGCCAGCGTCCGTCCGCTTCCTTGCGCAGAAGCGTGAGTGTGTAGCCCGATCGGCGAACAGGGGTGTTGCCGGGCGGGAAAGCCGTCATGTCGATGCGATTGCGGAGGAAGGCCCAGTCGCCGAGGACCTGCAGTTCGAGGATTTCGCTGGAGCCCTCGATCCGGGTATCGCCCATGCTTTTTGAGGCGGCGGCGAAAGCTTGCTTTCCGAACGGCTCCTGTCCGGGGACCATGAAGATGACGTCCTCCGTCATCAGGGACAGAACGGTCGCGTGATCTCCCGCCTTGCTCGCCGACATCCAGGTTTCGACGACCTGGCGGATGGCTGTCTCGTCATCGGTCATGTCCTGAATCCTTGATACGAAGCCGAACTCCGGGAATCCGGCAGTTCAACGCGAGCCCTTGGCTAATGGTTGCGAGACATCCGCAGCCGATCCGATCGCAGTCCGGGATCGTGCTCGCCCCCTGGCCGAAAAGAAAAGCCCGCCCCGGCGGACCGGGGCGGGCGCGATGGAGGCTTGCCTCAACGGAGGCGTCAGGCGGCGTCAGGCTGGGCCGGGGGATTGGCCGGCGGGTTGTTGCGGCGTTCGGTCATGAACTGATCGAACTCGGCCTTGTCGCGGGCCATGCGCAGGCGGCCCAGGAAGTCGTGGAACTCGCGCTGCTCATCCTCGAGCCGGCGCAGCGTCTCGGCGCGGTACTCGTCGAAGGCACGGTTGCCGCTGGAGGGACCGCCGCGGCCCCAGCCGCCGAAGCCGCTGCCGAAACCGCCTTCGCGGCCGGCCATACGCTCGCGCAGACGATCCATCTTGCCCTGAAGACGGCTCATCCGGTGCTCGTAACGGTCTCCTGCGTATCCACAACCCATGCGTCCACTCCAGAAAAGAAAGGCCAGGGTCGCCAGACCCAGGGGCCAGAACACGATGAAGCCGAGAACCGCGAAGGCGATCCAGGCTCCCTTCCCATATTCGTCCAGCTTCTCGACGATCGGCATTGCTCCCTCTCATGACAGGACGTGAATGTAAATCACATTTACATAGATGCCCCGGACACCGCGGATTGTCAAGGAGCCGACTCGCGGAAAAGAATCAGCCGGGGTTGGAAGAGCCGTTGCCGCTGATGCCGAGGCCCTGGAAGTAGATCAGCATGCCGGCCTCCAGCAGCTCGGCAGCCGACATCGGCAGCGGGCGACGCCCGCCATCGGCGCGGCCGAACAGGGCGGCGACGCCATGCGACATCGCCCAGATGTGCAGCGCCATCATCAGGGCAGGGGGGCGCTTGCCCTGCGGCAGCTGGGCGATCAGGGCCTCGGAAGCCTGGCGCAGGCCGGCGAAGGCGCGGTCGGCCGCGGCGCGCAGCTCGAGACTGGCGTCGAGCGGCACGCCCGCCTCGAACATCGCCGAATAATAGGCGGGTTCGTCATGAACGAAGGCGAGATAAGCGCGCCCCAGCCGGTGGAAGGCGGTTTCGGGATCAGGGCGACCTTGATCCCAGGCGCGCGCGAGGGCGGCTTCGAAGGCCTGGAAGCCGCGCGCCGCGACATCGGCCAGCAATTCATCGCGGTCGCGGAAATGCCGGTAAGGTGCGGCCGGGCTGACGCCGGCCATGCGCGCGGCTTCGGCGAAGGTGAAGCCGTTCGGCCCCTTCTCGCCGATCAGCCCGAGCGCAGCCCGCACCAGCTCCTCCTTGAGGTTGCCGTGGTGATAGCCGCGGGGCGTTTCGGGTCTGTCGCGCTTCCAGCTCATGTTAAGAGCGCTAACATGCCGAGCCGACCGGCGTCGATGGGCACGCGCGATATCGTCAATCGTCGAGCATCAGGCGCTTGCGCAGACCGTCCGGGATGCGCCGGGCCCGGCCGCCACCGACGCAGGCAACCTTGACCCCGGCGGTGATCAGCTCCTCCTCGCCGCGCAGCACTCGCTGCGCGAGATCCATGGTGGCGCCGCGCGCTTCGACACAGCGGGTCTCGACGGTGAGCAGATCGTCCATCACGGCGGGGCGCAGGAAGTCGATCGTCATCTTGCGCACGGCGAAACCCAGCGCGGTCTCGCCATCGAAGAGCTCGCGCTGCTCGACGCCGAGCGCGCGGATCAGCTCGGTGCGCCCGCGCTCCATGAAGCGCAGATAGGAGGCATGGTAGACCACGCCCGAGAAATCGGTGTCTTCATAATAGACGCGGACAGTGATCTGATGGGGGCTGGTCATGCAGGCCGGCATATAGGGCAGACGCATCGCGAGTAAATGGCTGCGGGAACAAAAGCGCGGTCCGGCGCGTGATCAAGGGGGCGGGGGCAACAACGATACGGAGATATCCATGTCGCTATCGGCCAAGGCACTTGAACGGCTTCTCGACAAATCCGAATTCGATCTCGTGGGGCGCACGCGGCGCGGCAAGCTCTCGGGCGAAAGCGATGACGGCCTGCGTGATCTCGGCCGGACCTTGCGCGAGAAGCGTGACCGCGCCCGGGACATCGCCCGCCAGCAGCGCCGCGAGTTCCGCGGCAAGGCGCCGCCGCAGGGTTCGCGCCCAGCCTCGGACAATCAGGGCACCAAGGCCAAGGCCGATGCGCTGACGGTCGCGCTGAAGCGCGTGGGAGCCGAGCAGACCCGACGGGCCGAGAAACTGCGTGCGCCGAGCCAGCGCAGCCTCGCCCGCAAGGCGCTCGCCCTGAAGCAGCGCGAGCGTGCGCTGGAACGCCCGAAGAGCCGTACCGCCGGCAAGGGTATGCGGCCGGTCGAAAATCCGAAGGCGGCGAAGTCCGGTGCGCTCAAGGATGCCGGTGCGCGCCCCGCGATGATGCGCGCGAAGATTGCGCGCCAATAGCGGCGGATCGGTCAGCAGGTTCCGACAACGCCGCTGCAGAAGGCCCGGAAAGCTCAGAGGCTGTTTTGGAAACCCGCAGCCCTCTCCTGAGGAGCCGCGCAGCGGCGTCTCGAAGGATGCCCCAGAGGGTTCCGAAGCCTCCTTAAACATCCTTCGAGACGCCATTCCTCACGGAATGGCTCCTCAGGATGAGGGTTTGGAGTGCTCAGCGCTTGCAGGGCTTGTTCATGAAGGAGCCGCAGTCATAGGGCTGCGAAAGCTGCTCGCGGATCGAATAGTCCTTGCCCTCGAAGTGGTTGACGATGTCGTCGATACGCCAGCCGCCGTCCTCCCGCACCATCTGGAACTGGACGGTCACGGGCTTGCCGAAGCTGCGGAAATTGGCCAGCACGGTCGCCTTGCCGGCCGCAACCGGGATCGTGTCGAAGCTCAGCTTCTTCACCTCGCCGTCCTGGCCGTTGAGGAAGGGATCGGCGCCGATCTGGCCCATATCGCCGCTTTCGTCCTGATAGAGATCGTCGCGGGCGAAGAGCGCAGCCAGGCTCTTGCTCATCAGCCGGTCGCGATGCGGCGGGCGCCAGGCCGGCGGCGGGGCCTTGCCCTTGTCTGCGAGCGTCTTGATCGTGATGGCGTAGCCTTCTTCCACCGGCCCGCGCGGGACGTCGTCGCGGGCGCGGGCCGAGATGGCCAGGACTGCGAACAGGCCCGTCAGGGCGAGCGCCAGCGCGAAATTCCGCACGATCTGCTTCACGCCTCGTCCTCGTCGTTTCCGAACAAGCCGAACTGCGCCGTCTCGCGCGAAGGCTCGGGCATGCCGAGATGACGGAAGGCGTGCGGCGTCAGCAGGCGTCCGCGCGGCGTGCGCTGGATGAAGCCCTGCTGCAGCAGGAAGGGCTCGATGATCTCCTCGATCGCGTCACGCGGCTCCGAGAGCGAGGCCGCGATGGTCTCGATCCCGACCGGCCCGCCGCCGAAATTGATGGCGACGGTGGTGAGATAGCGCCGGTCCATCTGGTCGAGGCCGATGGCGTCGACGTCGAGCAGGGAGAGCGCCTTGTCGGCGACCTTGCGGGTGACGATCGGGTCACCGTCGACGATGGCGAAATCGCGCACACGGCGCAGCAGACGCCCGGCGATGCGAGGGGTACCGCGCGAGCGCTTGGCGATCTCGTTGGCGCCGTCGTCGGACATCGGCACGCCGAGCACGCGGGCGCCGCGGGCGACGATGCCCTGCAACTCCTCGACCGTGTAGAACTGCAGGCGGATCGGGATGCCGAAACGGTCGCGCAGGGGCGTGGTCAGGAGGCCGGCGCGGGTGGTGGCGCCGACCAGGGTGAACTTCGGCAGGTCGATCTTGACCGAGCGCGCCGCGGGGCCTTCGCCGATGATGAGGTCGAGCTGGTAGTCCTCCATCGCCGGGTAGAGGATTTCCTCGACCGCCGGGTTGAGGCGGTGGATCTCGTCGATAAAGAGCACGTCGCGCTCTTCGAGATTGGTGAGCTGGGCTGCGAGATCGCCGGCCTTGGCGATGACGGGGCCGGAGGTCGAGCGGAAATTGACACCGAGTTCGCGCGCCACGATCTGCGCCAGCGTCGTCTTGCCGAGGCCGGGCGGGCCGACGAAGAGGACATGGTCGAGCGCGTCGCCGCGGGTGCGGGCAGCGTTGATGAAGACCTGGAGATTGGCGCGCGCCGCCGCCTGGCCGGTGAAATCGGCGAGCGAGAGCGGACGCAGCGAGGCCTCGCTGTCGTCGTCGCGGCGTTCGGCCGTCATCAATCCGGAACGCTTGGGCTCGCTCACAGCGCGATCTCCAGTTCGAGGGCGTCGTGGATCGGAATGTCCCGGTATCCTGTCTTGATGATGGTCGGCACGACCGAGCGATAGGCGTCGATCGCCTCGAGATAAAGCCCGGAGAGGCGGAAGCCGCGGCGCTGGTAGAAGGTCAGGCCCGGCATGTTGTCGTTGGTCAGCATGGCCTTGAGCCTCTTGGCGCCGGCTGCTTTCGCGGTCGCGATGACAGCATCGAGCATCTGGATCGCCACGCCTTCGCCGGGGCGCAGCGAATGGAGCGCGCAGAGATAGGCGGTGTCATCCTTGACCGTCCAGCTTGCGAGGGCGGCCGTTGCGCCAGATGGTTCGAACAGGCCGAGCGCGTCGATCTCGGCGACGTCATAGACATGCAGGTCGATCATCATGCTGTGCGAGCCCCAGCTCGCCAGCATGATGCGGCAGAGTTCGGTCTTGTCGGTGACGACGCGCAATTCCAGCTCGTCGGGCGGTGCGCTCACTTCGCCAGTTCCTTCAGGCCCAGCTTGATGAGCTGGGCCGTGCCGGCGCCGTCGCCGGCGGCCTTGGCGGCGGCCGCGACGGCAGCCACGGCCTGGGCCTGAGGATAACCCAGATTGGCAAGTGCCGAGACGGCGTCGGCGATGGGTTGCGGCAGCTTCCTGTCCTCCAGCGCGCCGGAGAGCTGGACGACGCCGGGATCGATATGGCCGAAGGCCGGAGCCTTGTCCTTGAGTTCGGCGCAGAGCCGCTGCGCCAGCTTGGGGCCGACGCCGGGCGCGCGGGCGATCGCCGCCTTGTCGTTGGTGGCGATAGCCGTCGCGAGCGCGCCCGGGTCGAGCGTCGAGAGGATGGCGAGCGCGACCTTGGCGCCGACGCCCTGCACCACCTGCATCAGCCGGAACCAGTCGCGCTCGACATCGGACATGAAGCCGTAGAGGCGGATCGCATCCTCGCGGACATGGGTCTCGATCGAGAGCGCTGCCGCCTCGCCGGTCTTGGGCAGGCGCTGCAGCGTGCGTGCGGAGCACTGCACGACATAGCCGACGCCCTGCACGTCGATAATGACGTGGTCCTCGCCATAGGAATCGATCAGGCCCTTGAGCTTGCCGATCATCGTGTCTTTCCCCCGGCCGCCACTCTCAACCCGCCGCGCGCATCTGCGCGACCAGCGCCTTCATGCCGCGATGCTGGGCATGGCAGATCGCGACGGCGAGCGCGTCCGCCGCGTCGGCCGAGCTGGTCTCGGCCTTGGGCAGCAGTACGCGGATCATCGCCTGCACCTGCTTCTTGTCGGCGTGCCCGACGCCGACCACGGTCTTCTTGACGAGGTTGGCGGCATATTCGGCGACACTCAGGCCCGCGAGCGAGGGCACGACCAGCGCGATGCCGCGCGCCTGGCCGAGCTTCAGCGCCGATTGCGGATCGCGGTTGATGAAGGTCTCTTCCACCGCGGCCTCGTGCGGGCGATGCGTGGCGATGATCTTGTGCAGCCCCTCGTGCAGCTGCCGCAGGCGCTCGCCAAGGGCGAGATTGCCGTCGCTCTCGACGCAGCCGCAGGCGACGAAGGAGAGCTTGCTGCCTTCCGAGACGACGATGCCCCAGCCGGTCTTCCGGAGGCCGGGGTCGATGCCGATGATGCGAATCGCGGGTGCCATGACGCGCTCAAGCTAGCGGATGTTTCGGATTTGTCCCGCTCGGAACTTGAGCAGGGATGAATTCCCCTCATCGATCGCATCAAAAAGGAAAGTTGTTCTTGCCGGAGCGCGGCGGGCATGGTTCGCCGGATCAGACTTGCTCATGCCGACGCCATGCCCTTCAGCCTCTCCTCCTTCATGCCCGGACTCACCTTCGACGGCATCGCCGTGCTGCTGGCGGCAACGCTGCTCGGCGGACTGGTGCGCGGCTTCACCGGTTTCGGTTTCGCAATGGTGTTCATGCCGCTGGCTTCGGTGGTGCTCGGGCCAGTGGCGGCGCTGGGGCTGATCTGGTTCATCGACCTGCCTTTCGCCCTGCCGATCGCGGCGCGCAGCGCCAAGCGGGCCGAGTGGAGCGAGATCTTGCCGCTGCTGCTGACCGCGACGCTGGCCCTGCCGGCCGGCATCTGGCTGCTCACCTGGCTCGACCGCGAGACGATGCGCTGGCTCTTGGCCACGCTGGTGCTGATCGCGGTCGGGCTAATGGCCTCGGGCTGGCGCTATCACGGGCGCCCGACGATCTCGCTCTCGCTTGGGGTCGGCGCGCTGTCGGGGCTGTTCAACGGCATGGCCTCGATTGGCGGCATGCCGCTCGCGGTGTTCTGGCTTGGTGCGCAGCGCAACGACCGGCACAAGACGCGGGCCAATATGCAAGCCTTCTTCGGCGTCTCGACGCTGATCAGCGGCACGGTCCTGTGGTGGAAGGGCATCCTCAGCTTCGGCGCGCTGCTGATGGCGGTGCCGCTCTTCGCGGTCTACGGCATCGGACTCTGGGCGGGTACGCACGGCTTCCGCCTCGCCTCGGAGCAGAGCTTCCGGCGCGGCGCCTATCTGGTGATCTTCCTGAGCGCGCTGATCAGCCTGCCATTGTGGGATGCGGTGATCGGGCGGTGACAATCATGCGTCATGCTCGGGCTTGACCCGAGCATCTCGTTGTAGGGAGGCTCGAGAGCCTCATTCGGCAGGAGATTCTCGGGTCTGCGCTTCGCTTCGCCCGAGAATGACGCGCCCTGAAATCAGGCGCTGAGCTTCGCCATGATGTCGTCGGCGATCTCGAAATTGGCGAAGACGTTCTGGACGTCGTCGTCGTTGTCGAGCGCTTCCATCAACCGCATCATCGAGGCGGCTTTTTCCTCGTCGAGCGGGGCCGTCGTCGTCGGCCGCCAGACCGGCTTGGCCGAGGCGGGCGCGCCGAGCGCAGCTTCGAGCGCCTTGGAGACCTCGTTCAGGGCGTCGAAGGCGCAGGTGATGACATGGCCGTTCTCGTCGGAGACGACGTCGTCGGCGCCGGCCTCGATCGCGGCTTCCATCACCTTGTCGGCATCGCCAGCCTCCGGCGGATAGCTGACCTCGCCGACGCGGTTGAACATGAAGGAGACGGAGTTGCTCTCGCCCAGCGCGCCGCCGGCCTTGGTGAAGTAGGAGCGGACGGCGGAAGCGGTGCGGTTGCGGTTGTCGGTCAGGGCCTCGACGATGACGGCGGCGCCGCCCGGGCCGTAGCCCTCGTAGCGGACCTCATCGTAGTTGTCGCCTTCGCCACCGGCCGCCTTGTTGATGGCGCGCTGGATATTGTCCTTCGGCATGTTCTCGGCGCGGGCGGCGAGCACGGCCATGCGCAGGCGCGGGTTCATGTTGATGTCGGGCATGCCCATCTTGGCTGCCACAGTGATTTCGCGGGCCAGTTTCGAGAACAGCTTGGAGCGCACCGCATCCTGCTTGCCCTTGCGGTGCATGATGTTCTTGAACTGTGAATGGCCGGCCATGGGAGCTCGTTACCTTCGAAGGTTGCGGCAGAAAAATGCTGGAAGCCCGGCCTTATAGGCGCCGCCTCCTGCTCCGTGCAAGACAGGAGAGGGAGCGATGCCGTCAGGAAACCCAGGCGGTCGGCAGGGCCTCGCTGAGATGCGGGCCGATCCGCACGGCCCAGACCGCCTTCGCCAGCCCGGTGGCGTCGTCGATGTCGACTGCGACGCCGGAGAGCGTGCCCTCGCCGGTGGCCGGCTCCAGCCGCGCGCCCGGCACCTTCTGCAGGAAGCGGCGCACCGGCTCGTCCTTCTGCATGCCGAGCACGGAATCATAGTCGCCGCACATGCCGGCATCGGATTGATAGGCCGTGCCGGCCGGCAGGATGCGGGTGTCGGAAGTCGGCGCGTGCGTGTGGGTGCCGACGACGAGGCTGGCGCGGCCGTCAAGAAAATAGGCCATCGCCTGTTTCTCGCTCGTCGCCTCGGCATGGATGTCGACGATGACGGCATCGGCGACTTCGCCGAGTGGGCAGGCGGCGAGCTCACGCTCCACCGCGGCGAAGGGGTCGTCGAGCGGGTCCATGAAGAGCCGTCCCATGACGTTGACGACGAGAACGCGGGCGCCGTTGCGGGCCTCGATGACGGTAGCGCCACGGCCGGGCGTGCCCGGCGGGTAGTTCGCCGGGCGGATCAGCCGGTCCTGCCTGGTGATGAAGACAAGCGCCTCGCGCTGGTCCCAGGAATGATTGCCGAGCGTGATGACGTCCGCGCCGGCGGCGAGGACCTCGTCGCAAATCGCCTCGGTGATGCCAAAGCCACCGGCGGAGTTCTCGCCGTTGATGACGACGCAGTCGAGCTTCCAGGCTTCGCGCAGGGCCGGCAGGCGCTCCTGAACCGCAATCCGGCCGGGGCGGCCGACGATGTCACCGAGGAAGAGAAAACGCATGAGGCCATCCGGACGCAGTGAAACATCTTCACTCGCGCGAAGACGCGCGGGAATCAACCGCAGCGGATGGTTTCGCGTTCGGTGACAATCCAGTCGAGGCGCCGGTCGTGCGGCTCGTGCGGCACGGCCTCGATCTCCTGTGCGGCATAGCCGATGCCGATGCTGATGGTCGGCCCGAGCTCCGCCAGCGCACGGTCGTAATAGCCCTTGCCGTAGCCGATGCGGTAGCCGCGCCGGTCGAAGGCTGCGAGCGGCACGATCAGGATGGCAGGCTTCACCTCGGGCTCGGAGGGAGCCGGGACGAGCGTTCCGAAGCCGCCGGGCACGATCGGCTCGTAGGGCGCCCAGCGGCGGAAGATCATGCGCTTGTCGACGATTGCCGGGAGGCAGAGCGGCAACCCGCGCTCATGCAGGGCTTCGAGGATCGGGCGTGGATCGGCCTCCGAGCGCATCGGCCAATAGGCGGAGACCGGGCCGGCGCTGTCCCAGACGGGCAGCGCGAGGACACGGTCAGTAATTTCCGGATCCCATTCGAGCCGGCTGTCGAGATCCAGCGCGTCGCGGCGTGCCAGCGCGGCGTCACGAAGAGCGGCCTTGCGTGGGGAAGGGGAGGCCGGGGGTATGAAAGACGTATCGGGACGCGTGGTCGTCATGGTCAGGCTGCGGAGCCACCTCGGCCGTGGAGTTTTGAATCCCGGGACACCTACTAAAGTAGGTGGGCGCCGTGTGTCCGGTTCCGATGGATCCGGTCAGGGACAGCTCCCTAGGGAGTCGTATGGGCCCGGGGAATGCTGTCTCTCACGCACCAGGCAGCCCCGCTTCGCCAATGTAGGCAAGCCGCCGGCAAAGCGCCAGAGGCGATTTGCCGGCACGCAGCCAAATCTGCGGGGGCGCCATGAAAGTGTTCATATTTTGGCCGTGGTGAGCAGGTGATATAGGAAAGCGCGACATGTTCGGAAAACCGGTTTCATCGATGCTTTCTTCGATCCTTGCCCGTCATCTCTCCCGTCCGGGACTGACTGCGCTTGCCCTGGCCGCGGCGCTTTGCGGTGGTGCCGTGCCAGGTTCGGCACAGGATGCCGCCGACCTGCTGGTGCGCACGACGCGGCTGGAGAACCAGTTGCGCCAGATGTCCGGCCAGATCGAGCAGCTCCAGTTCGAGAACCGGCGCCTCAGCGAACAGCTCCGCAAGTTCCAGGAGGATGTCGATTTCCGCCTGAACGAGAAGGGCGGCGGGCGTTCAGGCACGGCCGCGCCGGGCGCTCCGCCGGCCGGTGGCGCTGCTCCCGCGCCACAGCGCCAGCGCCGCGGCGATGCCTTCGACCCAACGATGCAGCAGAGCGCGGCCGGCGCACCGCAGCAGCTTGGCGGCGGGATCGCCAGCATCATCGAGGATGACGATGGCGGCGGACCTGCCACGGGTCGGCCACTCGACCTGCAGGGCGTCGGGCGCCCGGTTCCGCAGGGCGGCCTGCAGCAGCAGGCCGTGCCGCGGGGCGCGAGCGTCGCGGCCGTCAGCGGTCCGCAGACCGCGAAGGACGCCTACGACCTCGCCTTCGCCTCGCTTCAGCGCAGGGAATACGAGCAGGCGGAGATGGGGTTTCGCCAGTTCCTGCAGAGCTATCCGCGCGACCGGCTGGCGGTTGATGCGACCTACTGGCTCGGCGAGAGCTATCTGCAGCGCCAGCGCTACCGCGAGGCGGCCGAGCAATTCCTGAAGATCTCGCGGGAATCGCCGAAGGCAACGAAGGCGCCGGACAGCCTGCTCAAGCTCGGCATGGCCCTGAACGGGCTCGGCGCCAAGGACCAGGCCTGTGCGACCTATGCCAAGGTCGGCGTCGATTATCCGTCGGCCTCCAATGCGGTGCGTCAGGGCGTGGCGCGCGAGCGGCGCCGCTCCGGCTGCGCTTGAGCGCGCTGCCGCAGAACGAGACGAATGTGCCGCCGGTCTCGCCTGTCGAGGCCGGCGAACTCTTTCTGGGGCTGACAACGGAAAGCGGCCTGCTCGTCGCGGTTTCAGGCGGGCCGGATTCGATCGCATTGCTGGGGCTGCTGGCCGATTGGGTGCGCACACCCGGCCGGCCGCTGCTCCATGCCGCGACCGTCGACCACGGCCTGAGGCCGGAAGCCGCCCAGGAGGCTGCCGCTGTCGCCGCACTCTGTGCGCGGCTCGGCGTGGCGCATGCGATCCTGCGCTGGGAAGGCGAGAAGCCGGCGAGGGGTATCCAGGCCGCGGCCCGGCACGCCCGTTACGCGCTGCTGGCGGGAGAGGCGAAGCGGCTCGGCGGCGCCGCGCTGGTGACTGCCCATACGCTCGACGATCAGGCCGAGACCATGCTGATGCGGCTCGCCCACGGCTCCGGCCCGTCCGGTCTCGTCGGGATGCGCGCGCGAACCGTGAAGGACGGTGTCGTGCTCCTGCGTCCTTTGCTCGGCATTCCGAAGGCACGGCTCGTTGCGACTGCCCGGGCGCGCGGACTTCCTTTTGTCAGCGATCCGAGCAATGCCGACCCACGCTTCGAGCGCGTTCGCTGGCGCGAGATCATGCCGGCTCTGGCGGAAGAGGGGCTGACGGCCGAGCGTTTCGGACGGATGGCGGAGCGTATGGCGCGTCTTGAAGACGCGGTGAGGCAGCGCGCGCTGGCCGTGTTTGCAGTGGTCGGCTTGCCGCGAGAGGTGGGTGAGGACCGGGTGCGGCTCGATTTTTCGGCGCTGATGGCTGAGCCGGACGAGATCGTTCTGCGCGTGGTCGGGCTGGCGCTTGACGCCGTTGCTGCCACCAGCGACCGCTATGCTCGGCTCGAACGGCTGGAGGATTGCGTGGCGGCGCTGCGTGTCGCTGCGAAGGCCGGATCTGCCTTGAGACGGACATTGTCCGGCTGCATGGTCAGGCTCGGAGGCGACGGCGTGCTGCTCCTCGAACGGGAGCCGCCACGTCGACGCGGCGTTCATCCTGCGACATCTTAGTGCCCTTGCGTCTTCTGTTTCCCTTGGCAAGGGCGAACGCCGCACCTAGATTAGTCGAGGAAACCCTTGGCCTTATCCGGTTGGTCCGGCAGGCCCGATCGGACTGGTGATGAATCCGAATTTTCGAAATTTCGCCCTCTGGGTGGTGATTTTCCTGCTTGTTCTGGCGCTGGTGACCCTGTTCCAGAGCCCGAGCCAGCGCGCCAGCAGCAACGAGATCCCCTATAGCCAGCTGATCAACGAGGCTGAAGCCGGGCGCGTCTCCAATGTCGTGGTCGCCGGACAGGAGATCTCCGGCAGCTTCTCCGACGGCCGCAATTTCGTGACCTATGCGCCGTACGGCGATCCCAACCTGCTGAAGACCATGGCGCAGAAGGGCGTGCAGGTGTCGGCCCGTGCACCGTCCGAAGGCACGCCCTGGTTCATGGCGCTGCTGGTCAACTCTCTGCCCTTCGTCATCTTCATCGGTCTGTGGATCTTCATGTCCCGCCAGATGCAGAACGGCGCCGGCCGGGCGATGGGCTTCGGCAAGTCGAAGGCCAAGCTGCTCACCGAGGCCCATGGCCGCGTCACCTTCGAGGATGTCGCGGGCATCGACGAAGCCAAGGAAGACCTGCAGGAGATCGTCGAATTCCTGCGCGATCCGCAGAAGTTCCAGCGGCTGGGCGGGCGCATCCCGCGCGGCGTGCTGCTCGTCGGCCCTCCGGGCACCGGCAAGACGCTGACGGCGCGCGCCGTCGCCGGCGAAGCGAACGTGCCGTTCTTCACCATCTCGGGCTCCGACTTCGTCGAGATGTTCGTCGGCGTCGGCGCGAGCCGTGTGCGCGACATGTTCGAGCAGGCCAAGAAGAATGCGCCCTGCATCATCTTCATCGACGAGATCGACGCGGTCGGCCGTCATCGCGGCGCCGGCCTCGGCGGCGGCAATGACGAGCGCGAGCAGACGCTGAACCAGCTCCTCGTCGAGATGGACGGCTTCGAGCCGAACGAGGGCGTGATCATCATCGCCGCGACCAACCGTCCGGACGTGCTCGACCCGGCGCTGCTGCGCCCGGGCCGTTTCGATCGCCAGATCGTCGTCCCGAACCCGGACGTCGCCGGCCGCGAGAAGATCCTGAAGGTCCATGTCCGCAAGGTGCCGATGGCGCCGGATGTCGACCTCAAGATCCTGGCCCGCGGCACGCCCGGCTTCTCCGGCGCCGACCTGATGAACCTCGTCAACGAGGCGGCGCTGCTGGCGGCCCGCCGCGGTAAGCGCATGGTGACCCATGCCGAGTTCGAGGACGCCAAGGACAAGGTCATGATGGGCGCCGAGCGCAAGTCGATGGCCATGTCCGAGGAGGAGAAGAAGCTGACCGCCTATCACGAGGCCGGTCACGCCATCGTCGGCCTGTATGTGCCGGCCGGCATCCCGGTCCACAAGGCGACGATCATCCCGCGCGGACGTGCGCTCGGCATGGTCAAGTTCCTGCCGGAGGGCGATCGTTACTCGATGAAGTTCAAGGAGTTCACCTCGCAGCTCGCGGTGGCCATGGGTGGTCGCGTGGCGGAGGAAATGACCTTCGGACGTGAGAACGTGACTTCGGGCGCCACCGGCGACATCCAGCAGGCGACCAAGATGGCCAAGGCCATGGTCACCCAGATGGGCTACTCCGACGAGCTCGGCATGGTCGCCTATGGCGACAATCAGGAAGAAGTCTTCCTCGGCATGTCGATGGGCCGCAGCCAGGCGGTCTCCGAGGCGACTGCCCAGAAGATCGACGCCGAGGTCAAGCGCCTCGTCGATCAGGGTTATGCCGACGCCAAGACGATCCTCACCGAGCACCACGACGAGTTCGTGCAGGTGGCCGAGGCGCTGCTCGAGTTCGAGACGCTGACGGGCGAGGAGATCCGCGATCTGATCGCGGGAAAACGCCCCTCGCGCGATCTCGACGACACGCCGCACGCCCCGCGCGGTTCGGCAGTGCCGAGCGCCGGCAAGGGCCGCAAGCGCGGCGAGCCGGATGCGGGCATGGAGCCGCAGCCGCAGGTGTGAGGCATCATCCGACAGAAAGCGAAAGGGCGGCCTCCGGGCCGCCCTTTTTCATGGGCCTGTCAGCCACGCCGTCATTGCGAGCGCAGCGAAGCAATCCAGGGGGACTGGGCTGAGCGTCTCACCCAGTCCCTCTGGATTGCTTCGTCGCTTCGCTCCTCGCAATGACGGCGTGGTTCGGAGCTGGAAGATCAGCGGCTGCCCTTGGGATCGGGCGCCACTGCCCACCTGTCACCTTCCGTCATAATTTGTGAGAAGGCGGAAAGGTTTTTTGGCTATAGAACGCGCATAATCGGGCGTTTCAGCCCCTCGGAATCAAAACGCAATGACGCGCAAATATTTTGGAACTGACGGCATTCGTGGGCGGGCGAACGGCGTCATTACGCCCGATCTTGCCTTGAAGGTCGGCCAGGCTACCGGCCTCGCCTTTCGCCGCGGCGAATATCGCCATCGGGTCGTGATCGGCAAGGATACCCGCCTCTCCGGCTACATGATCGAATATGCCTTGGTCGCCGGCTTCACCTCGGTCGGAATGGATGTGATGCTGCTCGGCCCGATGCCGACGCCGGCCGTCGCCATGCTGACGCGCTCGATGCGCGCCGATCTCGGCGTGATGATCTCGGCCTCGCACAACGCCTATGAGGACAACGGCATCAAGCTGTTCGGGCCCGATGGCTACAAGCTCAACGACGAGGTCGAGCGGGAGATCGAGGCGCTGATCGATGCCGATCTCGGCCCGCGCCTGTCGACTTCGCCGATGCTCGGCCGGGCCAAGCGCATCGACAGCGCCGATGCGCGCTATGTCGAGTTCGCCAAGCGGACGCTGCCGCGCAATTTGAGCCTTGAAGGCCTGCGCATCGTGCTCGATTGCGCCAATGGTGCCGCCTACAAGGTCGCGCCGCAGGCGCTCTGGGAGCTGGGCGCCGAAGTCATCACCATCGGCGTCGAGCCCGACGGCTTCAACATCAACCGCGAGATCGGCTCGACCCATCCTTCGACGCTGATCGAGAAGGTCAAGGAGCTGCGCGCCGATGTCGGCATCGCGCTCGATGGCGACGCCGACCGCGTGCTCGTCGTCGACGAGCACGGCCATATCGTCGATGGCGACCAGCTCATGGCCGTGATCGCGCGCAGCTGGATGGAAGACGGTCGTCTCTCGGCTCCCGGCATCGTCGCGACCGTGATGTCCAATCTCGGGCTGGAGCGTTATCTGGCGGGGCTCGGCCTGTCGCTGGCGCGCACGGCGGTCGGTGACCGCTATGTGCTGGAGCATATGCGCAACCACGGCTTCAACCTCGGCGGCGAGCAGTCCGGCCATATCATCCTGTCGGATTTCGGCACGACCGGCGACGGCCTCGTCGCGGCGCTGCAGCTGCTCGCAGTGGTCCAGCGGATGGACAAGCCGGTCTCGGAGGTCTGCCACTGCTTCGAGCCGCTGCCACAGATCCTCAAGAATGTGCGCTACAAGGCCGGCAAGCCGCTGGAGCAGCAGCCCGTCATCAGCGCCATCGAGGCGGCGAAGCAGTTGCTGGGCGACAGTGGCCGCCTGGTGATCCGCCCGTCGGGAACCGAGCCGGTGATCCGCGTCATGGCGGAGGGCGACGACCGCGACCTGGTCGAGCGCGCGGTGGACGATGTCGTCGAGGCGGTGACGAAGGCTGCGGCCTGACGGGCACCGTCATGCTCGGGCTCGCCCCGAGCATCTCCAGCCGGAAGAGGCTCCGCCACGATCCCGTCCAGAGATTCTCGGGTCAGCTGACGCTGCCCGAGAATGACGGCGGTGTGCTTCTCACACCACGGCGGTCAGGCCGCCATCGACCATCAGCAGGTGGCCGTTGACGTAGTCCGACGCCGCTGAGGACAGGAAGATCGCGGCGCCGACCAGCTCCTTGGTCTCGCCCCAGCGGTTGGCGGGCGTGCGGCTGCAGAGCCAGTTCGAAAAGGCCTCGTCCGCCATCAGGGCGGCGTTGAGCTCGGTGGCGAAGTAGCCGGGGCCGATGGCGTTGGCCTGGATGTTGTGCTTGCCGAGCTCGGCGGCCAAGCCCCGCGTCATCATCTTCACCGCGCCCTTCGAGGCGGTGTAGGGGATGATGGTGGCGCGGCCGAGCTCGCTCTGCACCGAGCCGATATTGATGATCTTGCCACGCTTGCGCGGCACCATCCGTTTCGCCACCGCCTGGGTGACGTAGAACACCGAATGCAGGTTGGTGTTCATCACCTCGTGCCAGCCCTCGACCGGAAATTCGGTGATCGGCGCGCGCTTCTGCATGCCGGCATTGTTGATCAGGATGTCGATCGGTCCGATGTCGGCCTCGATCGCCGCGACACCGGCCTCGACCGCCTTCTGGTCGGTGACATCGAAGGGAGCGATGGAGGCCTTGCGGCCGGCCGCAGTGAGCGCCTGCTGCGCCCGCTCGAGCTTGGCCTTGTCGCGGCCGTTCAGCACGACATGGGCGCCCGCGTCCGACAGGCCTTCCGCGAGTGCAAGCCCGATGCCCTGGCCGGAGCCGGTGACGAGCGCGATCTTGCCTTCGAGACTGAACAGCGACAGCGACATGGCGTATCCTCGCAGCGTTCTGGTGTGAGCAAATTCGGTTTGCGTAAAGCCTGCATCCTTGGGTAAGCAGGTTTCAATCGATTAGACAATGGCTGCGGGCAGGATTCCGCGGCTAAACCGGGAGCGAGAGATGCGGGCCGTCGTCATTCATGCCGAGAAGGATCTGCGTGTCGAGCCGACCACGGCGCCAGCGCTGGGACCACGCGACGTCCGCGTGCGGATCGAGGCCGGCGGCATCTGCGGCTCGGATCTGCACTATTATCTCCATGGCGGCTTCGGCACGATCCGCGTCCGCGAACCGATGATCCTCGGTCATGAGATAGCCGGCCGGGTCGAAGCGGTCGGCGGCGACGTTTCGCGGGTGAAGCCGGGCGACCGGGTTGCGGTCAATCCGAGCCGGGCCTGCGGCCATTGCCGCTATTGCCAGATGGGCCTGCAGCAGCACTGCTCGGACATGCTGTTCTACGGTTCGGCGATGCGCTTCCCGCATGTGCAGGGCGGCTTCCGCGACGTGCTCGTCGTCGAGGAGCGGCAGGCGGTGAAGGTGGCGCCTCATGTCACCGCCGCCGAGGCTGCCTTCGCCGAACCGCTCTCGGTCTGCCTGCACGCCGCCAAGCGCGCCGGCCCGCTGCTCGGCAAGCGCGTGCTGGTGACAGGGGCGGGGCCGATCGGTGCGCTCACCATCGTGGCGGCGAAGGCGGCGGGCGCCGCCGAGATCGTCGCGACCGATGTGGTCGACGGGCCGCTGCCGATTGCGCGCAGGATGGGCGCGACCGCGACCGTCAATGTCGCGGCCGAGCCCGAGCGGCTGAAAGATGATTACGGCGCGGAGAAGGGCGCCTTCGACGTGATGTTCGAGGCCTCCGGCAACCAGCATGCGCTGACCGGCGCCTTTGATGTGGTGCGGCCGGGCGGCGTCATCGTTCAGATCGGCGTCGGCGGGCAGTTCACGCTGCCGATGAATGTTCTGGTCGCCAAGGAATTCGACCTGCGCGGCTCCTTCCGCTTCCATGAGGAGTTCGATTGGGCGGTGGCGATGATCGGTTCGGGTAATATCGATCTCTCGCCGTTGCTGACGGCGACGATTCCGGTCGACCGCGCGGTCGAGGCCTTCGATCTGGCCGCAGACAAGTCGAGGGCGATCAAGGTGCAACTCGATTTTGCTTGAGTCCCGCGGCTCTTTTGTCTTGTTTGGAAACGCGCCGTCATTCCGGGCGGAGCGAAGCGGAGACCCGGAATCCATCATAGAGCGCGGAGCCTTACGATGGATTCCGGATCGGCGCAGCTTCGCCGCTTGTCCGGAATGACGGGCGTAGTTCTGCCCGAATGCCTCAGCCAGCGAGCAGGTCCGGATCGGCGAGATGGACGAGCCGACCGCCTGCGATCGTTGCCATCACGCGCGGCGTGGGCTCCGGCCTGACGATGACGAGGTCGGCCCTCAAGCCCGACGCGATCCGGCCGCGGTCGGTCAATCCCAGCGCTGTCGCCGGGTTCTCCGAGACCAGTTTCCAAGTTGCGGCGAAGGAGGCGGTGCCGCGCTCGGTGAGCAGGAAGGGCGCGAGCGGCAGCGCCGGATAGTAGTAGTCGGAGGCCAGGATGGTGCAGAGCCCCTGCCGCACCATCTCCTCGGCGGCCGGGCAGCCCGTATGCGAGCCGCCCCGCACCACGTTCGGTGCGCCGAAGACGACCGCTTCCCCAACTGAGGCCGCTTCGTGCGCCGTCGCCTCATTGATCGGGAACTCGGCGATGGCGATGCCGAGCGCGCGGTGTTCTCGCCGCATCTCAGGGCTCATATCGTCATGGGATAGGGTCGGCACGCCGGCCTTGCGCGCCGCCTCGGCCAGCCGCGCGATCGAGCCCGCGACCTCGCCCTTGCGGGCATAGACGCGATCGACCAGTTCCATGAACGCGTCGTGGCTCAGGCCGGTACGCTCGACCATCTTGCCGATCTTGTCCGGCCGGTGGCGGGATTTCAGCGTGCCTTCGGTGTGATCGTTGAAGGCGAGGACACCGATGCGCCCCTCGATCAGCCATGCGGCGATCTCTTCCTCGGCATCGAGGTTGAAGGTCTCGTGGCGCATGTGGAAGCGGGTATCGGCGCCCAGCTCCGGCTTGAGCGCAGCGATGCGCTCGACCAGCCGGCGGGCATTCTCCGCGCCGCGCAGGCCCGGCTCCCAGGACCAGGTGACGCCGTGGAAGGCGGTGGTGATGCCGCTCGCCAGCAGGGCGCGGTCGGCGTCGCGTAGCGCCAGGTCGATATCAAAGGCAACGCCCGGACGCGGCATGATGTGACGCTCGAAGGCGTCGCCATGGCAGTCGACGATACCCGGCAGGACCAAGCAGCCTTCGGCGTGGAGCACAAGATTCGCCGTCTGCGAGGCTCCGCCCAGCGAGGCGATCCGGCCTCCTTCGATCGAGACGTCCGTCGCTACGAGTTCGTCGAGGAGCGCCTGGGCGCCCGTGATCTTCGTGCTCATCTTCGCCGTCCCGCTGTCGATACCGAGGCGGGGCGCTTCGGTGAGTCATGTGACGAAGGCGTGACGGCTCCCATGGGTGGGCCGTCAGAACAACCCTTCGATCCGCCCCTGCGCGTCGATATGGATGCGCTCGGCAGCCGGCTGGCGCGGCAGGCCGGGCATCGTCATGATGTCCCCGCAGATCGCGACGACGAAGCCGGCGCCGGCCGAAAGCCTGAGCTCGCGCAGCGGCACGATGTGGCCGGAAGGCGCGCCTCGCAGCGCCGGGTCGGCCGAGAAGGAATATTGGGTCTTGGCGACGCAGACCGGCAGGTTACCGAAGCCGGCCGCCTCCAGCTCGGCGAAACGGTCGCGCAGCCTGACGTCGACGCTGACGCCAGCCGCCCCGTAGATCTCGCGGGCGATTGTCTCCAGCTTCTCGCGCAGCGGCATCTCGTCGGGGTAGAGCGGGGCGAAATCGGCCTCGTCCTCGTCGGTCAGCGCGGCAACCTTGCGGGCGAGTTCCTCTGCGCCGGCGCCTCCTTGGGCCCAGTGCCGGCAGATGATCGCCTCGGCGCCGAGATGGTTGCGGCAGTAGTGGCGGATGAGATCGTGCTCGGCCGCGGTATCGGTGGCGAAGTGGTTGATCGCGACGATCGGCGGCACGCCGAATTTGCGGATGTTTTCGACATGGCGCGCGAGGTTGGCCATGCCAGCTTCCAGCGCCTTGAGGTTCTCCTGGCTGAGCTGGTCCTTGGCGACGCCACCATGCATCTTGAGGGCGCGCACCGTAGCGACGACGACAGCCGCGGCGGGCTTGAGCCCGGCCTTGCGGCATTTGATGTCGAAGAACTTCTCGGCGCCGAGATCGGCGCCGAAGCCGGCCTCGGTGACGACGTAGTCGGCGAGTTTCAGCGCCGCGCGCGTTGCGATCACCGAATTGCAGCCATGGGCGATGTTGGCGAAGGGGCCGCCATGGACGAAGGCCGGCGTCCCCTCCAGCGTCTGCACCAGGTTCGGCATCAGCGCGTCCTTGAGCAGGACGCTCATCGCGCCGGTCGCCTTGAGGTCTGCCGCGGTGATCAGGCGTTTGTCGCGCGTGCGGCCGACGACGATACCGCCGAGACGCTCCTCGATATCGATCGCATCGTGCGCCAGGCAGAAGATCGCCATCACTTCGGAGGCAACGGTGATGTCGAAGCCGTCCTCGCGCGGAAAGCCATTGCCGGGGCCGCCGAGCGACGAGACCGTCGCGCGTAGCGCCCGGTCGTTCATGTCGAGCACGCGGCGCCAGGCGATGTGACGGGTGTCGAATTCCAGCCCGTTGCCCCAGTAGACATGGTTGTCGACCATGGCTGCGAGCAGGTTGTGGGCGCTGGTGATGGCGTGGAAGTCGCCGGTGAAGTGCAGATTGATCTGCTCCATCGGCACGACCTGGGCATAGCCGCCTCCCGCCGCGCCGCCCTTGACGCCGAAGCAGGGCCCGAGAGAGGGCTCGCGCAGCGCGATCATGGCGCGCTTGCCGATGCGGGAAAGGCCGTCTCCAAGACCGACGGTCGTCGTGGTCTTGCCTTCGCCAGCCGGTGTCGGGCTGATCGCGGTGACGAGGATCAGCTTGCCGTCCGGCCGCGTTTCGAAGTCGGGGATCGCCTGCGTGTCGATCTTGGCGATATGCTTGCCGTAGGGATTGAGCGCCTCCGAGGGAATGCCCGCCTGCTCGGCAATGGCGGCGATCGGTTGAAGCGTCGCGGCGCGCGCGATCTCGATATCGGTCGGCATCCGTCCTCTCGGAGACTGTGCTCGCTCCGCGCCTCCCCGGGGGCAGAGCCGCGGCGACACTGGCGCGAAACGCCCGTCGCCGCCAGCGCTTTTGCCGCGGTGGCAGCCATGATGCACAGGCGGTGCGGTGCTGCCGAGCACAACGCACCGTCATTCTCTGGCGGCCACAGGGAGACCCGAGAATCTCCAGCCGGAAAGGCACCGGAGGCTCCGTGTCCGGAGATGCTCGGGTCGAGCCCGAGCATGACGGAGAGCCCGAGCCGCCTTCAGGCGACGAGGTGGGCGTTCTGCGGGAACAGGTACTTGAATGCTTCCGCGTCGAAATCGGCCTTGAAGGCGAACTGGTCCTTGAGCGCGACCGCGCGCTGCGCTGCAGGGCGCTCCGAGATCTCGTCGAGATGGCGCTTCACATGCGGGAACATCTCGGGCCAGGCATCGCCCACCGCGAAGGAGAGGCGGGTCGCCCAGCCCCAGACCGACATGTCGACCAGCGTGTAGACGTCCCCGAGCATGTAGCGGCGCCGGGCGAGGAGATCGTTGATGATGCCCCAGTGCCGCTCTGCCTCACGGGAATAGCGGTTGATGGCGTAGGGAATCTTCTCCGGTGCGAAGCGGCCGAAATGCACGGCCTGGCCGCAATAGGGGCCGATGCCGGTGGCGACGAACATCAGCCAGGACAGCATCTCGCCGCGCGCCTTCGGCGTGTTCTCGGGCAGGAACTGCCCGGTCTTCTCGGCGAGGTAGAGCAGGATCGCGTTCGAGTCGAAGACAGTCACGTCGCCATCGGTGAGGGCCGGAGTCTTGGCGTTGGGGTTGATGGCGAGGAATTCCGGTTTGAACTGGTCGCCTTTGCGCGTGTCGACCGGCACCATCTCGTAGGGCAGGCCGGCTTCCTCGAGGAAGAGCGCGATCTTCGCCGGGTTTGGGGAGGGGTGGTAGTAGAGCTTGATCATGGGGCTCCTCGGCGGTGCTTCAGGCCTGTCTCAGTGCGGCGACATAGGAGACGAGATCGGTCAGCGCCGCAATGGTCACGTCGGCCTGAAAGCCGAGCTGTTCGGGCTGCATCCTAAGGGCCTTGAACATCAGGGCGGGGTCGATCGTCGCGGCCGTTTCCAGCTCGCTGCGCAGCCTGCTGGCCGGCACGCGCTCGATGCGGGCGACGTGGAAGCCATGCGACTTGGCACCGGCGATGTCGAAGCCGTTGGAGGAGATGAAGAGGATTTCGTCGCGCGTCAGGCCGAGCCGCTTCTCGACATAAGCGTAGCCGCGCGGGTCGGGCTTGTAGACGCCGATCTCGTCGACGCTGATCACGGTTTCCAGCAATTCGCCGATGCCGGCATGGGCGACGAGCCGCTTCAGCATCGCCGGGCTGCCGTTCGAGAAGATGGCGAGCCGGTGGGAGGCTAGTCCTTCCAGCGCCGACCGCGCCTCCGGATAGAGGGCAAGCGCATCATAGGCCTCGGCAATCTGCCAAACGAGATCCGGCGGCGCCGAGAGGCCGAGCGTCCGCAAGGTGAAATCGAGCGAGTCGCGGGTGACGGTCCAGAAGTCCTCGTAGCGGTCCATCAGGGCGCGCAGCCAGGTGTATTCGAGCTGCTTCAGCCGCCAGATCTGGGTGATCGCCGCACCGTGCCCCGGAAATGCCCTGTCGGTGACGCCTGCGACGGACTGCACATCGAACAGCGTGCCATAGGCATCGAAAACCAGCGCCTTGATCGTCATCGCTGCCTCCCATCGGGGCTTCGCCGCGGTTCCGCCGCTTTCTTAGCACTCGCATAGGCGAGGTGGTGCGTGATATCCGCACAAGCACCTTTCACAGATGCCGACAGGTCAAGCCGATGCCGCCTCGCCCCGTGATGCTGATGATCCTCGATGGTTGGGGCTGGCGCGAAGCGAGCGAGAACAACGCGGTCCGTCTGGCGAAGACGCCGAATTTCGATCGTTTCTGGGCCGCGAACCCGCATGCCTTCCTGCGCACGTCAGGGCTCGATGTCGGGTTGCCCGAGGGCCAGATGGGCAATTCCGAGGTCGGGCATCTCAATCTCGGCGCCGGCCGGGTGGTGATGCAGGACCTGCCGCGGATCAACCAGGCGATCGCCGACGGCTCGATCGAAACGGCACTCGCCGCCTCCGGTCTCGTCGCGGAGCTCAAGGCGAATGGCGGCGCCTGCCATCTGCTCGGCCTGGTCTCGCCGGGCGGCGTCCATGCCCATCAGGACCATGCGGTGGCGCTTGCCCATATCCTGGCAAAGCAGGGCATCCCGGTTCGCGTCCATGTCTTCACCGACGGGCGCGATACGCCGCCGCAATCGGCTGCGGAATACGTCAAGGCCTTTGCCGCCGCACTGCCGGCGGGAGCGACCATCGCCAGCGTCTGCGGCCGTTATTACGCGATGGACCGCGATAATCGCTGGGAGCGGGTCGAGAAGGCCTGGCGCGCGATGGTGCTGGGAGAGGGCGAGGCCTTCGCCACGGCCGATGCGGCGATCGCGGCTGCCTATGCCGGCAAGGTCACCGATGAGTTCATCCTGCCGGCGGTGATCGGCGGCTATGCCGGGATGAAGGATGGCGACGGGCTGCTCAGCTTCAACTTCCGTTCGGACCGCATCCGCGAGATCCTGAACGCGGTGCTGGAGCCGGACTTCACCGGTTTCGCGCGCCCGCGCCGGCCGCAGCTCGTCAAGGCGGTCAGCATGACCTCCTACAGCGCCGAGCTCGACAAGATCATGCCGGCGCTCTTCCCGCCGCAGACGCTCGCCAACGGTCTGGGCGAGACGGTTGCGAAGGCGGGCCGGACACAGATCCGCATGGCGGAGACGGAGAAGTATCCGCACGTCACCTATTTCTTCAACGGCGGCGAAGAGACGCCCTATGCCGGCGAGGAGCGGGTGATGGTGCCCTCGCCCAAGGTGGCGACCTATGACCTGCAGCCGGAGATGTCGGCGCCGGAATTGACCGCCAAGGCGGTCGAGGCGATCGGGTCCGGCCGCTATGACCTCGTCGTGCTCAACTTCGCCAATCCCGACATGGTCGGCCATACCGGCGTGCTGGCCGCGGCGATCAAGGCGGTCGAGACGGTCGATGCGGGCTTGGGCGCGATCGCCGAGGCGGTGCAGCGGCAGGGCGGGGCGCTGCTCGTCACGGCCGATCACGGTAATGCGGAATTGATGGTCGATCCGCAGACCGGCAAGCCGCATACGGCGCACACGACCAATGTCGTGCCGCTGATCCTCATTGGCGGACAGGCCAAGGCGCTGGCGGACGGACGCCTCGCGGATATTTCGCCGACCTTGCTGGCATTGATGGGGCTGGAGCAGCCGGCGGAGATGACCGGGCAGTCGCTGCTGCGCTGAGGCTGCCGCAGAACTCATTGTTCGTCGTCATCCCGGACAAGCGGCGAAGCCGCGCCGATCCGGGATCCATCGTAGAGCGCCGGAGCCCTATGATGGATCCCGGATCTCCGCTTCGCTGCGTCCGGGATGACGCGCATGTAGGCCGGCGCGAGGGGAGCGGAATAGCAAAACGGCGCGGAGATGATCCGCGCCGTTTTGTTTTGCAGTCGTTGGGTCAGTCTCAGTACTTGCGCACCACCGGCGGCGGCGCATAGGCGACCGGGGTAGGACCGCAGCAGTTCGGATCGCCGAAGTTCCAGCGCATGCCGATGCGGAAGTCGTGGCTGTCGATGTCTTTGGCCTTGAGCGGGCCGTAGTTCTCAGCGAGGAACGCGTTCTGGATGCGGCCCGACTGGCCGTCGCCGAGGTTGAGGTAGCGATAGCCGAGTTCGAGGGTGAGATTCTTGTTCACCTCGTAGCCGACGCCGGCCATGAGCGCCCATGCGACATTGGTCTTGGTGCCGTTGTTCGCATAGCCCAGCGTCGGGAAGCCGGCGACGGAGCCTTGGTCGGTCAGGCCGCTGATGCGGTTCTGCGTGAAGCCGATGCCGGCGCCGATATAGGGCGTCAGGCAGTTCCAGGTGCCGAGGTCGATGTAACCGTTGAAGAGTGTGACCAGCGAGGACAGGTTGGCCTTGTAGGTGTTGCTCTGGAAGTCGTTGATGAAGGGGTTGAAGACGATGTCGTTCACCCCGATCGACGAAGAACCGCGATATTCGCCGGTGACGTCGAAGCGAAGCCAGTTGTTGAAGCGGTAACCGATGCCGAGGCCGGCGAAGAAGGCCGAATTGTCGGTCTTGCCGAAGAAGTTTCCGCCGAACTGGACGACATCGTCCTGATGAAACTTGCTCACGGTCTGGACGCCGACGCCGACATCGCCGCGCAGATAGAAGCCGCTGGAGATCGTGCCCTTGAGGCCGAGGGGCTCGGGCGGGGGAGGCGGGGCGTAGGCCAGATCGGCTGCGTGCGCCGCGACGGAGGCGCCGAGGGCCAGGCCGCCCGCCAGTGCGAGAGTTTTCAGGCTGCCCATGGCAGTGTCCTTCGCGTTTGCGCGGCGCAAGAACGCAGCCCGCGCGAGTTACCAACGGGAAGGAATCTGGCAGATATTTCTTAAATGACCCTTAACCCTAACTGCTAACCTTACTTTTGCCTGAAGATTGCCCGGATGCTTAACGAAATCTTGTTCGTTCGGGAGTTGATCGAGATCCGGAGCGGGGGCAACAGCAGGGAAATTGCCTGGTCACTGGCAGGGCAGAGTCGCATTCAGCTTGCTGCAGATGATCGGCAGCGACAGGCTTCTGAAGAAGCTGTGAAAGCGTTGGGGCGCCCGAAAGGCGAGGCGGTTGCCGTCCTGCCAGACTGGGACGACCGTGCCGTTGAGACGCGCGGTCATCGCAGCAAGCCGCATTCTGTCGATTGCGGCCTCCTGCGCCACGCGGGACTGCGCGCCGAAGGAGCTTTCGACCGGAACGATCACAAAGAAGTCGCCCCGCTCATTCAGGTGAGCGATCCGCACATCCATCATTGATAGGCCGCACCCGTGACCCTCTGGGCATAGTTGGCCTTAAAGAGCGTTAAGCGGCATCCTTCATTTGGATGAATTGCGCGCATGACAGTCGATTTGAGCGGCCCAAGCCCGTCTTCGCGACGTCTGCGGGTCAGGCTGGAGCGGACAGTCGGCTTTCTGTGCCGCGGGCAGTTTTGCGCGCCTTGGCCGCCATATCCTCGAATTCGCTACGGATCTTTTCGATCTTTTCTTCGTCGAGCTCCTCGAGGTCGAGCAGTTCCTCGCGTGCGCCCTCGAGCTTGCAGATCAACTCGTCGAGCTTGATCTGCATCGCGGCCGTATCGCGATTCTGGCTGTTCTGGATGATGAACACCATCAGGAAGGTGACGATGGTCGTCGAGGTGTTGATGACGAGCTGCCAGCTGTCATTGAAGCCGAAGAACGGCCCTGAGAGCGCCCAGACCACGATCAGCGCGGCGGCGCCGAAGAAGGTCTGGGGCTTGCCGGTCCAATGCGCAACGCCCTGCGAAAGCCGGGTGAAAAAGGAGCGATCGCTCTGCGGCAATCGGCGCTTGGCCATGGCGTGTTCCCGGGTCGAACAAGGCTGTGCTGACAGCTTCAACGCGGCCGGGGGGCTGTCGTTCCGCTGCGGTGCCTAGAGCACGCGCCGATCTGACTGCAACACAGTCAGATCGGAGAACGCATTCTCTCACTTAAGTTGAGAGACGGATTCACCGATCAGGTTGTTTCAACCTGATCGGATCCGGCTCTATAGCATCGGACCGAAAAGTGGAATCCACTTTTCGGAAAAATCCGATGCGATAACAATTACATAGATCACCGTTACCGCGTCCGATAGGACGCGCGGCGATCTAGGCGAACAGCCGCTCGGCGTGCCAGGCAATGTGCTGCGCCATGAAGGTCGAGACGAAATTGTAGGAATGGTCGTAGCCGTCCCGCATCGTCAGCTGCAGCGGGATGCCGGCCGTGGCGCAGGCGATCTCGAGCAATTGCGGGCGCAGGCCCTCATCGAGAAAGCCGTCGGCGGTACCCTGATCCACCAGCAGGTCCGGGATGCGATGCCCGTCCGCGATCAGCAGGGTGGAATCATAGGCGCGCCAGCTCCTCTCGTCGGGGCCGAGATATTTCTCGAAGGCGGGCCGGGACCAGCCTGCCGTCGAGGGCTGGGTGATCGGCGCGAAGGCGGAAACTGAAGCGTAGCGCCCGGGATTCTTGAGCGCGAGCGTGATCGCCCCATGCCCACCCATGGAGTGGCCGAAGATGCCCTGCCGGCTCATGTCGAGCGGAAAGTTCTTGCTGACCAGCGCGGGCAGCTCGTCGCGGATATAGCTCTCCATCCGGTAGTTGCGGGCGTAGGGCTCCTGCGTGGCGTCGAGGTAGAAGCCGGCCCCCGAGCCGAATTGCCAGTTGTCGGGTTCATCCGGCACGGCTTCGCCGCGCGGGCTGGTGTCGGGGCAGATGATGGCGATGCCGTTGGCGGCGGCTGCAGCGCGATATTCGCCCTTGTCCACCGCGTTCTGATGGGTGCAGGTCAAGCCCGAAAGATACCAGAGCACCGGAACCGGCCCATCCTCGATCTGGTGCGGCAGATAGATCGCGAAGGTCATCGGGCAGGCGCAGGCCGCGCTCTCGTGACGGTAGACGCGCTGGGAGCCGCCGAAGGCCTTGGAGGAGGAGAGGAGTTCCATATGGGGGCCTTTCTTGTGGCGCGCGACCTTTGTCATTCCGGGGCGATCCGCCAGGATTGAACCCGGAACCCACGACCGGGCGAGCCCTTGCCCGATCGGCTTATCCAAGCGTTGTGCCCAGCCGTGGGTTCCGGGTTCAGCGCTCCGTGCTGCCCCGGAATGACGGAGGATGTCTACTGCCCACCCTATGAGGCGGTAAGACGGCGGCTCAATAGACCACGACGCTGCGGATCGACTTGCCCTCATGCATCAGGTCGAAGCCGTGATTGATCTCCTCCAGCGTGAGCTTGTGGGTGATCAGGTCGTCGATGTTGATCTTTCCTTCCATATACCAGTCGACGATCTTCGGCACGTCGGTGCGCCCGCGCGCGCCGCCGAAGGCGGTGCCTTTCCAGACGCGGCCGGTGACGAGCTGGAACGGGCGGGTGGCGATTTCCTTGCCGGCCTCGGCGACGCCGATGATGATCGACTCGCCCCAGCCGCGATGGCAGCATTCCAGCGCCTGGCGCATCACGTTGGTGTTGCCGGTCGCGTCGAAGGAGAAGTCGGCGCCGCCGCCGGTGAGATCGACGATCGCCTGGACGACCTTGTCGTTGCCGATCTCGGCCGGGTTGATGAAGTCGGTCATGCCGAACTTCTCGGCCATGGCGCGCTTGGCGGGGTTGATATCGACGCCGATGATCTTGTCGGCGCCGACCATGCGGGCACCCTGGATGACGTTGAGGCCGATGCCGCCGAGCCCGAAGACCACGACATTCGCGCCGGGCCAGACCTTGGCCGTGTAGATCACCGCGCCGATACCGGTCGTCACACCGCAGCCGATGTAGCAGATCTTGTCGAAGGGCGCGTCCTCACGGACCTTGGCGAGGGCGATCTCGGGCAGGACCGTGAAGTTCGCGAAGGTCGAGCAGCCCATATAGTGGAAGACCTCGCCGCCGTCGCAGGAGAAGCGGCTCGTTCCATCGGGCATGAGGCCTTGCCCCTGGGTGGAGCGGATCGCCGTGCAGAGATTGGTGCGGCGCGACAGGCAGGACTTACAGCTGCGGCATTCCGGTGTGTAGAGCGGGATGACATGGTCGCCGGGCTTCAGCGTCGTCACGCCGGTGCCGACCTCGCGGACGATGCCGGCGCCCTCGTGGCCGAGGATCGCCGGAAACTTGCCCTCGGAATCCAGGCCCGAGAGCGTGTAGGCGTCGGTGTGGCAGATGCCGGTCGCCATGACCTCGACGAGAACCTCGCCGGCCTTCGGCCCGCCGATCTCGATGGTTTCGATGGTGAGCGGCTTGCCGGCTTCCCAGGCGACGGCGGCACGTGTCTTCATCGGGTGTTTCCTTCCTTGCGAACGGTCATTTCAGATAGGGGCGGATGACCCGGATGATCGCGGCGATCTCGTCGCTATCGTCGGGCGGTGTCTTTGCTGGTCCGGCGGTGCCGTGCAGGGTTTCGCGCAGATGGCTCTCCAGCACTTCCGCCATCAGCCCGGTCGCGGCGCCGCGCAGCGCGGCGAGCTGCTGGAGCAGGGCGCCGCATTCCTCGCCGCGTTCCACGGCGGCGATGAGGGCGTCGGCCTGCCCCCTGATCCGGCGCAGCCGCGTGACGGCGCGCTTCTTCTCTTCCGGCGTATGGGGCATGGGAACGTGTCGAGCTTCGATCCGCCGATTACGCTATGGTACTCGGGGGGAGTATGTCAACGCAGGCGGCTTGCCGACATGAAAAAGGGCGGCAGCGTTGCCGCTGCCGCCCATTAGAGCATGCTGGATTTTCACGGAAACGGTGCCGTCATTCCGGACAAGCCGCGACAGCGGCGCCGATCCGGAATCCATCATAGGGCTTAATTCCGGGGCAAGCCCGGAATGATGGCGCGGTCAGAAAGCTCTCGCTCAGAAGCTGTAGCCCAGCTTCACCTTGACGAGATGCTGGCTGAAATTGGCCAGATCGAGGTCTCCGGGCTGGCCCTTGGCCTTGCCGGCGACCTGGATGTTGTAGGCGGCCGAGAGGGCGAGCTGCTTCGTCGCCTGCCAGAAGACGCCGGGGCCGGCGAAAGTGGCGTAGCCCGCCTCGTTGCCGAAGCCGAGATCGTTATGGGCGCGCATATGGCGGACCTCGCCGCTGAGATAGAGCCCGTCGGAGACCTGCCAGGAGAGCGAGCCGCTGACCGTGAAGGTCGAGGAGCGCTGATAGGGCGAAGGGCCGGTCCAGGTCAGGTCCTGAGAGAGGTTGAGCGCCGCATAGAGCGTGTTCGGGATCAGCGTCTTGTCGGCGAAGAGGCGGATGCCGGTGTTGTAGGTGGTGAAGCGGCCGGCGCCGTCCGGGTCGGCACGGTTGAAGCTGGGGTCGATGACCAGGGTCAGGCCGAGCCCATGCATGTCGCGTCCGAGCAGCTTGTATTTCATTTCGACGCCGGCGCCGAAAGCGCGCTCGTCGGCGCTGATGCCGCCGGCCGAGGCATTGGTGAAGGAGCCAAGCACATAGGGGCCGATCTCGAAGCAGGGGAAGAGGCCGTAGGAGCCCTGCAGGGTGAGCCCATGCCCATTCGAGGAGCCGACGCGCGTGCCGAACCCGCCATTATAGGTGAGGCTGGGGCCGAAGGAGCCCTTTTCCGCGACATCCGAGCCGGTGGTGAAGCCGAATGCGTCGGTCGGGATGCCTTCGCTCTCGGTACAGGCCGAAACCACGGGCGCAGGTGCGGGAACTCCCTTGCGGGATGGCAGGTCGGCGGCAACGGCAGGGATCGACGCAGCGGCAGTGAACAGGGCGAGAGCGAAGGCTTTCGAAGACATCGAGAACTCCGGGAGGTCGCGGATTTATATGCTATTGCAAATCGTTTGCAATACCTAATTCATCCTCGCATTGAGCATGCCGCCCGCCCCGGCTCGGCGCGATAAAAGAGCCATAGGCGTTTCTGCAATTCACCCCGATGTTGTTGCGCTGCAACAGTCAGGGTGTCGGCAGGCGCGAAAGCCGTTCCAGGGCGCGCGGCGCGATTTCGGCCAAGGCGGCGATCGGCTTCCAGGCCGCGGCATGGACCTCCTCGACCTGCGCGACGAGCGGCAGGGCGGGATCGGCGAGGAAGAGATATTGCAGGTCGTGATGGATATGATCGGGCTCGCCGCGCGCCGGCTTGCCCGGTACGTCGTGGCTGTCGATGGTGAAGGGCACGTCGTCGCCGGCATGCCAGGGATGCAGCGTCAGGCCTTGGACGCCGGTCTCCTCTTCGGCTTCGCGCGCTGCCGAAAGATGGAAGCGTTCCGCTTCCTCCCAATGGCCGCCGGGCTGGAGCCAGCGGCCGATCACGACATGGTCGATCAGCAGGACCTGCGCATGGTCAGGGGAGAGCACGAAGGCGCTGGTTGTGAGATGGCCGGGAAAGGTGTCGCGGCGGTCGAGCGCATGGCCCTCAACCATCTGCCAGCGCAGCAGCGAGAGATGCTCGCGCGGGCCGGCGACCTCGGCACGGTAGCGCGCGACGGCGCGGGAGAGGCGGGAGCGGAAATCCATGGCGATCAGCGCGTCCCGGTCGGCAAAGGCAGGCGGTAGGATTCGAAATGGCCGTTCTTGCGGCCGTCATAGCCGATCAGGACGGTGAGCGCGCCGCGGCTCTCCGCCAGGACGGTCAGGGATTCCGCCTTGCCTTCGCCGCGGTCGGGCAATTCGCCGAGGGGCGCGACTGCCTCAGGCCGGGCCGTATCGACCAGCATCAGGGAATAGGGCAGCGATTGGTCCTGCGCCGGGCCGAGGAGCGCGAGCAGGCGGCCATCGGGCAGGGGGGCGAGGTCCCGGATGCCGCGATCGCGGCCGGCGGGCAGCGCGATCAGCTTAGGGGTCTCGGTTGCTGTGGCGTGGCCGGGCGCGAAGAGCGCCGCGAGCGAGGCGCCGACGAGGAAGCTGCGATTGCCGAGCGATGGCGCGCGCAGGCCGGCCCAGAGCGTATCGCCGATGACGGCGATGCCTTCGACATTGAGCCCGTTGTCATCCATCAGGCTTTTGCCGAAGAAGGCGCCGGCCTCACCGGCCCGGCGCAGCATGTCGCTCAGGCGATAGGTCAGCTCGACCCGCCCGGTCGGCGCGCCTTCGGCATCGACCTTGATCCGGGCGAGATGGAAGGCGGAGAGGCGGAACTCGCCCTTGTTGCGCGAGCAGCCATGCGAGCCGGCCAGATAAAACGCACCATCGGCATAGGCGACCGCCTCGCCGTCGAGCTCAGCGAAGCGGCCCGGCGTCCGGCAGATGCCCTGTGGCGGCTGGCCGAGCGTGTCGGGCGAGGCGTCCGGGCCGATGATCGGCAGGGGGCTGCCCGGGGTGATCCGGTTCTCGGCGATCCGGGCGAACTGGGCGAAGGAGCCCTCGTCGTTGATGAGCAGGCAGCGCTGGGCGCCGTTCGCCACCGGCATGCAGGCGAGGCCGCTGACATCGCGTGCCGGCTTGCCGGGCTTGCGGCCCGAGAAGTCAGCCAGCGTCCTGAAACGCTGTTCGGGGGCGAGTGTCGCGGCCTGGACGAAGGAGGCGCCGAGCAGGGCTGCGGCGAGGAGGGGCAGGAGGCGGGGGCGCATGCGACGAATCCAGACGAGACGGGCGGATTGAGCGCGAGCGGCTGGCGGAAGTCAAAGGCGGCGTCGCGGTCTTTATGCATCGTTGATGTTATCGCCCTCTGCCCCGTCTCGAACGGCTATGGCGGCGAAAATACCTTGTCCGGGCGGTCTGGAAGACCGTTCGGGAAACAGGATGATGTTCAGTATCCCTCGCAAATCCTTCGGCGGTCCGCTCCAGTTTCTGGTCGGGCGCGACGTTGACGGCCATTGGCTGGCCGTCGAGACCCATGGCCGCGGCGGCGGCATCTTCGCCGATCGCGGCACCGCGCTGCGCTATGCCGTCTTCGAGACCGGCCACCGCCCGCGCGCGGTCCGCATGACGGCGAAGACGCTCAGGCTGCTCTGAGGCGCGCCATGAACCACTGGCTTCACGGCATGTTCACCGCGCTGGTCACGCCCTTCGACGAGGACGCGATCGACTATGGCGCGCTGGAACGCCTCATTCACTGGCAGATCGCGCAAGGCGCCGACGGCATCGTGGTCGGCACCGCCGCGGGCGAAAGCCCGACGCTGAGCGAGGCGGAGCACCAGCAACTCTGCGCCGCCGCCCGCCGCATCGCCGGCCGGCATTTCCCGGTGATCGCGGCCGTTGGCAGCTACGCCACGGCCGAGACGATCGCCGAGATCGCCGCCGCCGAGAAGGCCGGTGCTTCGGCGCTGCTGCTGCGCATGCCCTATTACAACCGGCCGACACAGGCGGGTCTCGCGGCCCATGCAATGGCGGCAGCGCAGGCGACAGGTCTCGAGATCATCCTCGACAATGATCCGGACCGCTGCGGCGTCGAGATCGCGCCAGAAACACTGGAGCGGCTGGAAGGTGCTGCGAATGTCGTCGGTATCCTGGAGCGGCGGGGCGATCTCGTCCGCTGCGACCGGATCGCCCGGCTGCGCGATCGCCGCTTCATGCGGCTGACCGGCGCGGCCGAAACCATTCCGGCCTATTTGCTTGCAGGCGGGTGCGGGGCTGTCACCAGCGTCGGCAATCTCGCGCCGCATTGGCTGGCGCGGCTGGAGAGCGCGGCGCGCTCCGAACTCTACGGGCAGGCGCAGATCCTGCAGCGGCGCTTGGTGCCGCTGCTCGACCTGCTCGCTCGGGAGCCCGATCCGGTGCTCGTCAAGCTCGCCCTGTCGATGCTGCATCCGGAGGTCGGGGCTGCCTGCCGTGCGCCGCTCGCCCCCGCTCGCCCGGAACTCGCAACCCTCATGCGCGACGCGATCGAGGACCTGCCGCGCCCGCTCGCCGGCACGGCGATGGCGGCAACGCGGAGCAGTGCGGTGGGGACGCCCTGCCGCGCCTGAGCCGTCGCGGGCGCTGAAGCGCCTGCAATGATTGGATGGAGGCTTCAATGACCACGATCGGCACTTATCGTCGCCGCCGGGAGGCGATCTACCAGCATGTCCGCGGCTCATCGGCCGGCGGCTGGAAGGCCGACCTGCTGCATCTCTTCGGGTCGGTGATCCTGCTCACCGTCATCATCGGCGGGCGCGTCTGGTGGCAGCTGCACTGACCGGCGCAAAGCAAAGAGGCGCCGCTTGATGGCGGCGCCTCTCGATAGATCGGCTGGAGCAGGCGTTCAGCTCAGCTCAGCTTGGCGTAGGCCGGCACCGTGAGGAAGTCCTCGAAGTTCGGCGCCAGCGAGAGCTTCTCGAAGAGTGCGATCGCTTCCGGAAAACGGCCCTTGGCATAGACGTCCGCCCCGAGCTCGCCCTTCACCCGCTCCATCTCCTCGGGCAGGCAGCGCTTGAACAGGTCGGCATCGGCCTTCACTCCGCCTTCGAGTTCGACGCCATACTGGACGAACTGCCAGATCTGGGCGCGGCTGATCTCAGCGGTCGCAGCGTCTTCCATCATGTTGTAGATCGGCACCGCGCCGCGGCCGCGCAGCCAGGCCTCAATGTACTGGACGCCGACGCGGATGTTCTCGCGGAAGCCTTCCTCGGTGCGCGTGCCCTGATGGACCTCGAGCAGATCCGTCGTGCCGATGTTTACGTCGTCGCGCGTCTTGCCGAGCTGGTTTGCCTGCGGCATCAGCCGGTCGAACACCTCCATGGCGACCGGGACGAGGTCGGGATGGGCGACCCAGGTGCCGTCATGCCCGTCGCCGGCCTCGCGCTCCTTGTCGGCCCTGACCTTGGCGAAGGCGGCGGCGTTGGCCTCGGGGTTGTTCTTGACCGGGATCTGCGCCGCCATGCCGCCCATCGCGAAGGCGCCGCGCTTGTGGCAGGTCTTGATCAGCAGCAGCGAGTAGGCACGCAGGAAGGCCTTCGACATCACGACCTGCGAGCGATCCGGCAGGACATAGGCCTTGTTGCGGGCGAGCTTCTTGATGAAGGAGAAGATGTAGTCCCAGCGGCCGCAGTTCAGCCCGGCCATATGCTCGCGCAATTCGTAGAGGATCTCGTCCATCTCGAAGGCCGCCGGCAGGGTCTCGATCAGGACGGTCGCCTTGATCGTGCCGTTCTTGAGGCCGAGCGCCGACTGCGCGGCAACGAAGACATCGTTCCAGAGCCGGGCTTCGAGATGGCTCTCCAGCTTCGGCAGGTAGAAATAAGGGCCGGAGCCGGCGGCCAGCGCAGCCTTGGCGTTGTGGAAGACATAGAGCCCGAAATCGACCAGGGAGCCGGAGGCCTCCTCGCCGTCGATCTCGATGTGGCGCTCCGGCAGATGCCAGCCGCGCGGGCGGATGATCAGCACGGCCGGCTTGGCGCCGAGCTTGTAGTCCTTGCCGCTCGCCGGATCGGTGAAGTCGATCCTGTTGGCCCAGCGATCCCTGAGGTTGATCTGGCCCTCGACCATATTGGTCCAGACCGGGGAGGAGGCGTCCTCGAAATCGGCCATGAAGACCTTCGCGCCGGAGTTCAGGGCGTTGATGATCATCTTGCGGTCGACGGGGCCGGTGATCTCGACACGGCGGTCCTGCAGATCGGCCGGGATCGGCGCGACGCTCCAGTCGCCTTCGCGGATGTGCCTGGTCTCGGCCAGGAAATCCGGCGTCTCGCCGGCGTCGAAGCGCTTCTGGCGCTCGGCGCGAACCGCAAGCAGCCGCTTGCGCGTCTCGTTGAAGCGGCGATGCAGCTCAGCGACGAAGGCGAGCGCTTCCGGGGTGAGAATCTCGTCGAAGCGCGGTTGCACGGCGCCCTTGATGGCGACGCCCGGCGGCAGGGAGAGAGCGGGGATGTCCGACATGGCTGCTCCTTTGGTGATCTAAACGCATTGTCCTGCGAAATGATTATTTTCAGAATGGAGAAAAGTGATCATCACTTGTTCTGAATAAGGAATAATAGTTGGTGCGCAGGAGGCGAGATTACGCAACGGCACTTCCTTTCGTTACAAAATGTGCAGATAGGGCCGAGTTCCGCGAATCGGTTTTAGCAATTTGTAAGCTCCGGGCCTCAACCCTCATTCGGCTCAATGCGGCAATCCGGCCCAGGATGAGATTTATGGTCAAGCTCGCTTTCGTTTCGGAAATGATGCGGCGGTTCCGCCGCGACCAGCGTGGCAACGTGCTGGTCATGGCTGGCTTCCTGACCGTTCCGGTGATCGGCATCGTCGGCGTCACCGTCGATTACTCCCGCGCCAGCAACGCCCGCCAGGCGCTGAGTTCGGCGATCGACTCCGCCTCGCTGATGGCGGCGCGCGACGCACAGAAGCTGACCGACGCGCAACTCAGGGATCGCATCGATTCCTGGATCCGTGACAACCTTCCGGCGAGCGCGAAGAAAGAGTTCACCGGCGCGTCCGTGGTGATCGACCGCACGGCGCGGACGATCAAGATTTCGGCGAACGCCAATGTCGAGACGACGGTCGGGCGAGTAGTCGGCTCTCAGTACATCCCCGTCGCCAGCAACAGCCAATCGACCTGGGGAACCAACAAGATCGAGCTCGCGCTCGTGCTCGACAATACCGGGTCGATGTCAAATTCAGAAAAGATGACCAATCTGAAGGCGGCGTCCAAAGATCTGATCAACATCATGAAGGATGCTGCAATCGAGACGGACCAGATCAGGATCTCGATTGTTCCGTTTAATACGCAGGTTCGCATTGCGAGGACCTTCAAGGACCAAGAGTGGATTCGATATGGGCTGACGCGCAGGGTCAACTGCGACAAGTGGGGCAACAACTGCACGACCCAGACCATGACCAAGACGACTTGGGCGCAGTCGGCTCAGGGCTGCATCGCCGATCGCGATCAGAACTACGACACCACAGATGGCGGCTCGTACGCGGCGAGCGCGCAGCAATATCCCGCCTTCTGGTGCAGCCAGTCGACACTCGCAGAGACCCTGCCGCTGACTTCCGACTGGACCGCGCTGACCAATCGCATCGATGCCATGACCCCGGTGGGCAATACGAACGTCACGATCGGCGCCGTCTGGGGCTGGGCGACATTGTCGCCAAGCGCTCCGTTCATGGAAGCGAAGCCAGCAACAGAGCCGCGTCTGAAGAAGTATATGATCCTGTTGACCGATGGCGACAATACGCAAAATCGCTTCACTACGACTCAAAGCGAGATCGACAGCCGCACGAGACTCGCTTGTCAAAATATCAAGGGAGCCGGCATCAATCTCTATACGATCCGTGTGATTGACGGTAACGCGGCGCTGCTCAAGGAATGCGCCAGCAAGCCGGAGATGTACTACGAGGTGACGAGCGCCTCGCAGCTCAGCCCGATCTTCAAGACGATCGCCAACGAGATCAGCGCGGTGCGTCTGACGCACTGAGCCCGCTGCCGAGTTCGGCGAAGCGCGTCAGGAAGCGCGCTTGCGCCGTCTCGGTGTCGAGCGGTTCCAGCCAGGCGAGGACCTCGGCCGGCAGCGCCTGCGGCCGGCCGAAGAATTTCAGCGCCTCCGCGCGGGCGAAACCGGCGAGTTGCGTCGCCTCGAAGAAGGCGGCGATGGTGTCGGCCTCCTTCGTCTTGCGCTTCAGCATGGCCGGTGTCGTCGCAGGCAAGCCGAAGCGTAGATGGATAGCTGTGAGCAGGCGCAATTCCACGCTCTTGTAGGCGTCGCCCATCACCACCTTGAAGGGCGAGATCATGTCGCCGATGACGTATTCCGGCGCATCGTGCAGCAGCGCCATCAGACGCCAGGCAGCGCCCCAGTCCGGATTCAGGAAGCCTGCGATCGCCTCGACCAGCAGGCAATGCTGCGCCACCGAAAAGGAATGAGCGCCGTGAGTCTGCCCGTTCCAGCGGGCGACGCGGGCGAGGCCATGCGCGATGTCCTCGATCTCGATGTCGAGCGGAGAGGGGTCGAGCAGGTCGAGCCGGCGGCCCGAGAGCATGCGCTGCCAGGCGCGTGGCGGTTCAGGCTTGCGGGCCATCAGGCGGCAGGGCGGGAGTCGCGCGCCAATTCAGCGCATTCCGTGTAGCGGAAGCAGCCGGTGAGGTGGTCGTTGACCAGCCCGCAGGCCTGCATGAAAGCATAGACGATGGTCGGGCCGCAGAAGGTGAATCCCGCCTTCTTCAATTCCTTCGACATCGCCTGCGAGACCTTGGTCTCGGCCGGCACCTCGCCCTGGGTGCGGAAACTGTTCTGCAGCACGCGCCCGTCGAGATGCTTCCAGAGGAAATCGGCGAAGGGCTCGCGCTCGCTGATGTTCAGATAGGCCCGGGCGTTGCGAATCGTGCCTTCGATCTTGCCGCGATGGCGGATGATCCCGGGATCGGCGAGCAGGCGCAGGACCTCGGCTTCGCCGAAACGCGCGACCATCTCCGGCTCGAAATCGGCGAAGCCGGCGCGGAAGGCATCGCGCTTGCGCAGGATCGTGATCCAGGAGAGGCCGGCCTGGAAGCCGTCGAGGATCAGCTTTTCCCAGAGCGCGCGGGAATCATATTCCGGCACGCCCCATTCGGTGTCGTGATAGGCGAGATAGAGCGGGTCCGTGCCCGGCCAGCGGCAGCGGAACTTGCCGTCCGGCCCTTCGATCGCGATGCGTTCCTCGCTCAAGATACTTGCCTCGCTCATAGGGCGACCTCTGCGGCGGCTCCGAAGCCCGGCTCGCCGGGGAAGGGGAAGCGGATGAAGGCGGGCTTCTCGGCGAGATGGAAGGCAAGCCCGCCGCCGAGCGGCGCGGTGCCGGCGGCAAGCGCATCCGCCAGCCGGTCGAGGCGGAGCATGGCGAGGGCCCGGCCGTTCGCGCCGGAGCCGATGCTGCCGAGCGACTTGCCGCCTGCCGTTGCCTCAACGCCGGTCTCGGAGACGATGCCGTTGTCAAAGACGATGGGCACGACGCGGGTGCGGGCGGTGCCGCGATGCTGCATGCGGGAAACGACCTCCTGGCCGATATAGCAGCCCTTCTTGAAGGAGACGCCGCCGAGCTGGTCGAGCAGCGCCTCGTGCGGGAAGGTGTCGCCATAAGGGAAATCACGGCCGCCTGCGGGCACGCCGAGCGCGATGCGGCGGGCGTGGTAGGCATCGGGCGTTGCCGTGACGAGATCGTCGATGCCCTCGGCATCGGCGATGGCCCGCTGACCAAGCGCAGGCAGGCGCGGGTCGTCATAGATGAAGCCGGCATGCTCCGGCAGCGGTGCGCCATCCGCGGAAGCGAGCACTACGCTCTTCTCGGTGAGGTCTTCCAGAGCGACCTTGGCGCGCAGCTTGTAGAGCTTCAGGCGTTTCATCAGATCCGCGGTCTGGAGGAGAGGCGCGTCGAGCAGGAAGCCACCGCCGTCTTCCGCCGGCAGGGCGATGATGAAGAAATCGCAGATGATCTTGCCTTGTGGCGTCAGCAGTGCGCCATAGCCGGCCCGTTCCGGCGTCACCTCGTCCATCTCATTGGTGACGATGTTCTGCAGGAAGTCGCGGGCGTTCTCGCCGCTGACGCGGATGACACCGCGATCGATCAATCGGGTTGCGGACATAAGCAGCCGTTCCAGTTCTGATTCCG
The DNA here is from genome assembly GCF_008253865.1 of Bosea sp. F3-2. Lineage (NCBI taxonomy): Bacteria > Pseudomonadati > Pseudomonadota > Alphaproteobacteria > Hyphomicrobiales > Alloboseaceae > Allobosea > Allobosea sp. F3-2. The sequence continues at coordinate 5,631,719 of NZ_CP042331.1, forward strand.
TGCCGGGCTCGTGCGGCCGAAAGGGGGCATTGCGCCACCCGAAAGCTGTTTCCGCTTTCGGGACGGCGAGTCTGCCGATAGGTAGGCCGCATCGGCCCTTTGCTCAACCGCCCGGAGAACCGCCATGCCCCAGACCTATGACGTCATCCTCAAGGGCGGCACGGTGGTGAACCAGGATGGTCGCGTCGCGCGGGACATCGGCATCACCGGCGGCAAGATCATGGCTCTGGGCGATCTCTCGCGGGCCTCGGCCGGTGAGGTGGTCGACTGCACCGGCCTGCACATCCTGCCCGGCGTGATCGACAGCCAGGTGCATTTCCGCGAGCCGGGGCTCGATCACAAGGAAGATCTGGAGACGGGCTCGCGCGCTGCTGCGCTCGGCGGTGTGACCTGCGTCTTCGAGATGCCGAACACGATTCCACAGACGACGACGCCGGAGGCACTGGCCGACAAGATCAGGCGCGGCCGCCACCGCATGCATTGCGATTTCGCCTTCTGGGTCGGTGGCACGCACGAGAACGCGGCCGATGTGCCGGAGCTGGAGCGCCTGCCGGGCGCAGCCGGCATCAAGGTCTTCATGGGCTCCTCGACCGGCGACCTCCTCGTCGAGGACGACAAGGGAGTCGCCGAGATCCTGAAGCGCACGCGCCGTCGCGCTGCCTTCCACTCGGAAGACGAGATGATGCTGCGCGAGCGCATGGGGCTGCGTGTCGAGGGCGACCCGTCGAGCCATCCGGTCTGGCGCTCGCCCGAGGTGGCGCTGACCTGCACGACGCGGCTGGTGCGGATCGCGCGGGAGACCGGGGCGCGGGTGCACATCCTGCACATCTCGACCGGGGACGAGATGCTGTTCCTGAAGGACCATAAGGATGTCGCGACCGTCGAGGTGCTGCCGAACCATCTGACCCTCGTTGCGCCGGATTGCTACGAGCGGCTCGGCACCTACGCCCAGATGAATCCGCCGATCCGCGACGACAGCCATCGCCAGCGCATCTGGTGGGGCGTTGAGCAAGGCATCGTCGACGTGCTCGGCTCGGATCACGCGCCGCATACCCATGAGGAGAAGCACCATGCCTATCCGGCGAGCCATTCCGGCATGCCGGGCGTGCAGACGCTGGTGCCGATCATGCTGGATCATGTGAATGCCGGCCGGCTTTCGCTGGAGCGCTTCGTCGACCTGACCAGCGCTGGCCCGCAGCGCATCTTCGGGCTCGAAGGCAAGGGGCGGATCGCGGTGGGCTATGACGCCGACCTTACCATCGTCGACCTCAAGCGCAGACAGACGATCACCAATGACTGGATCGCCTCGAAATGCGGCTGGACTCCCTATGACGGCGTCACTGTCACCGGCTGGCCGGTCGGCACCTTCGTGCGCGGCCTCAAGGTGATGTGGGAGGGTGAATTGACAACCCCGTCGCAGGGCGAGCCGGCCCGCTTCCTGGAGGCGCTGCCACGCGGCGCCTGAGGGTCTGCGACGCGACTTGAAAAATTTTTCGGCGGGATGTCGAAACCCGCCGCACTCGTTCGACGTGTTTGCAGGAAGAGATGTTGGTGGCGGATGATCCGCCGCCCGCTCCCCGCCATGGAGAAACGAGATGAGAGAGATCGTTGCCGCGACCTTCCTGTCGCTCGACGGCGTCATGCAGGCGCCGGGCGGACCGGACGAAGACACGACCGGCGGGTTCAAGCTCGGCGGCTGGATCGTCAATTACGGGGACGAGGTCACCCACCAGGCGGTCATGGAAAGCTTCGCCGAGCCTTTCGACCTGCTGCTCGGGCGCAAGACCTACGAGATCTTCGCCGCGCATTGGCCTTTCACCGGGGATGACGGCCCGATCGCGGAGGCCTTCAACCGCGTCACCAAATATGTCGCGTCCCGTTCCGGGATTGCGCTCGACTGGCAGAACTCGGTTTCGCTCGGCGACGACGTCGTGGCGCGGCTGACAGCGCTGAAGCGCGAGGACGGGCCGCGGCTCCTGATCCAGGGCAGCGCCGATCTGATCCAGACCCTGCTCCGGCACGATCTGATCGATGAGATGAAGCTCATGATCTTTCCGCTTGTGCTGGGCAAGGGCAAGCGACTCTTCGGCGAAGGGGCGATGCCGGCGGCGATGCGCGTCATCGACAGCAAGGTGTCGCCGACCGGGGTCATGATCGGCCGCTATCGCCGCGACGGCGCGGTCAAGCCGGGCTCCTTCGCGATGGCGCAGCCGTCGCAGGCCGAGATCGCGCGTCGCCAGAAATGGGCGGCGGAAGGCTGAGACAAAAATTTTTCCGGTCGTTGTCGATTTCGGCACTCGCCGTTCGACGTGAGGATGAAGGCAAGAGATCGCCTTCGATCGCAAAGACAGCACAAGGGAGAAGACCAATGCGTGTGATGGTTCTGGTCAAGGCCGACAAGGACAGCGAAGCCGGCATCATGCCGAGCGAAGAGCTTCTCACCCGGATGGGAGCCTATAACGAGGAGCTGGTGAAGGCCGGCATCATGCTGGCCGGCGATGGTCTGCACCCGAGCTCGAAGGGCATCCGCATGCGCTTCTCGGGCAGCGAGCGGACGATCACGGACGGCCCCTTCGCCGAGACCAAGGAGCTGCTCTGCGGCTTCTGGATCTGGCAGGTGAAGTCCTTCGACGAGGCGGTCGAGTGGCTGAAGCGCGCGCCCTTCGACGGCGGCACCGAGATCGAACTGCGCCGCGTCTTCGAGATGGAGGATTTCGGCGAGGCGCTGACGCCGGAGCTGCGCGCGCAGGAAGAGCGCATTCAGGCCGGCGCGGCGAAGCTCGCCGGCTGAGCGGCGGAACTCTCGAAATCCAATCCCCGGAAGGCGCGGGGCAAAAGCCGCCGGCGCTTCCACTCAAAGGAGAAAACCGATGCGTTTCATGGTGATGGTCAAGGCGACCAAGGACAGCGAAGCCGGCGCGCCGCCGACCCGCGAGCTGCTCGATGCGATGATGGCTTACAACGAAGAACTGGTGAAAGCCGGCATCATGAAGGGTGGCGACGGGCTGCAGCCGAGCGCGAAGGGCGTGCGCGTGCAGTTCGACGGCACCAAGCGCTCCGTCGTCGACGGGCCCTTCGCCGAGACCAAGGAGCTCGTCGCCGGCTACTGGCTGTGGGAGTGCCAGTCGCTCGACGAGGCGATCGCCTGGGTCAAGCGCTGTCCGAACCCGATGCCAGGCCCGTCCGAGATCGAGATTCGGCCGCTCTTCGAGCTTGCCGATTTCGGCGATGTCGTCACGCCGGACGCCGCGGCGAAGTGGGACCGCCTCAAGAACGAGGTCGGCGGCCAGGGCTGAACGACAAAACGACCTGCTGATTTCCGACGAAACCACGCCGTCATTCCGGGGCGGGCCGCAGGCCCGAACCCGGAACCCATGAACATCGGCTTGGCCGTCATGCTCGGGCTTGACCCGAGCATCTCCTGCAAGAGATTCTCGGGTCTACGCTTCGCTTCGCCCGAGAATGACGATCCGCCGTGTTCATGGGTTCCGGGCTCTTCGCTGACGCGAAGCCCCGGAATGACGGCATGGTTCCGTCGAAATCCAACAAACTCCCGGCTGAATGAAGCTCGGGGCCGCTTGCCAGCCGATGCGCTGATGGTGTGTATCGCTTCTCATGTTGGGCAGCGATGCACACCGCACCGTCGAAACGGTCTGGCGCATGGAGGCGCCGAAGCTGATCGCGGGGCTTGCGCGATTGACGCGGGATGTCGGCCGCGCCGAGGAGTTGGCGCAGGACGCTCTCGTCGCGGCGCTGAAGCAATGGCCCGAGGAGGGCGTACCGCGCAATCCGGCGGCCTGGCTGATGCAGGTCGCCAAGCACCGCGCAGCCGACGCCGCCCGCCACGAGATCATGGCCCGGCGCAAGCAGGACGAAATCGGTCGCGACATCGAAAGCGAAGGGCCGGCGATGCCCGATCTCGATGAGGCGCTCGACGACGAGGTCGGCGACGACCTCTTGCGGTTGATCTTCACCGCCTGCCACCCGGTCCTGCCCAAGGAAGCACGGCTTGCATTGACCTTGCGGCTGCTCGGCGGGCTGACGACCGAGGAGATCGCCCGCGCCTTCCTGGTGCCGGAGCCGACGATGGCGCAACGCATCGTGCGGGCGAAGAAGACGCTGAGCGAAGCGAAGGTTCCCTATGACGTTCCGGCCGGCGCCGAGCTTGGAGAGCGGCTCGCCTCGGTGCTGGAGGTGATCTACCTGATCTTCAACGAGGGCTATGCCGCGACCGCCGGGCAGGACTGGGTGCGGCCGGCGCTATGCGAGGAGGCGCTGAGGCTGGGGCGTATCCTGGCAGCGCGGGCTCCGGAGGAGCCGGAGGTGCATGGTCTGGTCGCGCTGATGGAATTGCAGGCCTCGCGGCTCCGAGCGCGTGTCGGTCCCGAGGGTGAGCCGATTCTGCTGCTCGACCAGAATCGCGCACGCTGGGACCGGTTGCTGATCGGGCGTGGGCTTGCCGCGCTGGAGCGGGCGCAGCGGCTCGCCGGCACTTCGCCGGGGCCTTACCTGCTGCAGGCCGCACTGGCCGCCTGCCATGCGCGCGCTCGGACGGCGGAGGAGACCGACTGGCAGCGAATCGCGGCGCTCTATGCGGTACTCGGCCGGGTGATGCCGTCCCCGATCGTCGAGCTCAACCGGGCCGTGGCGGTCGGCATGGCGGAAGGGCCGGCAGCGGGGCTGGAACTGGTCGAGGCGCTAGGCACGGAACCGGCGCTCAAGCGCTATCATCTGCTGCCGAGCGTGCGCGGCGACCTGTTGTCCAAGCTCGGCCGGCATCGGGAAGCGGCGGAGGCGTTCGAGGAGGCCGTCGCGCTGACTGGTAACGTCAAGGAACGGGTGCTGATGGAGGAGCGGGCGGCGGCGGCGCGGGCCGCGATGGAATAGAGTGTTTTCCGATCAGGTTGGATCGCAGAAGCCGTCATTGCGAGGAGCGAAGCGACGAAGCAATCCAGGGGCGGCAGAGCTCTACGTCCCCCTGGATTGCTTCGCTTCGCTCGCAATGACGGTTCAGACTGATCGAGAAATGCTCCAGGCAGTGTCCATCTTAAATCGGGCACATCATTCCGGCCTTGAGCCGGAATCCATCACAAAGCGAGTCGCGCTACGATGGATTCCGGGTCGGCGTCGCCTGTGGCGACTTGCCCGGAATGACGAGGGAGGGGAAGCGCGCGAAAGTCAGTGCCGGGTGCCGCTGGTGAAGGCGCCGCAGCGCACTTTCTCCGGCAGGGACTCGGTGAAGATGGCGGTGGCTTCCTCGCCATAGGTCTCGACCAAGGTGCGCAGCGCCGCAAACAGCGCGGCATGGGCGAGCGCATCCGAATCGAGCCCGTCCTGCTGGGCTTCGGCGAAGGCGTCCTCGACATAGCCGTAGGCGACGCGGCGCGCATCGCCATGGTCTTCGGCGAGATTCGGGTCGAGCATCGTGTCTTCGGGCTGGATCGGCATCGAAATGGGACTCTGCGGCCTTCTATCTGATGCGAATCGCGCCGGTTGTGACCCGGATCGCGACGGTTGGGCGATGCTCAAGTCATAAGCCGTGCCAGAGCGGCACGCTACCGCGGCGTTTAAGAAAGGTTAACGCGACCGGAAGAATTCCACCGAAGATCGCATTCCAGCAACAGCTGTTGCCTATCCGCCATAACGGCTGGCCAGCGCCCGCGACAGGGCCTCGCCTTCGGCCGCGAGGCGCGCGGAGGCTTCCTGGCTGGCATCGGTACAGGAACGGTGGGTCAGCGAATAGGCCTTGAAGCCGCGGTTGAAAGCGGCGGTCAGGCGGTCGCGCCGTTGCGGGGTGCGTCCTTCGGCCTCGATCAGGGCCGCCATGCGGGCGCGCCAATCCTGGGCCTCCTTGCCGCCGCAGAGCGTGCGCAGATAGGCGAGCGAGCCCATGATCTCGGCGAGCTGGAGCAGCTGCGGCTCATAGGGCGGGCCGTCCGGCTCCTGGACGGGCGGTTCGGCAGGCTTGGCTGCGGGCGGCTTTACCGGCTGCGGTGTGCGCTGCTGGGCTTGTGAAACCATCGGCGCGAGCAGGACAAGGGCCAGAACGGCCGAAGCGCGAGCGCCGCGCCTCATGCCGCACCACTCGCCGCAAAGAGGCTGTGAGCCCGGCGCAGAACGTCGCCAAGCTCGCGCGTCGTCGCGAGTCCGCCGAGCTTCAGCGGATCGGCCCACATCACGGCGCCGGCCTCCGGGCCCGGTTGCGGTTCGCCGGACAGCCATTCGCCGACGAAGGAGGCGACGACGAAGTGATGCGTCACGGCGCCCTTGGCATCGCGGCCGAAGATCTCGACATGGCGGTTGAAGCCGAGGATGCGGGCGGTGACGCCGACCTCCTCCTCCAGTTCGCGCAAGGCCGCCTGCTCGAGCGTCTCACCGGCCTCGACCTTGCCGCCGGGCAACGACCAGAGTTGATCGGCCGGCGGCTTGGTGCGGGTCGCCAGCAGCACCTTGCCGTCGCGGAAGACCGCGACCGAGGCCGCGAGCACAGGCCGGGCCGCCGCGCGGCCCGCGGCCGGGAAGCGGATGACCTGGCCGCTATCGGCCGTCATGCTGCACCTCGTATCAAACGTGCTGTCCGCCGTTGATGTGCAATTCCGAGCCAGTGACGTAGCTCGAAGCGTCCGTGCAGAGGAAATAGATCGCCTTGGCGACCTCGTCCGTCTTGCCGAGCCGCTTCATCGGCAGGGTGGCGACGATCTTCTCCGTGCCCGGCGACAGGATCGCCGTGTCGATCTCGCCCGGCGAGATCGCGTTGACCCGGATGCCGAGCGGGCCGAAATCGGCGGCCATCTCGCGGGTGAGGCTCGCGAGCGCGGCCTTGGAGGTGGCATAGGCCGCTCCCGCGAAGGGATGGACGCGCGAGCCCGCGATCGAGGTGACGTTGACGATCGCGCCCTTGGCGGCGGTCAACTCGTCGAGCAGGCCGCGCGCCAGCATGATCGGCGCGAAGAAATTGACCTGGAAGACCTTGTGCCAGTCGTTGAAGGAGGTGGTGGCGGCTCCGAGCCGCTCGCCCTTGGGACCCTTCGGCGAGATGCCGGCATTGTTGACGAGCGCATGCAGCTTGCCGCCCTCGGTGACGAGGCGTTTCTTGATTTCGGCGATGCCGCGCATCGTGTCCTCGGGATCGCCGAGGTCGATCTGGACATGGTCGTCGGCGCCCGAGGGCCAGGGGCATTTCTCGGAGAAGCCCTGGCGCGAGCAGGACAGGATGCGCCAGCCCGCCATGGCGAATTGCATCACCGTGGCGTGGCCGATGCCGCGGCTTGCCCCGGTCAGCAGCATGACCGGGCGCTTGCCAGCTTCAGTCTTCGGAAAATCGAATTTCGGCATCGCCATGGGGCTGGAGTCCTTAAGGATAGAAGCGTGTCTTGGTCCAGGGCTCACCGGCCGAACCGCGGCGGAAGACGATGCGGTCGTGCAGGCGGAAGGCGCCGTCGCGCCAGAACTCGATATAGACCGGGGTGATGCGAAAGCCACGCCAATAGGGCGGGCGCGGGATCTCGCCGATGCCGAACTTCAGCGCATAGGTCGCGACGGCTTTCTCCAGCGCGAAACGGCTCTCCAGCGGGCGCGACTGCTGCGAGGCCCAGGCGCCGATCCGGCTGTCGCGCGGGCGCGACTGGAAATAGGCGTCCGATTCGGCGTCGCTGACGAGGGTGACGGTGCCGCGGATGCGGATTTGCCGGCGCAGGCTCTTCCAGTGGAAGAGCGCGGCGGCCTTGGGCTGGCCGAGCAGCTCCACGCCCTTCTGGCTTTCGGTGTTGGTGTAGAAGACGAATCCGTCCGGCCCGTGGTCCTTCAGCAGCACCATGCGGCTGTTGGGCATGCCGTCGGCGTCGACAGTGGACAGCGCCATCCCGGTAGGGTCGTTCGGCTCGGACTTGGTCGCTTCGTCCAACCACTTCTGGAACAAGGCGAAAGGCTCGTTTTCCTCAGTGAAGTCACCGCTCGTTAACGGTTGCACGTTCTAATCCTCGGTCAGTGAAGGTTGGGCGTTGGGCGAGCGCAAAGTGATCCGGTTTCGGGCGATTGGTTTATATAGGGCAGGGGCCGGAGCGTTCCAAAGCCTTCCTGATCGCGCAGCCCCCATGCGCCCGCTGATGGCGGCAGCCATGCTGGCGCTGTTTTCCGCCGGCTGTTCGGTCTCCTTTCCGATTCTCGGCCTGTCGAGCAAGAGCGAGGACGAGGTCGCGACCACCTCCGCGATCCTGCCCTCGCGCGGCGGCGACCGGCCGGCGGCGCTCGCCAGCCTCCAGGCCGAACTCGGCCCCGAGGACATGCGCCGCGCCGATGGCGCGATGAGCGTCGCTCTCGACCCGCAGGGCAATGGCGCTGCGGTATCCTGGGACAACCCCCAGAGCGGCATCAAGGGTTCGTTCATTCCGGTCGGTGGGCCGTTCCTGCGCTCGGACGAGATCTGCCGCGCCTTCATCGCCAGCGTCCAGACGCAAGCCCGGCCCGTGAAGCTGCAAGGCACCGCCTGCCGTCCCTCCGGCGGCGAGTGGGCGGTCAAGGATGTCGCCCCCTGGAAGGGCGTGAGCTGAGCGCTTAGAACATGCTGCTCTTAGGTTGAACCGCCACGCTGATGATGTGCGCTCTTCCCCTCCCCCTGGTGGGGAGGGGATAGGGGTGGGGGGCGAACGACTGGGTGATCGGCTGGACGTTGAGTGCCGTTGCAGCACCGCTGAGGTCATCTCCCGATCGATCGCTCTTGCTTTCCGCCCCCCACCCCTGCCCCTCCCCACAAGGGGAAGGGGTTTGCGTCGCGCCAGCCCGAGCCTCACGATTCCAGCTCAAAGCACAATGCTCTAGCTATTGACTTGCCTTGAGTTTGCGGCAGGTGCAGAAGGGCGCCCGGAGGGTGTTGCGTCGGCGCCACACCATCCCCAGATTAGGTAAAGCGGACGGCTGGCAGCTTGGGCGCCGGCCGTTCGACTTTCCGTGGAAACGAGGTTTTGGATGCGCGATCCCTATCAGGTTCTGGGCGTCGCCCGCGGCGCGAGCGATGCGGAGATCAAGAAGGCCTTCCGTCGCCGCGCCAAGGAGCTGCACCCGGACCGCAACCGGGAGGATCCGAAGGCGCAGGACAAGTTCGCCGAGCTGAACACGGCCTATGAAGTGTTGGGCGACGAGACCAAGCGCAAGCAGTTCGACCGCGGCGAGATCGACGCGGAGGGCAAGCCGAAGTTCCAGGGCTTCGAGGGCATGGGCGCTGGCCGCGGTGGGCGCAGCGGTGGCTTCGAGTTCCATTTCGGCCAGGGCGGCAATCCCTTTGGCGGGCGCGCCGGCAGCGCAGGCGGTAGCGGCGGCGACCCCGGCTTCGACCCGTCCGACATCTTCTCCTCGCTCTTCGGCGAGGCGAGCCGGCGCTCGCGCGGCCGGCCCGAGCCGCAGAAGCCGCCGGAGCAGAGCTTCACCCTGGAAGTCACGCTGGCGCAGGCCGTGACCGGCGGCGCACGCCGGGTCAAGCTGCCGACCGGGCGCGAGGTCGAGATCACCATCCCCGAGGGCGTCACCGACGGCAAGGTGATGCGCCTGCGCGGCCTCGGTCAGACCGATCCGTTCTCCGGCGAGACCGGCGACGTGATGATGACGATTAAGATCAAGCCGGACCCGCGCTTCACGGTCGACGGCAAGGATCTGCGCACCCGCGTCGCGGTGCCGCTGGCCAAGGCGGTGCTCGGCGGGCCGCTGCACGTGCCGACGCTGACCGGCGCCGTCGAGATGAACATTCCGCCGCTGACCGGCACGACCAGGCAGTTCCGTCTGCGCGGCAAGGGGCTCAAGGGCGAAAAGGGCGCGGTTGGAGACCTCTTCGTCACGATCGATATCGAGATGCCGGCAAGCGATGCCGAGCTGACTGCGCTGATGAAGGCGCGCAGCGAGACCGGCTGACCCTTTAGAACCTGCTGGGTTTACACGGAACCACCCCCGTCATTCCGGACAAGCCGCGATAGCGGCGCCGATCCGGAATCCATCGAAGGGCGTCTCGCTCTACGATGGATTCCGGATCTGCGCTTCGCTTCGCCCGGAATGACGGGGGTGGTTTAGGCATGATGCGATGAGCCTCTGCCGGCCCCAATAAGAGGAAAAATACCTCCGATCGGGGCCGGATGCGCGATTCAGCCGTGGAGGCCGGCGTCAAAAGCGGTTCCCACTTCCCTGCGACTGTTCTAAGAGACCTGCTCCTCGTTCACCCTGCGGGTTTCCCATGCCTGATTCCAACGCCGTTTCGCCGACCGCCAATCTCCTCAAGGGCAAGCGCGGGCTCGTGATGGGCGTCGCGAACAACCGCTCCATCGCCTGGGGCATTGCCAAGGCGGCGGCCGAAGCCGGTGCGGAACTCGCCTTCACCTATCAGGGCGATGCGCTGAAGAAGCGCGTGGAGCCGCTGGCCAAGGAACTCGGTGGCCATGTCGTCGGCCATTGCGACGTTACCGACGGTGCGACCATCGACGCGGTCTTCGCCGAGATCGAGAGGCTCTGGGGCAAGCTCGATTTCGTCGTCCACTGCATCGCCTTCTCGGACAAGGACGAGCTGACCGGCCGCTACGTCGATACCAGCGAGGCGAACTTCTCCAAGTCGCTGCTGATCTCCTGCTATTCTTTCACGGCGATCACCCAGCGCGCCGAGAAGCTGATGCCCGATGGTGGTTCGCTGCTGACGCTGACCTATTACGGCGCCGAGAAGTGGATGCCGCACTACAACGTCATGGGCGTCGCCAAGGCGGCGCTGGAATCGAGCGTGCAGTATCTCGCCGCCGATCTCGGCCCCTCGAAGATCCGCGTCAACGCCATCTCGGCCGGGCCGATCAAGACGCTGGCCGCCTCCGGCATCGGTGACTTCCGCTACATCCTGCGCTGGAACGAGTACAACTCGCCGCTGCGCCGCACCGTCACCATCGAGGAGGTCGGCGAGACGGCGGTGTTCCTCGTCTCCGACATGTCGCGCGGCATCACCGGCGAGATCATGCATGTCGATGCGGGCTACCATGTCGTCGGCATGAAGGTGCCGACCGCGCCGGACATCTCCCTCGACAAGGGCGAGTGAGCTAACCCGATTTAGTTATAACATTGTTGTAACGGCGCGGGATTGTGCCTATGCTGGTTCCCTCGATGGAGGGAGCCATGCGCAGTGCCGTCAAGAAAATCGGCAATTCAGCGGGCATCGTTATCCCGAAGCCCCTTCTGGCGGAAATCGGTGCGAAGGCGGGTGACGGTGTCGAGCTCACCGTGGAGCAAGGCCGCATCGTGATCCAGCGCATCCAAGGACAGGCGCGCGAGGGCTGGGCCGAGGATGCCAAGCGTCTCGCGGAGGCGGAAGACGACGCGCTGGCTTGGCCGGAGTTCGGCAATGCCGAAGACGCCGAGCTGACATGGTGAAGCGCGGCGACATCTGGCTCGCAGCCCTCGATCCGACGGTCGGCAGCGAAATCCAGAAGACGCGACCCTGCCTCATCATCTCGCCGGCCGAGATCCATGATCATCTGCGTACGGTCATCGTCGCGCCCATGACCTCGAAAAGCCATCCGGCAGGCTTCAGGGTGCCGATTTCCTTTCAGGGCACGGATGGGCTGATCCTGCTCGAGCAGAGCAGGGCACTCGACAAGAGGAGGTTGCTCAAGCAGCTCGGCTCGGCCCCGCCGGCAACACTCAGCCGCGCCTTGGCCGTTTTGCGTGAGCTCTATGAGGATTGAGCAGCTGAACTAACCCGCCAGCAAGACCTTCAATCGATCCGTCGCGGCATCGTCGCGGCGGATCGTTTCGTCTGCGGCGGCTGCCAGCAGATCGGCCACCGTCCGCCCGCCGATCAGGCGCTGCGGCAGGATCTCCGCCAGCGGCGTCAGCACGAAGGCCCGCTCGGAAATGCGCGGGTGCGGAATCTGCAACCGCGCCTGGTCGATGACCGCGTCGCCATAGGTCAGGATGTCGATGTCGAGCGTGCGCGGTCCCCAGCGCTCGCGCCGTTCGCGGCCGCCGGCCCGCTCCAGCTCGAGGCAGAAGGCGAGCAGATCCTGCGGGGGGAGGGAGGTCTCGATCAAAGCCGCCATGTTGAGAAATTCCGGCTGATCGGTCTTCCCCCAGGGCGGTGTGCGATAGATCGAGGACAGCCGGCCGAGCGCGATGGCCGGGTGGTCGCGCAATCCCTGCAAGGCTGCCGCGAAGGCGGCGACGGGATCGCCGAGATTGCCGCCGAAGGCGAGCGCGGCTTCAACCTTCACGCTGGAATCTCAACTGGATGCCGACCGAGCCGAGCGTCGCCGGGATCGGCGGGGCCGGCTTGCGGAGCGTGACTTCCATTGCCGTGACCGATGGAAAGGCGTCGAGGATCGCCACGGCCACGGCATGTGCCGCGCCTTCCAGCAGGTGGTAGCGGCGCGCGGTGAAGGCGTCGTTCACGATGGCGACGGCACGCCCGTAATCGACCGTGTCAGCCAGGCGGTCGCTGGCGGCGGCGGCGCGCAGGTCGACGTCGAGAACGAGGTCGAGGAGGAAGCGCTGGCCGAGCCGCTCTTCCTCGGAGAAGAAGCCGTGATAGGCGTAGATATCGAGCTTCTCGATCAGGATGCGGCCGGTTTCGCTCACGGGTCTGCCTTCGTGCTGTCCTCGATCGCGGCCCAGGTCTTCAGCGCATCGATATGCGGCGCGACGTCATGGGTGCGGATGATGGCGGCGCCGCGGCTGGCGCCATAGAGATGGGCGGCGATGCTGGCCGCGAGCCGCTCGGCCGGGATCGTGCGGCCGGTGATATGCCCGAGCGTCGATTTGCGCGAGGCACCGAGCAGGATCGGGCAGCCGAGCTCGCCCAACCGGTCGAGATGGTGGATCAGGTCGAGGTTCTGGCGCACGGTCTTGCCGAAGCCGATGCCGGGATCGACGACAATCTGGCCGCGCGGGACGCCGGCCTGCGTCGCGATCGCGATCGAGCGTTCGAGGAAGCGCAGGACTTCGTCGAAGATGTCGAGCGTGGCGTCGACGGTCTCGCGGTTGTGCATCAGGATGATCGGGGCGCCGGCGCTGGCTGCGACCGCGGCGATGCGTGGGTCACGCTGGGCGCCCCAGACATCATTGACGATCGAGGCGCCCGCGGCGAGCGCCGCTTCGGCCACCTCGGCCTTGTAGCTGTCGATCGAGATCGGGGTGGCGATCCGCGCCCTCAGCTCGGCGATCACCGGCAGCACGCGCGCCTTCTCGGTCTCGGCATCGACGGCGGCATGGCCGGGCCGGGTCGACTCGCCGCCGACATCGACGATGGCCGCGCCCTCGGCGACGAGGCGTTCACCGTGCGACACCGCAGCCTCGATGCCCAAGTGCAGGCCGCCATCCGAGAAGGAGTCGGGTGTGACGTTGACAATGCCCATGACCAGCGGCTGCGCGTTGAGCGCGAGGCTGCGGCCATCAGGCAAGGCGAGAGAGAAGGGCATGCGGTTCCGCCAGTGACAGGGCAAGGGCGCTATACACAGCCCGTGTGCAATCGGCCACAGAAAGCGGCCGATTGTCGCTATGGGCGGGATGCATAGGCTCCCGCCAGCTTCGGCTTTTGACGCGAGCAGTGCCAGCGTGCAGAAGCCCGGCATGATACCGCTTTCGCTTTCGCATCGGCTCATCCTCGTCCGCCATGGCGAGACCGACTGGAATCGCGAGGGACGGCTGCAGGGCGGGCAGGACATCCCGCTCAACGAACTCGGCCGCAAACAGGCGGCTGAGGCCGCCGGCCGTCTCAAGACGCTGGAGCCGGCCTATGCCGAACTCGATTATATCGCGTCGCCGATGGAGCGGGCGCGCGAGACGATGGACATCCTCCGGAGCAAACTCGCCCTGCCGGAAGGCGGCTATGCCGTCGACGCGCGGCTGCGGGAGCTGACCTTCGGCGAATGGGAAGGCTTTACCTGGCGCGATGTCCGCAAGGCCGAGCGCGAGCAGGCGCATCTGCGCGAACGCGACAAATGGGGCTTCGTGCCGCCAGGCGGCGAGAGTTATCGCATGCTGGCCGAGCGGGTGCGTCCGGTGCTCGAAGGTCTGCGGCGCGAGACGGTGATTGTCAGCCATGGCGGGGTTGCGCGCGCCGTGCTGGCACTGGTCGGTGCGGTTGCGCCAGGCGACGCCGCCAGGGTCGAGATCTGGCAGGGCAAGCTGCTCGTCGTCACCGGGAGCAAGGCCGACTGGCTCTGAGTCGCGCGGGCTGGACCGGTGGCGCCATGGCATTCATCACCGGTTCACGCGTGATTTGGCAGGAGGAATATGCTAGCAGAGCGTCGTGAGGCGGAGGCCTGCCCGGCTGGGCGGCTCATGCGGATGTCGCGGCGCAAGCGACGATTCCGGTTTTCTTCATAGGGTGCGTGGCAAGGTACCGCACAGCCGACGGCATGAGCCGCCTCGGTGATAGCGACGGGCCTTTGAGCGCAGCGGGGCGCGATGAACGATATGACGAAGCTGTTGGCGGCGTCTGATGCGGCCGGCGCAAACCTCCTTGCCATGCTGGCCGGCGAGAAGCGCCCCGAGCTGATCCGCGACGAGGTGCTGGCCGAGATCTTTGCGGCGACCGTCGCTGCTCGCCCCGACCATCCCGCTCTCGTCGATCGCGACCGTCGTCTCAGCTATGCCGAGGTCTGGGCCCAGGCCGGGCGGCAGGCGCGGGGCTTGCAGCTTGCCGGCGTTGGACCGGGCGACATGGTCGGCCTGTGGATGCCGCGCGGCATCGATCTCCTCGTCGCGCAGATCGCGATCACGCGCGCGGGGGCGGCCTGGGTGCCCTTCGACGCGGAGGCGCCTGTCGAGCGCATCGCGACTTGCCTCAATGACGCCGAGGCCAAGGGCATCGTCACTTGTGCCGGCTGGGTTGCCCGGGCCGAGGAGACGGAGCGCAAGGTCTGGACCCCCGAAGTTCTCGCCGCCGCGCCGGACGGCCATGAGCCGCCGGCGCGCCCGGCCGGGCTGACCAAGGACCACCCGGCCTATCTGATCTACACCTCCGGCTCGACGGGCACGCCGAAGGCGATCGTCATCAGCCACCGCAACATCTGCCATTTCCTGCGCTCCGGGAACGCGCTCTACGGGATCGGACCCGACGACGTCGTGTTTCAGGGCGCCTCGGTCGCCTTCGACCTGTCGATGGAGGAGATCTGGACGCCCTATCTCGTCGGGGCGACGCTCTTCGTCGCCTCGCCCGAGATGATGGGCGATGCCGAGAAGCTGCCAGCCATCCTCGACGAGGTCGGCGTCACCGTCATCGACACCGTGCCGACCCTGCTCGGCATCCTGCCGGCCGACGTGCCTTCGCTGAAGCTGATCCTGCTCGGCGGCGAGGCGCTGCCGCCGGCGATCGTGCAGAAATGGTCGAAACCGGGCCGGCGCATCCTCAACACCTACGGCCCGACCGAGGCGACGGTCGTGGCGACCGCTGCCGAGGTCGTCCCCGGTGAGACCGTCACCATCGGCAAGCCGATCCCGAACTACACGGCCTATGTCGTCGGCGAGGATCTGCGCCTGGTTCACCCGGGCGAACAGGGCGAGCTCCTGATCGGCGGACCAGGCGTCGCCAAGGGCTATCATGGACGCCCCGAACTGACGGCCGAGAAGTTCATCGCCAACCCGTTCTCCGGGCTGGCGGGCGAGGGCGACCCGGTGCTCTACCGCTCGGGCGACGCGGTCAGCCTCGATGACAACGGCAATATCGTCTTTCACGGCCGCATCGACGACCAGATCAAGATCCGCGGCTTCCGCGTCGAGCTCGGGGAGATCGAATCGAAGCTCGCCGACGAGCCGGGCGTGGCGCAGGCGGCCGTCGTGCTGCGCATGGATGACGGCATCGAGCGGCTCGTCGCCTTCGTCGTGGCCGAGCCGGGCGTGGCGGTGGATGGGGCTGCGCTCAGGGCAGCGCTGCGCGAGAAGCTGCCGCCCTATATGGTTCCGGCGCATTTCGAGGCGGTCGGCTCGTTGCCGCGCATGGTTTCCGGCAAGGTCGACCGCAAGATGCTGAAGGCGGCGCCGCTGACGGCGCCGAGCGCCGAGGGCGAACAGGAGCCGCCGCGCAACGAAACCGAAGCCGCCCTGCTGGACGCCGCCAAGCGCGTGCTCGGTGCGGCGAGCCTGCCGCTGGAAGCCGATTTCTTCATCGATCTCGGCGGCCATTCGCTGCTCGCGGCGCGCTTCATCTCGATCGTGCGCGAGACGCCGGCTTATGCCGGCATCACGCTGCAGGATGTCTATGGCGCCCGTACGCTGCGCGCGATGGCGGAGCTGCTCGACGAGCGCGGTGCGGCGACGGCGGAGGACCTCTCCTTCACGCCTCCACCCTTCATGCGGCGCTTCCTGTGCGGGTTGGCGCAGGCCGCGGTTCTGCCGGTCATCATCGGCCTGTCGACGGCGCAGTGGCTTGGCGTCTTCGTCACCTACATGATCATCTCGGGCGAGGACCTGCCGCTGCTCGGCCAGATCGGTGCTCTGCTCGGCGTCTACATCATGATCATCGTCGCAACCGGCCTCATTGCCGTTGCGCTGAAATGGATCGTACTCGGCAGGACCAAGCCCGGCGCCTACCCGCTCTGGGGCGTCTATTATTTCCGCTGGTGGTTCGCGGCGCGCGTCGCCGGCCTCGTTCATATCAAATGGCTGCAAGGCACGCCGGTGATGCGCTTCTACTGGCGCCTGCTCGGCGCCAAGGTCGGGCGCGACGTGATCATCTCCGACTACGAAGCCGGTGCCATCGACCTGATCGAGATCGGCGACGGGGCGAGCTTCGGCTCCAAGACCACCTTCGCCAATGGCGAGGCGATCGGCGACAAGCTGATCATCGGCCGGATCAAGATCGGCAAGGACGTCTCGGCCGGCGCCTCGGTCGTGCTCGGCCATGGCTCGGTGATCGGCGACCACGCCGAGATCGGCGACCTCACCGCCATTCCGCCCGGCATCCATGTCGGCGAGGGCGAGATCTGGGACGGCACGCCCGGCCGCAAGATCGGCATGGTCGATCTCGCCGCCCTGCCGCCGCAGGCTGAGGCCTCGCCCGGGCGCCGGGTGCTGATGACCGCTTTCCACATCCTGATGCTGATCGTGCTGCCGCCGGTCAGCCTGCTGCCGATCTTCCCGGCCTTCTGGCTGTTCGACAAGATCGATGACTTCATCGCCGGCTGGACCGAGATCAGCTATCTCTGGTTCCTGCCGATCCTGACCTGGCCGACCGCGATCGGCCTCATCGCCTTCACGGTGCTGCTGATGGCGGGGCTGCGCTGGGCGATCCTGCCCCGCGTCACCTCAGGCTCCTATTCGATCCATTCCGGCTTCTATGCGCGCAAATGGACGGTGGCGCTGGCGACCGAAGTGACGCTGGAGACGCTCTCCTCGCTCTTCGCCACCATCTACATGCGGGCCTGGTACCGGCTGATGGGCGCGCGGATCGGCAAGGGCGCGGAGATCTCGACCAATCTTTCCGGCCGCTACGATCTCACCGGCATCGGCTCGGGCAACTTCATCGCCGACGAGGTCGTCTTCGGCGACGAGGACATGCGCCGCGGCTATATGCGCCTCGACGCAACGCGCACCGGCGAGCAGGTCTTCGTCGGCAATGACGCGGTGGTGCCGCCCGGTGCCGTCATTCCCGACCGTGTGCTGATCGGCATCAAGTCGAAGCCGCCGGCCAATGACCGGATGCAACCCGGCGACACCTGGTTCGGTTCGCCGCCGATCAAGCTGCCGACCCGGCAGAAAGTCGATCTCGGTGCCGACTGGACCTACAAGCCCTCCTTCGCCAAGCAGTTCGGACGCGGCGTCTTCGAGGCGCTGCACACCTCCTTCCCCTCGATGCTGTTCATCACCTTCGGCACGCTCGCGGTCGATCTCGTGCTGCAGCAGAAGATCAACGAGGGCGACTGGCTCGGGCTCGCGCTGTCCTTCATGGGGGTCGCCGTGGCGATCGCCATCGTGCAGGCGCTGATCTGCGCGGGGGTCAAATGGCTGATGATGGGCGTCTACAAGCCGGTGATGAAGCCGATGTGGTCGTGGTGGGCGATGCGCACCGAGGCCGTGGCGGTGATGTACTGGGGTCTCGGCGGCAAGGTGCTGTTCGACTATCTGCGCGGTACGCCGTTCCTGCCCTGGTCTCTGATGCTGTTCGGCGCCAAGTACGGCAAGGGCGTCTGGCTCGACTCGACCGACATCACCGAATTCGACTGCATCAAGGTCGGCGATTTCTGCACGGTCAATGCCCATTCGGCGCTGCAGACGCATCTCTACGAGGACCGTGTCATGAAGGTCGGCCGGGTGCGGCTGGGCAAGGGCGTCTGCGTCGGGGCGGGCGCGACGGTGCTCTATGACACCCATGTCGGCGACTACGCCCAGGTCGGGCTTTTGACCGTGATCATGAAGGGCGAGAACCTGCCGGCGCATACGCGCTGGGAGGGCGCGCCGGCCGTGCCGGCGAAGGCGCCGGCGCACTGAAGCTGCGGCGGTTCAGCGCGCCGGACCCCAGGTCTTTCCTGCGGGATCGGCGCGGCCTGCCAGCGGCAGCGCCCTTTCCATGCTGCCGAGCTCACGGACTGCGCCCTTGGGCAGGTCTCCGAGCTCGAGTTCGCCGATCCTGACCCGGATGAGGCGCAGGACTTCGGCCCCGGCGGCTTCCACGATCCGCCTGATCTGCCGGTTGCGGCCTTCGTCGATCACCATCTCGACCCAGGCATTGCGTTGACCATGGCGCAGCAGCGTGGCCGCGCGGGTCGTCAGGATCTCGCCATCGTCTACAGCTCCTGCCTGCAGACGCGTCATGAAGGCTTCGTCCGGCACCCGGTCGATCTGGACGTGATAGGTCTTCTCGACGCCGGAAGTGGGATCGAGGATCTGCTGCGCCCAGCGGGTGTCATTGCTCATGAGCAGCAGTCCCTCGCTCGCCATGTCGAGCCGCCCGACCGGAGCCAGGAAGGGCAGGTCGAGACCGTCCAGACAGGCATAGACTGTCTGGCGACCGTCGGGGTCGCTGGTCGTGGTCACCGCGCCGCGCGGTTTGTTGAGCATCAGATAGACACGCCGTGCGGCGGAAACGGCTTGGCCATCGACCCGCAGACGCGCCCGCTGCGGGTCGATGCGCAATTCCGGATGGAGGGCACGGCGGCCGTCGACTTCGACACGCCCTTCCCGGATCAGCCTCTCGGCCTGGGTGCGCGAGCAATAGCCGAGCTTGGAGAGGGCGCGGGCAAGGCTGACGCCTGCCGCTGTCCCCGGGGGACGCCTGCGGAAAGGTTGCATGGTGAGCCTGAGGGTCGATCGCACGGCAGACCCGGCTGGCCGGAAGGGCTCCCGCGACAGCGGTGCGGCCGTTTGGCCCGCACGCGCCGCAGAGCTCGTCGTCGAGACCGGGCAATGGCGATGATGGGTGATCTGGTTATCTGTGGCTTGGCGCCGCAAATGCGCTGGCAGGCTCAAGCCGGCTCAACCCCGAAACCGCGATCAGGCGGCTCGGGGCTAGAATCCCGCGATGATGGGGCTCCCGGGGCGCCAGGAGCGCGAGGGGCAGGGCGACGGGCGGCTCATGATGGCGCTTGAAGCGGGCGAGGCTCTGCCTTGTCAATGGGCGCGCGCAGCCGGGCGGGGTTTCGCCGCGAACCGATCCGGCTTAAGAGCCGATACGCAACCCATCGGGCTCCCATGTCGCACAACAGCTTCGGCCATCTCTTCCGCGTCACCACCTTCGGCGAGAGCCACGGCCCGGCCATCGGCTGCGTCGTCGACGGCTGCCCGCCGCTGATCCCGCTGACGGAAGCCGACATTCAGGGCGATCTCGACCGGCGCCGTCCCGGCCAGTCGCGCTTCACGACGCAGCGCCAGGAGCCGGATCAGGTCCGCATCGTCTCCGGCGTCTTCGCCCGGGAGAGCGACGGCGTGCAGGTGACGACCGGCACCTCGATCGGGCTCCTGATCGACAATGTCGACCAGCGCTCGAAGGACTATTCCGACATCAAGGACAAGTACCGGCCCGGCCATGCCGATTTCACCTATGACGTGAAATACGGCATCCGCGACTATCGCGGCGGCGGGAGGTCTTCGGCGCGCGAGACGGCGATGCGCGTCGCCGCCGGCGCCATCGCCCGCAAGGTCGTGCCGGGCATGGTGGTGCGCGGCGCGCTCGTCCAGATGGGCCCACACAAGATCGACCGCGCCAACTGGGATTGGGAGGAGGTCGGCCGCAACCCCTTCTTCTGCCCGGATGCGAAGGCCGCGGCCTTCTTCGCCGATTATCTCGATGGCGTCCGCAAGGCCGGCTCCTCGATCGGTGCGGTGCTCGAAATCGTCGCCGAGGGCGTGCCGGCGGGGCTGGGCGCGCCGATCTATGGCAAGCTCGATGCCGAGATCGCTGCGGCGCTGATGAGCATCAACGCCGTCAAGGGCGTGGAAATCGGCGAGGGCTTCGGCGCGGCCGAGCTTTCCGGCGAGGAGAACGCCGACGAGATGCGTGCCGGCAATGACGGGCGCCCGCTCTTTCTCTCCAACCATGCCGGCGGCATCCTCGGCGGTATCTCGACCGGCCAGCCGATCGTCGCCCGTTTCGCGGTGAAGCCGACCTCCTCGATCCTGGCGACGCGCGCGACCGTGACGCGAACGGGTGGCGAGGCGGAGATGTTCACCAAGGGACGCCACGACCCCTGTGTGGGCATCCGCGCCGTGCCGGTCGGCGAGGCGATGGTCGCCTGCGTGCTGGCGGACCAGTATCTGCGCCATCGGGGGCAGGTGGGTGTGGTGGAGCCGCGCTGGCCGTTTCAAGAGTAAGCTGCGTCATTCTCGGGCCGCGCAGCGGACCCGACAATCTCTTGCCGGAGGGGCTGCGGGTCAGAGAGCTTCCTTGTCAGGACATGCTCGGGTCAAGCCCGAGTATGACGCCTTGGATCATGCATTTCAGCAATACTGAAAATGCGCCTGTGCTTCATTGCGGATGAAGGGCAGCCGTATTAGCTTGTCGGCATGAAGCTCGACGTCTGGCTCCGGCAGAACAAGATCGCGCGCAGCGCCTTCGCCAAGCAGGTTGGCCTGTCGCCGGCCAGCGTGACCGCGCTGTGCAACGATCCGGCCGCCTGGATCTCCCGCGAAAGCGCCGAGCGCATCGCCGCTGCCACCGGCGGCGCCGTCACCCCCAATGATTTCCTCGGCCTGTCAGGGCCGCGTGAGGCTGCCATGAACAAAGTCGCCGAGACCATCGAAGCCTTCGCTCGCGGCGAGATCGTCATCGTCACCGATGACGACGATCGCGAGAACGAGGGCGATCTCATCGTCGCCGCTTCGCTCTGCACGCCGGAGAAGATGGCGTTCATCATCCGCAACACCTGCGGCATCGTCTGCGCGCCGCTGACGGCCGCCGAGGCCCGGCGCCTGCGGCTCGACCCGATGGTGTCCTCGAACGACGCTCCGCTCGGCACGGCCTTCACCATCACCGTCGACGTCAAGCACGGGCTCACCACCGGCATTTCGGCCGAGCAGCGCACCAACACCGTGCGCGCCCTCGCCAACGGCAATATGGGCGCGGCCGATTTCGTGCGGCCGGGCCATGTCTTCCCGCTGATCGCCAAGGATGGCGGCGTGCTGATGCGCTCCGGGCATACGGAAGCCGCCGTCGACCTGTGCAAGCTCGCCGACCTGCCGCCGGTCGGCGTCATCTGCGAGCTCGCCAACGATGATGGCACCGTGATGAAGGGCGCGCAGATCACCGCTTTCGCCGAGAAGCACGGGCTGAAGCAGATCACCGTCGCCGACCTGATCGCCTATCGCCAGTTGCGCGAGAAGCTGGTCGAGCGGGTGCATTCCTTCCCGGTCAAGACCGAGTTCGGCGAGATGACCGGCCATGTCTACATCACGCCCTTCGACAACACCCAGCATTTCGCCTTCGTCATGGGCAAGCTCGGCGACGGCGAGAAGGTGCCGGCCAGGCTGCATCGCGCCGATGTCGTCGCCGACGTGCTCCGCGGCGCCGGCTCGATCCAATGCGCGCTGCGGCGCTTCCAGCAGGAAGGCCGGGGTGTCTTGGTTTATCTGCGCGACGGCAGCGCCGGCGTGCCGATCAAGAGCGTCGAGGACGAGAACTCCGATGCGCTGCGCAGCCAGCAATGGCGCGAAGTCGGGCTCGGCGCGCAGATCCTGCGTGACCTCGGTGTCAGCTCGATCGTCAACCTCGCCTCCTCGCCGCGCTCCTTCGTGGGGCTCGGCGGCTTCGGCATCGAGATCGCGGAGACGGCGCCGCTGGAGTGAGGTGCGGTCAGGCGCCCATCAGCGCTCCGACATGGGCGGCCGTCGATCTCGCCAACGCGTCGAGATCGTAGCCGCCCTCGAGCACGGAGACGATGCGGCCGCCGGCGTGCTTGTCGGCGATGTCCATCAGTTTCTGCGTCGCCCAGGCGAAATCGGTTTCGCGTAGGTTGAGACTGGCGAGCGGATCGCGCCAATGCGCGTCGAAGCCGGCCGAGATCACGACGAGATCGGGGCGGAAGGCATCAAGGCGAGGCAGGATCGCGATCTCGAAGGCCTCGCGGAATTCATCCGATCCCTCCCCGGGGCGCAGGGGAGCATTCACGATCGTGCCGTGCGCGCCGCGCTCCGAGGCCGCGCCGGTGCCGGGATAGAGCGGCATCTCGTGGGTGGAGGCGTAGAGGACGCTCGCATCCTCCCAGAAGATATCCTGCGTACCGTTGCCGTGATGGACGTCCCAATCGACGATGGCGACGCGCGCGGCGCCGTGGGCCTTCTGCGCATGGCGGGCGGCAATCGCGGCGTGGTTGAAGAAGCAGAAGCCCATGGCGCGGTCGCGCTCGGCATGGTGGCCGGGCGGGCGCATGGCGACGAAGGCATTGCGGGCGGTGCCGCCCATAACCTCGTCCACGGCAGCGGTTGCGCCGCCGACGGCACGCATCACGGCTTCGACCGTGCCGGGGGACATGAAGGTGTCGCCATCGACCTGGACGAAGCCGGAAGCCGGGCTCGAATCGATCAGCGCCTGGGCGTAGGAGGCGGGGTGGCAGAGCGTCACCTGTTCGAGCGTGCCGAGCGGCGCCTCGACCCGAATCAGTGCCGCGAAACGCTCCGCTTCCAGAGCCTGGTCGACGGCTTTCAGTCGCTCGGCACGCTCGGGGTGGCCGGGCGGCATGGCATGGCCGAAGCCGGCCGGATGGGTGATCAAAAGCGTGGTCAAGCGAGGTTATCCAAGCGATTGCGGTCAAAGTGACGCAAAGCGTGACCGCTTTGCCACGCCTGCGCACCATCCGAGCGTCACAAAGGGAACTCGATTGCGCCATGCCGGTTTGGGGCCTAGTGCTTCGCCAGACCGTCGCCCCGCGGTTATGGCTTGGGCGATACGAAGCGTTAACTTTTGATTCATCATAAAGGCTGCCTTCGGGTCGCTCTGGTGGAGACTATGAAGAAGACCGTTTTCGTTGCCTTGGCGCTGTCGTCCCTTCTGGGCGCCTGCCAGTATAAGAGCGTGGCCGCTCCGGAGCTGTCAGCCCGCGACGCGGAATATATCGCGCTCGTCCCCAAGTTCGATACTTACCTGCCTTATCTTCCGTATGAGATTGCCGATCCGACCGGCCAGCCGCCCGGCACGATCTACATCGATACGAAGGAGAAGTTCCTCTATCTCGTCCTGCCGAACAAGAAGGCGATCCGCTACGGCGTCGCCACCGGCGAGGAAGCCTATGGCTGGACCGGCGAGGCCGTGGTGCAACGCAAGGCCGAATGGCCGCGCTGGACGCCGCCGGCCGAGATGGTCAAGCGCTGGCCGCATCTGAAGCCGGTCGCCGGCGGCCTCGCGGGAGGCCCCGACAACCCGCTCGGCGCGCGTGCTCTCTACCTCTACCAGAATGGTCAGGATACGCTCTATCGCATCCACGGCACCAACGAGCCGGAGACGATCGGCCGCTCGGCTTCGTCCGGCTGCATCCGGATGCGCAACATCGACGTGATCGACCTCTTCAACCGCGTTCCCGCAGGGGCGAAGGTCGTTGTCATCTGAGCTTCGACGGTAGACTTCAGGTATTCGAGCGGGCGGCCTTCGGGTCGCCCGTTTTCGTTACGGGTGGCCGGCACGAAAAAGGCCGGTGGGAGCAGGGCTCCGCACCGGCCAGTTTAGGGTCTCGAAGGGGAGGCTTCAGTCGTCGAAACCGTGGCGGAGCACGCCGGGGAGTTCGATCCTGCGTGCCTCGCCGTGTTTCCTCAACGCGCCCGACAGCTGCCTGGTTCCCGCAGCGACCGCCTGAATCGCGATCGGGCGGAAATGTGCGGTGTAGGT
The DNA here is from genome assembly GCF_008253865.1 of Bosea sp. F3-2. Taxonomy (NCBI): domain Bacteria; kingdom Pseudomonadati; phylum Pseudomonadota; class Alphaproteobacteria; order Hyphomicrobiales; family Alloboseaceae; genus Allobosea; species Allobosea sp. F3-2. The sequence goes on from NZ_CP042331.1 coordinate 5,655,981, forward strand.
CTTGCGTGCCGTGGCATCGTGAAAACCCTCGCGCATCTGCATCTGGGGACGGGCGTCGTGTTGAAACATGGCTCCTGACTCTCTGATGACCTGACGCCGGGGCTCACGCCGCCGACCGCTCGAAACTGCCCATGGATCAGGACGAGGCCGGGGCGCGTCTGTGATTTGTTCGTGGCGATCTCGGGCCGGGAGCGGTTTCGGCCACATTGATGAACGAAAGCAAAAAGGCCGGGCGATCGCCGCCCGGCCTTCCAAATCTCTCACATGCCGTGATCTCAGGCGAACAGGCCTTCCGCCTTGGCCCAGTCGAGGGTCTTGTCGAGGGCGCGCTCGCAGCGGCTGAACATTTCCTCGGTCTCGGCTTCGCTGATGACCAGCGGCGGGCAGAAGGCGAGGCGATCGCCCATGGCGCGGGTGACGAGACCCTCCTGCAGCGCGAAGGCGACAGCCTTGGCGCCGACGCCCTTCTTGACCTCGAAGGGAGCCTTCGTCGCCTTGTCCTTGACCAGCTCGGCGCCACCGATGAGACCGACGCCGCGCGCCTCGCCGACGAGCGGATGCTCGGCGAGCTTCTCGAGGCGGCGGATGAAGGTCGGTGAGACCTTGTTGACGTGATCGACGATCTTGTCGCGCTGATAGATCTCCAGCGTCTTCACCGCGACGGCGCAGCCGACGGGGTGGCCGGCATAGGTATTGCCGTGGCCGAAGGTGCCGATCTTGCGGCTCTGATCGACCAGAACCTCATAGACCTTCTCGTTCATCATCATCGCGCTGAGCGGGAAATAGGCCGAGGTGATCTGCTTGGCGAGCGAGATCGTGTCGGCGTTCATGCCGTAGGTCTCGGTGCCGAACATCTTGCCGGTGCGGGCGAAGCCGGTGATGACCTCGTCGGAGATGAAGAGAATGTCGTATTTGGCGAGGACGGCGTTGATCTTCTCGAAATAGCCCTCCGGCGGCGTGATCGCGCCGCCCGCACCCATCACCGGCTCGGCGATGAAGGCGGCGACCGTGTCCGGCCCCTCGCGCAGGATCATCTCCTCGAGCTCGGCGGCAAGACGCGTCGAGTAGTCCTGCTCGCTCTCGCCCGGCTCGGCGAAGCGGTAATGGTGCGGGCAGGAGGTATGCAGGATGCCGGGCAGCGGCAGATCGAAGTCGATGTGATTATTCGGCAGGCCGGTCAGCGAGGCGGAGGCGACGGTGACGCCGTGATAGCCCTTCAGCCGCGAGATGATCTTCTTCTTCTGCGGCCGGCCGAGCGCATTGTTCATGTACCAGACGATCTTGACCTGGGTGTCGTTGGCGTCGGAGCCGGAGGCGCCATAGAACACCTTCGAGATCGGAACCGGGGCGATCTCCTTGAGCTTCTCGGCGAGCTCGATCGCCGGGTCGTGGCTGCGCCCACCGAAGATGTGGGTGAAGGGCAGCTTCTTCATCTGCTCATAGGCGGTCTCGATCAGCTCCTGGTTGGAGTAACCGAGCGAGGCGCACCAGAGCCCCGCCATGCCTTCGATGTACTCCTTGCCGGTGGAATCGTAGACATAGACGCCCTTGCCGCTTTCCATCACCAGCGGCCCGTTCTGCCGGTGGGTGGCGAGGTTCGTGTAAGGATGGACGAGGGTCTCGATATCCCTGACGGCGAGATTCGACAGCATGATCGGTTTCCGCTCCCTGTTAAAGATTCTTGCCACCTTAAGCTGAACTGCCCGCAAATGTTGAGCGATTTAGACGCAGGGGGTGGCAGACTCTGGCGCAATGCTCCGGAAAATCGAAGACCTGGGCGGAGTGTAGCTCAGAATGAGCTTACAGGCGGCGGGACGAAGCGGCTTCCGGCCTCTTCCAGCATGGCGCCCACCGCGATCGCCGTGCGGTCTTCGCCGAAGGGCGCGATGATCTGGACGCCGAGCGGCAGTCCGTCGCGGGAGCGCATGATCGGTGCGCACAGCGCCGGCAAGTCGGCGCCGGTCGCAGGCGCGGCCCAGAGCAGGAAATCGAGATAGGGGCACGGCTCGCCATTCACGATGAGGCGGCGGCCGTGGATATCCGGGCCATGGTCGTGCGGGATCGCGGCGACCGGAGCCGGCGGGCAAAGCACGACGTCGTAGCGTTCGAAGAAGCGTGCCCATTGCCGCTTCTGGGCGAGGCGGCGATGGGCAAGCTGCTGATAGAGACCGGGCGTCATCCGGGCGCCACGCGCCTGCAGCGCCTGATGCGACAGATCGTTCGGGCTGTAGCGCGAGGCCTGCGCCTGGATGCGGGCGCGCACCTTCGGCGGCAGGCCATAGGCCACGACGGCGTGGTTCAGCAGCGCATAGACCTCGAAGGCATCGGCGAAGCTCACCGAGGGGCGGGCTGTCTCGTCGACGCTGGCGCCGGCTTCGGCGAGGCGGCGGGCCGCCTCGCGAACGGCGTCCGCCACCTCCCGGTCGACCGGAGCGAAGGGGTCGTCCGCCCAGAGCGCGACGCGTAGCCCTTTCGCCGTTCGGGTGCGCGGCTCCGGTAACGAGGCGGGGGCGAGCGCGAAATCGCGAGGGCCGGCGATGATCGGCAGGATGAGGTCGAGGTCCTCGGCGGCGCGGGTGATCGGGCCGGCGACCATCAGATCGACGTTGCGGGGCGTGCGGCGTTCCGGCGGCGGCGGGATCGCGCCCCAGGTCGAGACCAGTCCCCAGCTCGTCTTGAGGCCGAAGACCCCGCAGGCATGCGCCGGCCAGCGGATCGAGCTGCCGAGGTCGGAGCCGAGCTCGAAGGCACTCATGCCGGTCGCGACAGCGACAGCAGCCCCGCCGGAGGAGCCGCCCGGAGAACGGGTTTCGTCCCAGGGGTTGTTGGTCACGCCATGAGCGGGGTTGTAGCTCTGGAAATCGCCGGAGAAGACCGGAACGTTCGTCTTGCCGATGATGACCGCTCCGGCAGCGCGCAACCTCGCGACCGCCGCGGAATCCTCGGCCGGCACACGCTCGCGATAGGCCGGCAGGCCGCCGGAGGAGGGCAGGCCGGCGACGTCGAAGGCGTCCTTGATCGTGATCGGCAGGCCTTCCAGCGGGCGGGCCGAGCCATTCCCGATCCGTTCGTCACTGATGCGGGCCATGGCGCGAGCGGCCTCGCGATCCTGCGCGACGATGGGGTTGAGGCGCGGGTTGAGCGCGTCGATGCGGGCGAAGGTGGCCTCGAGCAGTTCGGTGGCGCTGACGCGGCGCGCGAGCAGGGCCGCGCGTAGGGCGGTGGCCGAGGCGGTCAGGTCGATGTCGGCAGCCATCGCGGCATCATTCCGCGTCGACGGCGCGGGCAAAATCGCGCCAGAGCAGGACGAGGCGATCGAGCTCGGCGAGATCGTCAGGCTTCAGCTTGCCGAGCGTGCTGGCGACGAAATCGCGCTGGGTGGCGATGCCGGCCTCGGCCAGCCGGCGACCTTCCGAGGTCAGGTGCATGGCATAGGAGCGTCGGTCGCCGGCGATCGCACGACGCTCGACGAGGCCGGCCTGGACGAGGCGGTCGACCAGCCCCGAGACATTGCCTTTGGTGACATAGAGCCGCTCGGCGAGCTCGCTCTGGCTGATGCCTTCCTGTTCGGTCAGGGTCGAGAGCAGGTCGAATTGCGGGATCGAGAGGCCGAGCTTGCGGATGCGCCCGGTCATCTGCATCAGCATGCGCTGGTGCAGCCGCATGAAGCGGAACCAGACCCGGTCAGGCTCCGTCGCCGCGTGCGGCACGCTCTTCGGTGCGGTCATCGCGCTTCCCCCCCTTTGGAACGATCAGACCTAAACCATCTGGAGCCGGCAGGCGAGCCTTCGATGGTGCACTTTCCTTTCGCGGAGGCACGTCGTTATCCTTCGGAAAAAGATAAGTCTTCGGGAGGAACGCGCATGCTCGGCCTGATGCAGGATTGGCCTCTTCTGCTCCACCGGATCATCGACCATGCCGCGATCCAGCATGGCACGCGTGAGGTCGTCAGCCGCGCGGTCGAGGACGGCACATTGCGGCGGCGCAGCTATGCCGAGATCAGGGGCAGGGCACTCCGCGTGGCCAAGCGGCTGCAACGTGACGGCGTCAAGCTCGGCGACCGGGTGGCGACGCTGGCCTGGAACAGCGACCGGCATCTCGAGCTCTGGTACGGCATCAGCGGCATCGGCGCGATCACGCATACGGTCAACCCGCGGCTGTTCCCGGAGCAGATCGCCTGGATCATCAACCACGCCGAAGACCGGCTGCTGTTCCTCGACCTGACCTTCGTACCGATAATCGAGCAGCTGCAGGAGAAGCTGCCGAGCATCGAGCGCTACGTCATCCTCAGCGATGCCGCGCATATGCAGCAATGCAGTCTCAAGGGCGCGGTCGCCTATGAGGACTGGCTCGCCGAGGCGGATGAGGATTTCGCCTGGGTTGCCTGCGACGAAAACACGGCGGCGGGGCTTTGCTACACCTCCGGCACCACCGGCGGACCGAAGGGCGTGCTCTATTCGCACCGCTCCAACGTGCTGCATGCGCTGGCCTGCGCGGCGCCCGACTATATGGGGCTGTCCTCGCGCGACACGGTGATGCCCGTCGTGCCGCTCTTCCATGCGAACAGCTGGTCGCTGGCCTATTCCGCGCCGATGACCGGCGCCAAGCTGGTGATGCCCGGCGCGAAGCTCGACGGCCCCTCCCTGCACGAGCTGCTGGAAGGCGAGGGCGTGACTATGACCGCGGCGGTGCCGACGGTCTGGCTCGGATTGCTGCAGCATCTGGAGGCGACGAACGGCAAGCTTTCAACGCTGAAGCGGGTCGTCATCGGCGGTTCAGCCTGCCCGCGCGCGATGACCGAGGCGTTCGAGCGCAAATACGGTGTCACCGTCGCGCATGCTTGGGGCATGACCGAGATGAGCCCGCTCGGCTCCTTCTGCTCGATGAAGCCGGTCTATCAGGGGCTCGAGGGCGATGCGCTCTACGACCTCAAGGTCAAGCAGGGCCATCCGCCCTTCACGGTGGAATTCCGGCTGACCGACGATGCCGGCCGCGACCTGCCCTGGGACGGCAAGACCTTCGGTCGGCTGAAGGTACGCGGGCCGGCGGTGGCTGGCGCCTATTACCGGCGTGAGGACGAGAACATCCTCGACGACCGGGGTTTCTTCGATACAGGCGATGTCGCGACCGTCGATCCGGCCGGCTACATGCAGATCACCGACCGCTCGAAGGACGTGATCAAGTCGGGCGGCGAGTGGATCTCCTCGATCGATCTCGAAAACCTTGCCGTCGGCCACCCCGATGTGGCCGAGGCGGCTGTGATCGGCGTCGCGCATCCGAAATGGGACGAGCGGCCGCTGCTCGTTATTGTGCCGAAGCCGGGGCGCACGCCGAGCAAGGAGGAGATGCTCGCCTTCATGACCGGCAAGATCGCGAAATGGTGGCTGCCGGATGATGTGGTGCTGGTCGAGGCGATCCCCCACACCGCGACCGGCAAGATCCAGAAGACCGTGCTGCGCGAGATGTTCAAGGATTATCGGCTGCCGGGCTGAAGCTTATCGCCCTTTGCGGGAACCACGTCGTCATTCCGGGCTTGACCCGGAATCCATCATAAGGCTCTGAGCCCTTCGATGGATTCCGGATCGGCGCCGCTAACGCGGCTTGTCCGGAATGACGGCGTGTTTCGTCTGTCAGAACTCCTCCCAGCCGGCATCCTGGGCGCGGCCATTGGCGACCTTGCGCGGGGCGGGGGCGGCCTTGGACTGGGCGAAGGCGGCTTCCGCCAGCTGGCGCAGCCGCTCCGGCTCGGCGGCCGGGGCCTTGGCGGATGCAGCCGGAGCCGCTGCCGCCAGAGCGACCGGTCGTGCGGACGCGCGAGCCGGGGCCTTCACCGGGCGCGCCGTGGACGAGGCCGCTGCCGGGACGGGCTGCGGATAGCCTGACTGGCCGATCGCCTCGCGGCCGGTGCGGAAGGTCGCGACCAGCTCGTTGAGCTGGCCGATGCGGCCCGAGAGCGCATTGGCGGAAGCGGCGCTCTCTTCAGCCAGCGCCGCGTTCTGCTGGGTCATCTCGTCGAGATGCGCCACCGCCTGGCTCATCTCGTCGATGCCGTTGGCCTGCTCGCCGGAGGCCGCCGAGATGTCGGCGATGGTCGCCGCCACCTTCTGCGAGGCTTCGAGGATGCGCGCGAGCTGGTCGCCGGCCTGGCGCACCAGCTTCACGCCCGCGCCGACCTCGGCATTGGAGGAGGAGATCAGGCCCGAGATGTCCTTGGCCGCCTCGCCCGAGCGCTGCGCCAGCGTGCGCACCTCGGAGGCGACGACGGCGAAGCCCTTGCCGGCCTCGCCGGCACGCGCCGCCTCGACCGCGGCGTTGAGGGCCAGGAGGTTGGTCTGGAAGGCGATGTCGTCGATGACGCGGATGATGTCGGAGATCTTCTGCGAGGCGCTCTCGATGCGGGCCATGGCCTCGACCGCCTGGCCGGCGATGGCGCCGCCGTTCTCGGCGGCCTGCATGGCGTCGTCGGCGATGCGGGCGGCATCCTTCGCGGCCTGGGCCGAGGCCTTGACCGAGGCGGCGAGCTCCTCGGTGGTGGCGGCGGTCTCCTCGAGCGAGGAGGCCTGCTCCTCGGTGCGCTTGGAGAGGTCGTCGGCGCCCATGTTGATCTCGCGGGCGGCCAGCCCGACATCGGCCGAGGTGGTCTGGATCGTCGCGACCGTGGCCGAGAGCCGGTCGACCGTCTCGTTGATCGCGCCCTTGAGATCGGCGAAGCGGCCGCGATAGGCGGTCTCGACCCGGCTGGTCAGGTCGCCGCCCGCGATCGCCGACAAGGCCTGCGCAAACTCCGTCGTCGCAGAATCAACCACAATGTTGATATCGTTGATGCCCTCGACGAGCTCCTTCAGCGGGCCTTCCATGTTGCCGACCTGGGCCTGACCGGAAAAGTTGCCGTTGCGGGCGTCGGCGACGATGGTCGCGACTTCGCCGAGCAGCTTCTGGACATGCGCCGCCTGCTCGGCATCGGCCAGCATGGCGAGCTCGCGGTCGCGCCGGTTCTGTTCGAGCGCCAGCGCATTCTCGCGATAGGTTTCGAGGGCGCGGCTCAGCGCACCGATCTCATCCGGCGAGGGGGCCGGGGGAATGGCCTGCGCGAAATCGCCCTGCTGCATGCCGTCCAATGCGGATTTCAGCGAGACCAGCGGACGCGCGACGCGCCGCTGCACGCCGCGCCAGCTCAGGACGCAGATGACGAGAAGCACCGCGAGCAGGGAGCCGACGATGCCAAGCTTCCCCCAGGCTTGGTTGAGCTTCTCGCTGGTCCGCACGCTCATGTCGTCGAGCGACTGGGTCACGGCGGCGACGATCGGCTCGAAGGGGGCGTTGCACTGCTTCGTCCATTCCTCTGCTCCGATGATGGGGCCGGAGCCCTGGCCGAGCTTGCCGATCAGCTCGTCGATCTTGCGGTTCGACACGTTGACCTCGGCGGTCATGACACCGATCTTCCGGACGAGTTCGCTGCCCACGCCCGGCCGTGAAGCGAGCTGCTTCAAGGTGTCCAAAGAAGCGTTCGAGACGCCGCGCATTTCGCCTAGGCGGCGCAGCTGCGCGGCATCGAGCGCCTTGCCCGAGCCGAAGGCCGGACGCAGCAGCGAGCATTGCGTGCCGTAATTGGCGCGAACATCCCAGCCGGTGGATTTGAAGCCCTGCAGATCGGCCAGGACCGGGTCGGCGAGGCGGGCGGCATTGGAGGTTTCGTCCGATGCCTTGACGATGGCCGTCTCGATGGCGCCGACGCTGTTGTACCAGGGCATGGTCGCCGCGAGGCTGCGCTGGGCCTTCGGCTTCCCGGCCTCGGCATAGAGGTCTGCCATTTTGGCGTTGGAGAGCTTCTGCTCCTGCTGGATGCCGGCGATCAGCTCCTTGCGGTTCGGCAGATCCGTTTCCTGCAGCTGCGTGATCGCTTCGGCGATGCGGGTGCGGCTGGCCTGCTCGATCTGCTTCAGTGTCGGGGTCGGGTCATCCGCGACCTGGATGCTGGTCTGCGCCTGGCCGCGGGCGGAGCGGATCATGTTGCCGGCGAGGAGCAGCGCCTTGTCGGCCTCGACCAGCTCTGCCAGCCGCAAATTGGTGTGCACCTCCTTGATGGACTGTTGCGCCATGTAGGTCAGCGCGCCGATGCCGGGCACGCACAGGCAGGCCATCGTGGCGACGAGATAATTCTGGATCGAGGAGGGGAAGAATTTCACGGCGGGACTCGGAGAGCGACGTGCGGCTGGGAAGGCGGTTTACGCAGGCCGAAGAGACGCCTCGGCGCGGGCCGGCGCCTCTTCGCGCCCAGTTACCGCCAATTTGATTAAGATTGCGCTTAGCGCGCCGCTTGCCTTCCTCTTCGTCCGGCGTCACCTAAAGGCGATGCATCGCCGTCTCGTCTTCGAGGAACCGGTTTCGCGCGCCGCCATCTGGAGCCGGCGGCTGGCGTGGTTTTCGCTCGCGGTGCTGCTCCTGTCGCTTTTGCTCGTCCGGCTGCGGGAGCCTAGCATCGAAGGGCTCGCGCCTGTCGCCGGGGCCTATATCTTCGTCTTTGCTGCGCTCGGCCTGGCGATCCTGGCCTTCATCCGCATCTGGCAGTCCGGCCACCGCGGCATCGGCATGGCCGCCTGGGCGATGCTGCTGTCGCTGATCCTGCTCGTTCCGCTCGGCTATGTCGCAGTGAAGCTCGTGACCAAGCCTGCTCTGGCCGACGTCTCGACCGATATCGATGATCCGCCTGCCTTCAGCCGCTCGCAGGCCGCATTGACGGCACGCGGGGGGCGCGTGCCGCCCGACGTGCCGTCCGTGCGCCGGCGCGTGCAGCGTCAAGCCTATCCGAAGGTCGTGCCGATTCTGCTGGAGATTCCCGCCGAGAGCGCCTTCGACGTCGCGCGCCGTGCGGCGACCGGGCTGGGCTGGCAGGTGCTGGAAACCGCGCGGCCGGGCGGGCGCAGCGGGGCAGGGCGGATCGAGGCGGTGGCGCGAGGGCGCATCCTGCATTTCTCGGAGGACATCACCATCCGGGTCAGGCCGCGCGTCGACGGCAGCCGCATCGACATCCGCTCAGCCTCGCGGCTGGGCAATCATGATCTCGGCGCCAATGCCGCGCGCATCGCCGCCTTCGTCGACGAGGTCGAGCTGCTGATGGACAATCGCTAGATCAAGCGAGACGGTAGCGGCTCGTCAGGGCCGGCACGGCGTCGCTGACCTCAACCGCGCCACGCTGCACCAGATCCTCAAGCTGCGCCAGCACCGAGAGCGCAGCGGCGCCGTGCAGGGCCGGAGCCAGCCCCTGATAGATCACCGGAACCATGGCGGCGATCGTCTCGTCGCCTTGGCCCAGGCGGTTGAGAACCGCCGCCTCGCGCTGTCGGCGATGATGGACGAGCCCGCGTAGGAAACGCTGCGGCTCGGTGACGGGGCCGCCATGGCCCGGCCAGTAGCGCGCATGATCGAGGCCGCGCAGCTTTTCGATCGAGGCCATGTAGGCGGCCATCGAGCCGTCCGGCGGGGCGACGATCGAGGTCGACCAGGCCATGACGTGGTCGCCCGAGAACAGCGTCGCTTCTTCAGCCAGCGTGAAGGCCAGATGATTGGCGGTGTGGCCGGGCGTCTCGACCGCGGCAAGGCTCCAGCCCGGCCCCGTAACCGTGTCGCCGTCGTGCATCAGCCATTCCGGCTGGTAGACCGTATCGGCCGCGGCATCGAGGACGCGGCCTTCGCCGGGGCCGAGCTCGCGGGAGGGGCGATGCGGCCCGCAGCCGACCACGCGCGCGCCGGTGGCAGCCTTGAGCGCCGGCACGGCGGGGGAGTGATCGCGATGGGTGTGCGTCACCACGATATGGCTCACCGTCTCGCCGCGGAGCGCGGTCAGCACGCTCTCGACATGGGCGGGATCATCGGGACCGGGATCGATAACCGCTACCGTGCCATGGCCGACGATGTAGGTGCAGGTGCCGGTGAAGGTCATCGGCCCGCTGTTGCCGGCAATGATGCGGCGCACCAGCGGCGACAGCGTCGCGACCTCGCCGGCCGGCGTCGTCGCGCTCCTGTCGAATTCGATCTCGTCCGCCATCTCGCCGTGCCTCGTCCGGGCCTGAGCCGATTTCGCTAGATCGCCGTGCGTCCTTTCGGACGCAAGGTGGCGATCTAGCTCCTTGTTTGAGCATCGGATTTGCCCGAAAAGTGGATTCCACTTTTCGGTCCGATGCTCAAGGCCGGTTGCCCATTCCTGCAAAGCCTGCTCGCTTGTGAGGCTCCGTCGCATTTTCTATAGACGCAATAGCGGCCGCGTCGCGCGGTCTTTTCGGGAAAGGACGACAAGCCCATGGCCGACATGATCCCCATGCAAGCTCCGACGCTCGCCGGCACGCTCCTTCCCGCGGCGGGCACACGCGCCGCCATGCTGCGCAATGTTGCGCTCGCCTTCGCTGGCAGCCTGCTCCTCGTCGCGGCCGCCAAGATCAAGGTGCCGTTCTGGCCGGTGCCGATGACGCTGCAGACGCTGGCCGTGCTCGGGCTCGGCGCCGCCTATGGCGCGCGCCTCGGCGCCGCGACCATGGCCCTGTACATCGCTTATGGGCTGGCCGGGTTGCCTGTGTTCACCAATACGCCGCCGGTTGCGGCAGGCCCGCTCTATCTCGTCGGACCGACGGGCGGCTTCCTGATCGGCTTCATCGTCGCGGCGGCGATCGCCGGCTGGGCGGCCGAGCGCGGCGGCTCGTTGCTGCGGCTCGTCGGCGGGCTCATCCTGGCCGATGTCGCGCTCCTGGCCATCGGCTGCCTGTGGCTCGCCTTCGGTGCCCAGATGGCGGGCGGCGCGACGGGCGTCGGTCTCGCCAAGGCTTTTGCCTTTGGCGTGCAGCCCTTCCTTCTCGGCGAAGCGCTGAAGGTCGCGCTCACGGCTTGCGTCGCCGGGGCGGGCTGGTCGCTGATCGGCCGGCGCGGCTGAGCAGGCCTGCTTTTCGCGAGAATAGCATCTTCAAGAAGAAAGGCCGGGGTTTCGCGCCCCGGCCTTTCTCGTTTCTTGTGCGCTCGCGGTAGAGCCGTTTTCGATCAGAATGAACCGTCATTGCGAGCGAAGCGAAGCAATCCAGGGGGCTGGGTGAGACGTTCAACCCAGTCCCCCTGGATTGCTTCGTCGCTTCGCTCCTCGCAATGACGGCTCCCGCGATCCAGCCTGATCGAAAGGGCGCTAGCTTGTCGACTGACCGCCGCCGCAGCTCTTGCCGTCATAGGGGCCGAAGAGCGGGCCGAAATTTCCGCATTTGTCGCAGCCCGAGAGCGAGAGAGCCAGCCCGAGCAGGCCGGCGAGGAGGATGATGCGCTTCATGGCCCCAACCGTTCGATTCGATCCGGGCTGCAATCTAGAGCATTTTCGAGCGAAGTGGATACCGGTTCGCGTGAAGAAAATGCGACAAAACAAGGAGATAGAACGGGTCGGCGACGCGCGACAGGGGTGAAGACGGCGCTCAGAGGCTGACGTCCACGAGCCAGCCCAGGATGCAGATCGCCGAAACGGCGATCAGGGCGATCGTGGCTTTCGCGTCGTTCGGCCAATGGCGCAGCATGCTTCGACTCCGTTGCGGGAGCCGTCGCAATAGTCATGCCATTTAACAGGGGGGTGACGGTTTCCCCGGTGCCTGGGAACCCCGGGGAAACCGCCGTCTCGACCGGCCAGGGCGATCTCGCCGGTCGACGTTCCGAATTCAGGTTTCGCGGAAAGCCCGCGCCATGCTGTCCTTGAGCGGCTGCAGCAAGTACTCGAAGAAGGTCCGTTCGGCCGTTTGAATGTAGACATCGGCCGGCATGCCCGCCGTCGGCTGGAAGCCGGGAACGCTGGCGAGACTCCTGGCGTCGAGGCGAGCGCGCACCACGTAGAGATCGGGCACGCCGGGATAGGCGCGCTGCTTCTCGTCCGGCAGCGCATCGGCGGAAATGTAGATGACGCGGCCACTGACCATCGGTGTGGTGCGCTGGTTCAGGGCGGTCAACCGCACGGTGGCGAGCTGGCTGTGCTTGATCTTGTCGATGTCCTGGGGCCGGACACGCGCCTCGATGATGAGTTCGTCCTGCAGCGAGACGATCTCCATGATGTTCTTGCCGGCTTCGATGACGCCGCCAGGCGTATGATAGCGCAGCTTGACGACGGTACCTCTGACGGGAGCGGCGATCGTCGAGCGATCGAGGATTCCCTTCACCGTATGGATGCGCTCGCGCACGTCGTTGAGGTCGGCGCTGATATCCTGCAACTGGTCGGAGGCGACCTTCTGGGCGTTCTTGCGCACGCCGTCGATCTGTTCGAGGGAGCGGGCGATCCGCTCGCGGGAATCACCGATATCGCCGGTGATGCGCCCGGCTTCACCGACCAGGTTGGCGGCCTGGCGCTGGAGCGAGAGCACCTCCGGCTTGCGGATGTAGCCGCGTTGCAGCAGCGCCTGCTTGCCTTCGAGCTCCTCCTTCAGCAATCGCGACTGCTGTTGGACGCCGGCCAGCTGCACCCTGCTGCCGGTGATCTTCTCCTCCAGCGCGTCGATGCTCTTCTGGTGAGCGGCGATCTCGCTTGCGATGTTGTTCTGCCGGGCCCGGAATGCGATGCGCTGCGCTGCCATCAACGTGGCGATGTCGGGGTCATCGCGCCTTTCGGTCAGATGCTGAGGAAAGGAGAAGTCGCTGCGGCCGGCGACTTCCGCCCTGAGCCGTGCCTCGATCGCCTCCAGGCGAAAGAGCTTGAGCTCATGGCGGCGCAACTCGGCGCGCGAAGAGGTGTCGTCGAGCTTGACCAGGGGCTGGCCGCTTGCGACCACATCGCCCTCGCGGACGAGGATTTCCCGGATCACCCCGCCTTCAAGATGCTGGATCGTCTTGTTCTGGCCGGTGGTGACGAACACGCCGGTCGCGATGACGGCGCCTGCGATCGGCGCGGTGTTGCCCCAGACACCGAAGCCCATGACCGTCGCGGCGACGATGACGACGCCGCTCAACGTGGCCATGCGCGTGCTGCGCGGCACGTCCGCATACCAAGGCTGCGAGATCAATTGCCTGGCCATATGCCCACTCCCGTCTCCCTAGATCGCCCCGGTCTCGTCAGTGTGGCTTCGGCGTGCCGCCGTCGATGCTGCGCCGGCCGACGATCATCGGCAGGATGTCGTCGCGTGCTCCGATCGCCTGCACGGCGCCGTCCTTGATCATCATGATCTTGTCGACGCTGCGGAGCAGGGCAGGGCGCTGCGTGATTGCCACCACCGTCATGCCGCGCGCCTTTGCTCGTTCGAAGGCGCGCGCGAGCGCCATTTCGCCCAGCACGTCGAGATTGGAATTCGGCTCGTCGAGCACGACGAGGCGCGGATTGCCAAAGAAGGCACGCGCCAGACCGAGCCGCTGCTTCTGCCCGCCCGAGAGCGGCGCGCCGTCGATGCCGATCTGCGTCTCGTAGCCATGGGCGAATTGCGCGACCATCTCGTGGATATCGGCGATTTCGGCAGCCTCGAAGACATCGGTGTCGGAAGCGTCCTCGCGCATACGGGCGATGTTGGCCTTGATGGAAGCCGGGAAGAGCTGCACGTCCTGCGGCAGGTAGCCGACATTCTCGCCGAACTGCCGCGGGTCCCAGTTGCGCTGCTCCATCCTGTCGAGCCGGACCGTGCCGGCGGTCGGCGTGATCGAGCCGACGAGCATGCGCGCCAGGGTGGACTTGCCGCAGCCGGAGGCCCCGACGATGGCCAGTGAATCCCCGGGCTCCAGGCTGAAGCTGATGCCGTTGAGGATGACCTTCTTGGTCGGCGGCGGCACGTAGAGGATGCGCTCGACATCGAGGCGCCCCTTGGGGTTCGGCAGCTTCAGGCGGTCGAGATTGAGCGGGGAGGCCTGCAGCAGCGCCTTGACGCGCTGGAAAGCTGCGCGCGCATGGATGAAGTTGCGCCAGCCCTCGATCGTGCCTTCGAGCGGCGCCAGCGCACGGCCGGCGACCACGGAGGAGGCGACCACCATGCCGCCCGTCAGCTGGCCTTCGAGCGAGAGCATCGCTCCCCAACCCAGCATCGCCACCTGCGTCCCGAGGCGGAAGAACTTGGAGGCGCCGGTCATCACGATGTTGCGGTCCTGGGCGCTGACCTGAGCCTTCAGGGATTCCGCCGTCTCACGGCCCCACATCACGACGCCCTCGGGGATCATGCCCATGGCGTTGATGACCTGCGCGTTGCGGGACATCGCTTCCGACTGCAGGTTCGCCCTGGTCGAGAAGGCGCTCGATCGCGCGAAGGGGGCGGCCGTGAACTGCTGGTTGAGATAGGCGATCACGAGCAGGACGATCGCCGCGACGGTGACGATGTAGCCGAGATGCGGATGGATCAGATAGACCGCCAGCAGATAGATCGGCGCAGTCGGCGCATCGAGCATGGTCAGGATGACCGGGCCGGTCAGGAAGCTGCGGATCTGCTGGAGATCGGCGAGCGTCTGAAACTCGCGGTTGGAGCCTGTCTGGGCTGCCTTGGCGGCCGCGGCGAGCACCGGACCGCCGAGCCGACTTTCGACATCGACGGCCACGCGCATCAGCATGAAGCGGCGCACCATGTCGAGCAGCACATGCGCTCCGATCGCCAGCATGACGATGATCGAGAGCATCATCAGCGTGTCGATGCTGCGACTCGTCAGCACGCGGTCCGACATCTGGAAAAGATAGATCGGCACGGCGAGGACGAGCGTGTTCACCACGATCGAGAACAGCGCCACGATCATCAGGTTGTGCCGCGCGCCGGCGAGGCCCGCGCCGAGAACCTGCTTGAAGTCACGATCGCCGAGGCGCTGCTCGATCGGCGTGCCGCCACCCGGACCTCCGCCACCTCCGCCGCCGCCGCCGCCGCCCCGGCCCTTGCCGCCGTCAGGGGCCTTCTTCGGAGCCTCCGAGTCGGTCCTGGAGCGCAGCGTGACCGGCTCGGGTGCCGGCTGGCCATCACCGCGCGCATCCGCACGGACATCCTCTTCCTTGCGCGGCAGCGGCGCCTCGATCGTGGGAGAAGCGGTCGGGCTGTTGGTGTTGGCCGTGCCGTTGACCATGATTGCCGCCAGCCCGATCGTCGGCGGCAGGCCGACCACTCGCATCGGTTTGGCGGCGGCCGAAGGCAGCGCTACGGACGTTGCTTCGCTCTTCTCGGTCATGCCCCTTCCCCGTCTCGTTCTTCTCGCTTTCAGACCATGATGTTCGACGTCACGTGATCGTGCTGGGCCGGGTCCGGTGGCGGCGCATGTCGGCAATGCGGCTCAGGCTCCGGCGCGGCGTGCTCGGCGAAGGCGACGAGCTCCGGAACGAGCGTGCTGGTGTCGTGGACCTTCACCGTGTCGCTGTCGGTAACGATGTTGACCTGGATCAGCACGGACTCCTCATAGGCTTGGCCGCTGAGGTAGTTCGAGGTCGACATCAGCCCGGGATCGACGATGAAGGCCTCGTTGAGGGCGCTGTTGCCGCCCGCGGCGACACCTTGCTCCGTGCCTTCCTTGGCGCTGGCCTGAATGCTCTGGTCGCCATCCACCATGAAATTGACCTGGGTGATGACATTCGCATCGTAGTAGTCGCCGGCCACGTAGAGGATCTTCAGCGTCCCGGAGGCATCGCCGTAGAGGTGCCAATCGGCATTCGGCGTGAGAATCGTTGCTCCGGCGGCGAACTGGTCCACCAGTTCGTGATGGGCATCGAGCATCGGCTTGAAGGCCGCGTCGTAGGTCTCGATCGAGGCCTTGTTGGTGAGGCTGTTGAAGCCGCTGGTGACGGTGGTGTCGTCGTCCGCGTTGCCGGTGCTGTAAAGCTTGGCATAGTCCGGATCGAGCAGGATGTTGTATTGATAGATCCAGTCGGCGCGATGGTAATTTCCGTCGATGACGATGACGTCATAGTCGGCGATGCCGCGGATCTTGGCCAGGTTGAGCTGTTCGTTCTCGCCGGTATGGAGGTTGAAGTAGGTGCCGGCTTCTGCCTGGACGGTTCGGTCGTTGTCATCCAGGCTGTTGAACTGAACGATCGACTTGATGTCGTAGAACTCGCCGGAGATGACATCGACGCTCCAATGGGGTGTCGCCGCCGCGCCCTTGACGTCGATGGTCGCGTGATGGGTCACGAATTCCGCGATGTTGTGGGCGTCGTTGCCGTGGGTTTCGATGGCGGGGGTGAGCGCGCCGGCGACGGCGACATCGACGTGGTCGTTGTCGACCAGGATGTTCAGCTGAACGATCCCGCGGCTGTAGAAATAGTCGCCGCCGACCATCATCGATCCGACGGCTTCATTGGTGTCGACGATGGCGGCGGCGTTGATCTGCTTGTTCAGACCGGTTTCGGCCAGCGTCGCGACGCCGCCCGTCGGGGCCGCCACGTCCAGCTTCGCCTCCGTGACGGTCTGAACGGGAGGATCCTCCGGCCGCCAGGGGGCGCTGTCGAGGACGGTCGGCACGTGGGGATCGGGGGCGCCGACGACGCCGTCGACGATGCGCCCTTCCGGCGCCGCAGGAACGGTGCTGCCCTCCGGATACGGACTCCCGGTTTGTGTCCACAAGGCATCGCGAGTCGAAACCATCGCGATGATCTCGCTCGGCCCCGCCCGAAGCGCCTCGTTCATCGTCGGAATGCCGTCCGGCGCGATGTCGTTGGCCTGATCGACGAGGGCCTCGAACTGCTTCTCAAGATGGAGTTCCGGCGGGATCACCGGGCTGCCGTCGGCATGGGTCACGGCATTCGACGTCACGAGATCGCGGTCATCCGCGACATTGATCTGCCTGAGCTGCAGCAGGGCCTCGTCCCCGCCCGCTTGGTACTCGACGGTGATCACCCGCGGGCCCGAGTGGTGCGCAAGGCTCATGTCGTAGGGATCGGGAGGCTGCGGCTTCGACGGCGGCAGTCGAAGCGCCGGCAGTTCCTTGTTCGGAAGGCCATGGGGATCCGGCATGGATACCGGCGCGAAGCTCACATGCGAATCCGCGGTCGGCGGTTCCCTGATCGTGGTGGGAACCGAAACGAGCTCGTCGAAATCGAGGCCGTGGCGGGGCTCGCGAAGAAGGTCGTCAACGGCCGGAGGGAGCGGCGGCGGCGTCTCGCCGTCATAGAAGCCTGATGTCCGCGCGACGGAGTCGGACAGGCGCAGATAACCGATGAACTGCCAGATCGTCTCGGTGAAGCCGCCGGCTTGCATGGCACGATCTCCTCCATCGCGTTCGGCTTGCGCCGGGCGGGAAGATTTCAGCCGCATGTCGCGAAGGGACATGTCGGGCCCGGAGCGGAAACCGCGCGGGGCGTATCAGTCCCCACGCGGTCGCTGGTTGCGCCGGTTTTCAGAACGCGTCGTTCGCGTCCCCTCCGACCATCGTCAGGTCGACCGAGTTGAACTGGATGTTGGCACCCATGACGATCGACTGGGTGAAAGCCTCCTGGGTGAGGCTGGCGGCCGCGGAGGCCGCGCCGATGCCGTTGAAGCTGCCATCGTCGCCGGTGATGGCGCCGACATGGGATTCTGCCGCGCCACCGACGGCCCGTGCGATCATCGTGAAGTCGCCGACACCGCCCGTATCGCTCGAGGCATGGCAGCCGGACGTGTCGGCCAGGCCACCCGTCAGGCCGCCTGCGCTGTAGCTCACGGACGGGCTGCTGAGCGTATCGTAGTCGGCCAGGTTGTTGACCTGATCGAGATTGAAGTTGTTGCCGCTTTCGAGGGTCTGGGTGACCACGTCCGGCATGATGATCGATTCACTGATATCGTGGATCGTGTCGATATCGATGACATCATTGTCCGCTGGCGGCAGGAGCGCCCCTGACAGGTCGAGATCGACGGTCACATCGACGTTCACGCTGTTGTTCACGTGATTGTCGACCTGGTTGTCGATGTGATTGACGTTCTCGTTGAAGTTCAGGTTGCCGTTGGCATTGAGGTTGCCGTTTCCGTTCAGGTTGAGATTGCCGTTTTCGCTCGAATTACTGGCGGAGTTCCAGACGTCGGTGTCGACGGCCTGAGCCGCATACTGAGCCTGCCCCTGCGCCTGGCCCTGTCCTTGACCCTGGCCCTGTCCTTGACCTTGACCTTGACCTTGACCCTGCCCCTGCCCCTGCAGCTGAGCCTGCAGTTCAGCCTGACCCTGCAATTGGCCCTGCAATTGGCCCTGCGTCGGATCGTCTTTGTGATGCTTGTTGGACTGACCCATGACATACTCCTACGCATTCGGGAGACATCGATAGGGTCCGGCAGCGCCTCTCTTCTGCGGTGCGCGGCACGGATTCGGACGATGTCGGTTGGAGATGGTTGAGCACTGCAAATCTTACGCTTTACATGGAAGATGTGCTCGCTCTTGGTTTTATTCGTGGATTACGCTTCCGTTATTCCATTTATTCTCCTTTCCCGAGTTAGAGGCAGTGGAGAATCAATTCTTCGAGAAGGTTATCCGGAAGGCCATATTGAGGTTGTCTATTGGCTGTAACGATCTGTGAGTGCGCATAGATTTTTGTATTATTTAGTTGTAAAAAGTAATTTTTGTATCATTTCTTTAAATATCGAGCTAGTAGATATGTGTAATACCGCTTATATTGCGAGCCATTCTGGCGCGCGGTCGGTATTTTTTCTTTCATAGTTCAAATTTGATGTATATAAACAGCCATGAAGGGGCTGAAGGGTCAATGTGCTGAATCGTTACCCTGCGTTATCGGGGTCATTGAATTTTCGTGACCCAGGAGGTGGCCTCGTGAAGCTTGGTGCCTTGTGTGCCGGAGATTGGCTATGCCGAACGCCGTCCGCATGCACGACGAACAGGCTGCTTTCCTCTCGCTCGAGGCATTGGTCTGGCGGGACGGGCCGGTCTGCCCGCATTGCGGGGAAAGCAGCCGGCTCGGCCGGCTGAGTGGGCTCAGCACGCCGATCGGCATGTGGAAATGCTATGCTTGTCGCAAGCCGTTCACCGTCAGGCATGGCACGATCTTCCAGAACAGCCACGTGCCCATGCATGTTTGGCTGCAGGCGCTCTATCTGCTGACGGCGACTGGTGAGCGCATCAGCTCACAGAGGCTGGGACAGATTCTCGGCGTGTCTGTCCGGACCGCCTGGCATCTCAAAACGAAAATCGCCGCCAGTGTGGAAGCCGCGAAGGATCCGCAGGGTCCGTGGCACGGCGAAAGCGCGGTCAATCGCGTTCTGCGGGAGCCGTTTCCCGACAGCCCCGCGCCGCTCCAGCCCGGGCAGGCCGTCTGCAAGGCACGCTACGAACGCTTTCTGGCGGCGACCGCGGGCGTAGCGCATCATCTCGACGACGCTGTTTTCGTTGCGGCTTTGCACAAGCTGCTGCGAAGCTCCGGCACGGGCTCCGATCCCGGGGACGACGTGTTGGAACAGCAGCTCGAACTGAGTCTGTTCGATGAACCCTCTGGTCGAGGGGGCGGCGCGGACGATGAGGGGCTGCGTTGACCGGTGTCCCCGGAGAAGCCGGCATCGTCTTGGCGCTATCGGTTATTGCGGCCGGGGGCTGCGGCGGAGGCACTGATCGACATGTTCCTCCCAGAGTCGCTGCAAGGCCGGGTCGAGCGGCATGACGAGAGCGTCGAGCTCGTCAAGCTCGGTCGCAGGGCGCAGTATCTCGAGAAAGGCGACGGCGCCACGGGCGCCGGCTGCGAAGGCCGGATCCTCGTGGCTGGTGAGCAGGCAGATTTCCTCTCCGATCAGCTCCGGACCCATTCCTGTGACGGCGTTCAGGACATGGGCTTGAACAGCAGCCAGCGCATGCGTGCGCATCGGGCCGCAATGGCGCTGGGCGATCAATGTAACGAGCGTGGCGAGGAAGCCGATGATCTGCGGATGAAGCCAGTCGCCGGCTTGCAATATTGCCGTTCCAGCAGGGTCGCGACGCAGGAAGGGGTCGATCGCGGCATGGGCCATGCGGCGCGCCTTGCGAATCTTGAGCAATTCGAACATCGCGCCTCCGCTCTGCGCGAAGCCTAACCCGAGGGAACCTCCGATGCGCATGCTCTCTCGAGGACAAGCAGCCTTGCCGCCCCGGCCGGATTTCGATGTGCTGGAAGCGGCTGCCGCGCGCCCGTCCTCCAGCCGCAGAGTAGCCTTCATGAACCTCGTAGGCGATCTGAATCTCGCCTGGTCGAACAACGAAAGCCTGTTCATCTATGTGCTGATGTGGCTGCTCGGCAGTGACGAGAAAGCGGCGGCGATCGTCTTCGCCACGCTGAACACCACGCGCGCGCGGCTGGATCTCGTGCAGCGTCTGGCCAAGATCGCATTGGCCGACAAGGCCGTGCGTAGCGAGCTCAACGAGATCGTGGAGCGCTTTTCGGCGGCGACGCGGCTGCGCAACGATCTCAGCCACGCAACCTTCGTCCTCGATTCGCAAGGCGAGATCACCCATACCCAGCACATGAAGGTCGAGGAAAGCCGGGGCAGTCTGCGCTTCGGCGTCCGCCGGGCCGTCGATGACGCCAGGCTGGAGGAGATTTCCCGCACGATCCGCGAGCTTCACGCGCTCAACCGGCGAATCTGGGATCTCATGCCGGTCCTGGAGGCGGCGACGCGGGGGTGAGAGGTAGTCGTTGCGTCGATGCTGCCGCCATCAACTCGGAGCGGGCGCAGGTAGAGATGTGTCCTGCGGCCCGAAACTGTCCGGATATCTGTCAGGAAAAGAAAAAAGGCCTTTCGGCCCTGTTCTCAACTACTTGATATTTCTCGGGAATTTTGGTCGGAGTGGCAGGATTTGAACCTGCGACCCCCTCGTCCCGAACGAGGTGCTCTACCAGGCTGAGCCACACTCCGATCAACTGGTGGCCGGCTTATAGCCAGCACGCGGCCGCGGTGCAACAGCTCGTTTGCAGGTTCGGGATGATTTCTTGCGAAGGCCCCGGATGCGCGTCGCGAGGCGGTTGCGCATGACGGCGACGCGTTCTAGAAGGCGCGACGCATTGGGGCGTCGCCAAGTGGTAAGGCAGCGGTTTTTGGTACCGCCATTCCCAGGTTCGAATCCTGGCGCCCCAGCCATTCTCTCGTAAAGCACTGATTTCAAAACGGTTCTTCTGCCCTTTGCGGCCCGTGTAGCGCGGCGCGATCTTTTGCACAGGGCGGTTGGTTCTGTGCTCCGTAGGTCCGCTCATGACCCGTTGCGCATTCTGCGCATATCGGAAGAGGTCGACTTGTTTGTCCCTGGGGTTGGCTGTCCAGCTTGACGGGATCGCATCTCTCATTCCGCCATCGCCGGCTGGACGGTGCTTGGCGAACTCAAGGCTGCGGCCAGAAGCCGACCCACGACGACAATGAACAGGTCGGGGCGTTCAGGATATTCCTGCAGGTCGAAGGCTACGCCCAACACCACAGGCTGCTGATTGGGAGCTTTGATCGGCCAGAAGTCGAAGCGCGAGGTATCGAAAGGGTATACCCCCGCTCGCACAAGATGGCCTTGGTCGAGCGATGATTGCGCCGCAGCCAGTTCGCTTGCGCTGGCGGTTATCGGTCCAAGCGACGAGATGATTTCAAGCAATCCATCAGCGGGCGTCATCACAGCGACCGAGACATGGAACATCTCTTCGAGCGCCGCAGCTGCCCTGTTCGCCATGTCACGAGGTTGCCTCGCTTCGGAGACGGCTGAGCTGAAGGACTGCAAAGCTTGTTCCTGGCGGAGCCGCAATTTGATGGCCGCTTGCCGTCGGGCCGCCAACGATGCCAGGCTACTCGCTAACCCGCCCACGACGAGAAGCAATCCAATCGCCCAGACGTTCGCCGGATCCTCGACCTGAAACGAGAAGCGCGGTGCCGTGAAGAAGAAATTATATGCCGACGCGCCCGCCACAGCGGCGAGCATCGAGGGGCCGAACCCGAATATGATGGCTGCTATGATGACTGGCAGCACGTAGATGAGCGAAAGGTTTGGAACTGCCGCCACGCTTTCCAGGGCGGACGCAATCACCGTCGCAAATGCCGTCAAAACGAGAGCGGCGAGATATCCGGCCACCACCGGAAGATCGGGGCGATCCCGATACGCGGCGCCGGCGATTGGACCGGCAGGAAGATTATCTCGGTCGTGGGTGCTTTCCGAGTTCGCCATGACAAGCCTTCCTCGATTGCCCAGCTGCCGCTGACGGCCATCAGCGACCCGACGCCCTCAGATTTATGACGGAGGGCATAGGCGTTCCATGCGAGAGAACGCATCCGGAAATAGGAATTTGATAGGCGTGGATCCGATGGTTGCCGCCGTCGGCGAGAATGCCGAGACCGGCCGTCAGCCGGGACCCTTCCCAAATCGCCGGCGCGGCGGACATGTGCAACTCCCGGTCGATTGACTCTGTCGCTCGATTTGTTCTTCTAATGTTCTCATTCTTGAGGGCGAGAACAATGACAGCCGAGCCGCTGGACGAGCCGCCGGAAGCCGACGAATTCGACTGGGAAATCGTCGAGCTCGTCGACGAGTATGGGACCGAACGGGCCGCCCTGCGCGCGACGTACCAAATCTTGAAAGCGGTCCTGGCCGATGCCGATCGGGCGGTTTCCCGAGGCTTCGTGCGCGGCCTGTTCTCTCAAGGAGCGCGGCCCATCCGTGATCCGGGGTGACTGGGCAAAAAGGCGAGAGATGGCCGATGCTTTCATTACGGATCTTGAAGGCAGGCGCATTGACCTGCCGGGGAGCGGCGTATTGTCCCTAGGGACAGGTGTCATGGCCTCGAAGGCCGCGACATGATGCAGGACGGGTGCGTGGCTGCATAGATGCGCATGGCCCAAGAAGACTTTGGCGCGAGATCTTGGATAGTGTTTCGGGCCTGGTGCGAGGTCATGCCATGCATATGCGAATTGTGCTCGCCAGCCTCATCGTCAGTGGGCTCGCCTCTCAGGCGCTTGCGCAGACGACTGCCGCGCCCTCTCAATCGCCGGCGCCAGCGGGAATTCAGGCAGGGCAGGGCGAGCAGGCTCTCTCCAGCGCCCAGCTCGATGCGCTGGTCGCGCCGATCGCGCTCTATCCCGACACCTTGCTGGCGCAAGTTCTGATGGCCTCGACCTATCCGCTCGAGGTGGTGCAGGCGGATCGATGGGTTGCGGCCAACAAGAAGCTCAAGGGCGACCAGCTCAAGGCGGCGGTCGACAAGCAGCCGTGGGATCCGAGCGTGAAATCGCTGGTCGCGACGCCCTCCGTGCTGGAGATGATGAGCAAGAATCTTGACTGGACACAAAAGCTCGGCGACGCGGTCCTTGCCCAGCAGCCTGATCTCATGGACGGCATCCAGAGGATGCGGACGCGGGCCTACGATGCCAAGAAGCTGTCTTCCGGCTCTCAGCAGAAGGTCACGGTCCAGCCAGCCACCGGCAGCAGCAAACAGACGATCCTGATCGAGCCGACCAGTTCGGACACGGTTTACGTGCCCTATTACGACCCGGCTGTGGTCTACGGTTCCTGGCCCTATCCCGACTATCCGCCCTACTATTTCCCTGAGCCGGGCTATATCGCCACCGGCGTTCTCGCGACGGGCCTCGCCTTCGGCACCGCCTATGCGCTCGGACGCTGGGCCACGGGGGGATATTGGGGCGGAAACGTCAACTGGGTCGGTGGCGGAAACATCAATATCGACCGCGATCGCGTGACCCATTGGGAGCATAATCCCCAGCATCGCCACGGCGTTCAGTATCGCAACGACGCGGTCAGGCAGAAATTCTCCGACAACAACATCCGCGCCGGAGCCGAAGGTCGGATGGATTTCCGCGGGCGCAGCGGCGAGCAGGTTCTGCGCCCCGAGGGCGGTCGCGGCGGGGCCGGAGCGGTCGCCGGTGCACGACCGGAGCAACGGCCGGGAGAGCGTCCCGGAGCCGGCGCCAGACCCGAGCGTCCGGGCGGCGACCGTGCTGCGGCCGGCAATCGGCCGGGCGGGGACCGGGCGGCGCGCCCCAGCGGTGGACGCCCGTCCGCCGACCGGGGTCGGGGCTCGGCGCCGCCGCGGGCAAGCACGCAGCCGCGTCGTCCTCAATCCGGAGCAAGCCGTCCGGGGCCGGCGCGCGACAGCGCCTTCGGCAGCATGCAGCCGGGCCGGGCCGCGAGCCTTCAGTCACAGCGCGGACATGCCAGCATGGCCCGTATGCCCGCGGGCGGTCCCCGGATGGGGGGTGGAGGATATGGCGGCGGAGCGCGTATGGGAGGCGGGGGCTTTGGTGGGGGCGGACGCGTAGGCGGCGGTGGCGGTGGGCGCGGGGGTGGCGGGCGCCGTTCCGACATCCAGCTCAAGAACCACGTCATGCTGCTGGGGGTGATGGAGAACGGGCTCGGCTTTTATCGCTTCGCCTATAATGGCTCCCAAACCAGCTATGTCGGTGTGATCGCACAGGAGGTGCAGACTGTCGCGCCCGGTGCGGTGCATCGCGGCGCGGATGGCTACCTGCGGGTGGACTACCGCCAGATCGGGGTTCCCTTTCAGACCTTCGAACACTGGAAGGCTTCGGGTTCGCACATTCCCACCGGGAAGCCCTGGAACTGAAACAGCGTCGTCGTCTGCCGGTGCGTTTCGCAACTGAGGATGCAGTTCCATGATCATGACATGGCCAGCGGCGCATCTGCTCGTTCGCCTGCTTTGCGGGATGGTCGCGGGCTTCTGTGTCGCCTCGACGGCCGCTCGCGCACAGGAGCTGTTCCAGTCTCCCGAAGAGGCTGCCGCGGCGCTTGTCGCCGCGGTGCGCGACGGAAACTCCACGGGTTTGTACTCGGTTTTCGGGATGTCCGGGCGGGACATCCTCTTCTCGGGTGACGAGGTTCGCGATGCCGACAATCGCAAGCGCTTCATCGCGGCCTATGATGCCCGGCATTCGATCGTCGAAACCGGCCGGACAGCCACGCTGCTGGTCGGCGAGGATGCATTCCCGTTTCCGATCCCGATCGTCCATTCACGCGGCGGCTGGAAATTCCTGGTGGAGGCCGGGCGCAGGGAACTCCTCGCCCGCCGGATCGGCAAGAACGAACTGGATGCCATCCAGGCAAGCCTCGCGATCCTCGATGCGCAATTCGAGTACGCCGCAAAAGGCCATGACGGTCGAAATCCGGGGATCTACGCCCAGCGAATCGTCAGCCAGCCGGACAAGCATGACGGTCTCTACTGGCCGACCGGGCCAGGCGAGGAGCCGAGTCCGCTTGGTGAATTCGCCGCCCAGGCTGCAGCTGAAGGTTACAAGGCAAGCGAGACGCCGCAGCCTTATCACGGCTACTACTTCAAAATCCTGAGAAAGCAGGGACCTGCAGCCGTTGGCGGGGCAACCGACTACGTCGCCGGCGGCAACATGATCGGCGGTTTCGCGGTTCTTGCTTATCCCGCAACCTATGCGAGATCCGGGATCACGAGCTTCCTCGTCAATCACGCGGGCACGGTCTACCAGAAGGATCTCGGGCCCAATACACGCCTGATCGCATCGCGCATGCAGAGCTTCAATCCCGATCAAGGTTGGGAGAAAGTCGCACCGGAGAAAGCGCAATAGTGGAGTGGCAGGCCCCACCGCGCTGGCGGTCGAGGCCGAAGGGCGGCTCCGCTGCGCTGACGACAGCTCGGGGTGGTGGCGTCGATGAAGCGCTGGTTGCCGATCGCGGACGGGCTGCTTCCCTACAGGTGGGAATGGCTGCGCTTCGACATTACCGCAGGGCTTGCGATCGCCGCCGTCGCCATTCCAAGCGCGATTGCCTATCCCGCCATAGCCGGGCTTCCCGCCGAGGTCGGGTTCTATGCGAGCATCCTGCCTCTGGTCGGCTATGCGCTGTTCGGACCATCGCGCAAGCTGATCGTCGGGCCCGACGCCGCGACCATGACCGTTCTGGCTGCAACGCTCGCGACGCTGCCGCTGGACAATCCGGCAGACCGAGTGGCCGCAGCCGCCGGGTTGGCGCTGATCGTCGGAGCCTTCTGCATCCTCGCGAGCATGCTCAATCTCGGGGTGGTCGCGTCGTTTCTGTCGCGGCCGATCCTGATCGGCTTCATCAGCGGCATTTCGATATCCATTCTCGTCGGGCAGATCGGGCGATTGACCGGCGTGCGCATCGAGTCCGATGGCCTCGTGCTGCCTCTGCTCGAGATCATTCGGAAAGCCTCCCAGATCCATTGGCTGACCGTGTGGTTCGGCGCTGCGATGTTCGCGCTGCTCGTCGTGCTGGCGCGCCTCCGCTCTCCCATTCCCGGGCCTCTGGTCGTGGTCGTCGTGGCGGTTCTGGCATCGGCGGTCTTCGACTTCGAAGACCGGGGCATGAAAGTCATTGGAAGCCTGCCCGGAGCGCTTCCGACCATGGTCCTTCCGAAGATCGCGCATCTGCCGATCCGGGAGCTTCTGCTCGGTGCGGCAGCCATCTGGCTTGTCGGGGTCAGCTCGGGGCTTGTCGCGGCGCGCAGCTTCGGCGCGAAGGACGGTTTCAAGGTCGATGCCGACCGGGAGCTGACCGGGCTGGGAGTGGCCAATATCTGCTCCGGCCTGTTCAGCGGCTTTCCCGTCACGATCACGGATTCGCGGACAGCGACCAATTTGGCTGCCGGCGGCCGCTCCCAGCTGTCCGGCCTGATCTCAGCCGCCACGCTGACGGTCCTGCTGCTCTATCTGAACGATGTGCTGCGCGTCCTGCCCAACACTGCGCTTGGCGCGATCCTCGCCTTCGCGGCGCTGAGCCTGATCGATATCTCGGGGTTGCGGGAGACCTGGCGGATCAGCCGCATGGAGTTCGTCTTCGCCCTGATCAGCATGTGGGGCGCCATCAGCCTGGGCGTGCTCAGCGGCGTCGTCATCGCCATTGCCGGCACGCTGCTCTATGTCCTGCTGAAGGAAATGCGGCCGCGCGATGCCTTGCTAGGGCGCGTTGAGGGCCGACCGGGCTTCTACAAGATGCACCGGACGGAGAACGCCGCGCCACCGCCGGGGATGGTGCTCTTCATGATCCAGGGCAGCATTCTGTTCTTCAACGCCGACTACATCCGCTCCCGGCTCGAAAGCGTCACGAAGGAGGCCCCACCCGGTACGTTCTGGTTTGTGCTGGATGCGGGTGCCGTCGCGCAGATCGACACGACGGCAGCCGCCATGCTCCTGCAGTGGCGCTCCGACCTGGCGGCGATGGGGCTGACATTCGCCATTGCGGAACTGCACAGGGAGCCGCGGGAGATTCTGGAACGCGCCGGGTTCTTCGAAGGGGCGAGCGCGACGATGGTTTTCGAGGATCTGGAGGACGCGGTTCGAACTCTCGGGGAGAGATCGTCACGGTAAGAGACCGTTTTCCGATCAGGCTGGATCGCAGAAGCCGTCATTGCGAGCGCAGCGAAGCAATCCAGGGGGACTGGGTGAGACGTTCAACCCAGTCCCCTGGATTGCTTCGTCGCTGACGCTCCTCGCAATGACGGTCCAGACGGATCGAAAAATGCTCTATCCGGAGCGTTCGGCGGGCCGGTATTCCCGAACCAGGATGTCGCAGCTGACGATCAGCACCCACATCGGAAAGACCAGGAAGGTCCAGTCGACGAGGTGGCTTCCGAAGAGGATAACCGTCGCAGCCGCATAGCCAGCGATCGCCGTCCAGCGCGCGGTGATGCCGGTACGGAGCACGATGGTCGAGGCGGTAATCAGGAAAACGCTCGATACCTTCATCGCGTAAATGCTGGCGAGGTTGTAAGCGAAGGATCGTGCCAGGGTGAAGGTCACCGAGCCCGCGAGCTCGCCCGGCCGAGCTGCATGCGTGATGAGGATCGCGCCGATCGCCGAGGCCGCGACGAACAGCATACCGATGAAAAGAAACCCGCTGCCGAGAAATACCGTCGCGAACAACCTGTTTTCTTGAGCACCCAATCGGTCACGCAGCACGCCCATGAACCAAAGGAAAGCGATGCCCGCAAAGGGGATCAGGTTCAGGGCCAGCGCGACCTTCCAGGATTGGGCTCCCACCCAGTCGCCTGGATCCTGTGGGTGAAGCCGCAGGGTCTGCAGCACCAGCACCAGCGCAAACAGGAGCAGAACCGAAAACAGAATGCCGGCGACGGCAGCTGCCTTCGGCGTCTTGAGCCCATCCGGCGCATGGCGAGGAGGCGGCACGTTGCGACCCTCGTTTCAGGAGCCGGTGCGGATATCTCCGACCCAAAGAGCCTGGTTGGCAGCCGGCCTCAACCTCACCTCTCAGGGACTTTCAGGCCGGAGCAGGCCGAGCCGCTCGGCACAGGTCACGAGCTCGACGACGGAGCGGACCTGCATCTTTTCCATGACCTTGTGCCGATGGGCCTTGATGGTCCGCTCGGTCGTCCCAAGCGTGAAAGCTACCTGCTTGTTCATTTTGCCGCGGACGACCAGATCGAAGACCTGCCGCTCGCGTTTGGTCAGCCGCCCGAGGCGTGCCAAGCCGGTGCGAACCCAGTTTTCGTGTTCATTGACGAGGCGATGGCGCGAGATCGCGCGATCGATGGCGTCGAGGAATTCGTCGCGCTCGACAGGCTTCGTGAAGAAGTCTTCAGCTCCGGCCTTGATCGCCCGGACGCCAACCCGGACGTCACCTTGGTCAGTCAGGAAGATCACGGGCAAATTCAAGCCAGCCTTGCTGAACAAATTTACGAAATCAGGGATGGATTTGTCTGGCGATAGAGTATCGATAACGATGCAGCTTGCGCTTTCGATATCCGGCCTGTGATTCAAGATTTCGTCGGCGCTGACATATGCCTTGGTCTCATACCCGCAAGCTCGAAGCATGCGCCCGATGCCGGCCTGAGATGCCGCGTCACCATCGACGATGTGCACAAGAGCTGACATGGCCAATCCCTCGATCTCACCGTAGGCAGCTCGCCTTCCGGCAAGCGCCGAGCGGCACCGGGTTTAAGGACTCTTCAGCGCCTCCGGAGTGCAGCGCCGATATCTGGTTGCAGTGCCCCCCTCGGGCGCGCTGTAGCGATAGAGGCCGCCATCCTGACTTAAGGAGAGCACGGCCCGTGCGGTGTCGGTCGCGATCGTCGTCGTACAACTGAGATGGATGATCTGCCGCTCGCCTTGTGGGTTGATGCGGCCGATCCGGCAGGTTGCGAGCGGAGTGGATAGCTGCTGGCCCCGGATGACGAATGCCGCGGCAAAGGCGTTGGCCGGCCGCTTGAAGCCGAGTGTCTTCCCCGCTGCGACGAAGACGTTGGCGCAGATCTGCCCTTCTTCGAGCCAGGCTCCTTGGAAAGCCGTCGTCCGTGCCCATGCGCCCTGTGTCGCGAGCGCCGCAAAGGCGATGACGAACAAACACGGTCGTGCAGCCATGGCAGTTATCGCGCCTCCGATCGGCAACCGGTGTGACTGAGACGTGAAGAGCAGCCCCCGGGGGGCCTCCATTCGGGATCAAAGCGGGAATACCGCTAGCTCACAGCTGCGACGGCACAACACCGCTACGCCACCGGCCGCTTTGCTTCCCATCGGTCAGAAGTGAAAGCCGCGAACCAAGTCCGGGGTAGTAGGTTACGGTTGGTTACGTGCCGCGCCGGTTTCCGGTGTTCCCGAATTCGAAGGAGCACTCGAACTCCGCTCGATTTCAGCGGCGAAACGGACAGGGACGGGGAAACCGGCCTCGATGGCGCCGCGGATTAGAATGACGCGATCCCTTGCATTGAAGTTGCGGCTGTTCAGCTCGTCGTCGAAGTCGTTGAAGAATCCGGGCATCAGGCGCAGGAATTCGGCGCGGGATTGTGCCGCTTCTGTCTGCAATCCCTGCCGCGCGAAGATCAGTGCGGCGACGAAATGGTAGATTGAAAAGCGACGCAGGTTTGCGCGGCGGATGAGGTCGGTGGCTCGCACATTGTCGCCTTGCATATAGGCGGCCAAAGCCAGGAGCCCGACATAGTAGTCCGAGTGGCCCGGGTTTTTTGCCATCGCCTCTTCGAGCAAGGAGGTTCCTCGCTGCCAGTCTCCGGCCTGGGCTACCCGGCTGCCGAACTCGCCGAGCAGTTCGGTGTCGTTGGGGTTGAGCGTGAGCGCCTGAGAGCCGACCCGTAGCGCCTCGCCGGGCTCCTTGCTGAAATACAGGACGGTCATCAGTGCCTGAAGGGCGCGGATATTCTCCGGATCGAGGCGGACCGCGCGCTCGGCTGCCGTCCTCGCCCGTTCCAATGGCGGCGGCGAGCCCAATCGCTTGTTCAGCTCAAAGCGATCCTCGTCGAGATAGAGGTAGGACAGCATCGCCCAGCCGGTCGAAAAGTCCGGATAGCGTGCCGTGACATTCTCGAGGCACGTGCGCGTCGCTGCATGCTCGGT
This sequence comes from Bosea sp. F3-2, assembly GCF_008253865.1. Classification (NCBI taxonomy): domain Bacteria; kingdom Pseudomonadati; phylum Pseudomonadota; class Alphaproteobacteria; order Hyphomicrobiales; family Alloboseaceae; genus Allobosea; species Allobosea sp. F3-2. Next base: position 5,686,163 of record NZ_CP042331.1, read on the forward strand.
TTGATCGAGTACGGTGCGGTAACGGTAGAAGCGATAGGTGCATTGATAGGTTTCCAGATTTTGGACACCTCTCAATTGCGTTGGCCGTGGTGGGGCGCTGAAGATGATTCCGTAGGGCTGGGCGATCGCGGTCGCGACCCTCGAGGCGATCATCGCTTCAACGCCGACGATATTGGCGGCACGTGGATCGGCGTCATAGGTTCCCGACCAGACGATGGCGGAACTTTCCCCATCCAGGACGCGGGCTGTCACCCGCAGCTTGCCGTCGGAAAGACGGATGCCGCCCTCAAGAATATAGCGGTTGCCGAATTGGTTGGTGATTTCCGAGGCCGAGGCGCTGGGTGATACGGCGGCAGAAGTCTCCCGGCCGAAAACGGTCAATTCCTTGAAGCGCGAGAGCTGCGTCAGCAGTTCCTCGCCGAGACCGGCAATATAGAAATTGACCTCCGGTTGCCCCGACAGGTTCGAGAATGGCCTGACGATCAGCGAGGGTCCTTGCGGTCCTGGCGGCTCGTTGGCAGGGGGCGGTGGAGATGGCAGGACGGCTAACCACAGGAGCGGGGCGGCAAGGCACAGTGTCGCCATAGCGATAGCCCAGGCGAACCAGCGGTTTCCCCACCGCGCGTCGCCTGTCCCCGCCAGCTCTTGCCCTTCCGGAGCAGCGGCGTGCGCGGGACCTCCACTATGGTTTGGCTGAGCCTGTCGCCGTTGGAAGCGCGGCACGTAGCCGCCCTTGGGTATCTCGATCAGGATCGGGTCCGAGTTCCCATCCAGGAGATAGTAGCGCTCCAGGGCGCGCCGGAGGCGCCCCGCTTCGATCCGAACCACCGGATCGTTCTGCATGTCGAAGTTCGCGTCGCGGCCGAAGACTTCGACCGCGACGGAGTAAGCTTTGATACGGTCTGAGTGACCCTCGAGAGTTCGATTGATCACATAGGTCAAGAACTGGCGCACCCGATCAGGGACGTTGAATTCAGTGCTCGCCAGGATCTTGTCCAATTGCGCACGAATTTCATTGTCCTGAAGCCTGGCTTCTGGACAATTTTCCAAATTTTCATAACTACTGAGTCGATTATTTTCCATGGAATTGGCTACCCCAAGCCAAAAATCCACGTGAAAACTTGAAATCTAGGTCGCGACCTTCGCGTAAGCTCCCGTTATTTACTCCCAAACGCGCTGCGCGGCCAGATAATTGTTCGCGTTTCGCAGGGGGGCTCGTTCCAATGGATCCGGGCGTTCTGGCTGCCATTCGGCTGCTGCCGAAGCACAGGAAGGCGATCGAGGAACTGGTGCTGAGCAGCGAGAATTTTCGGTCGTTATGCGTGGACCTGGGCGACGCAGAACGAGCTCTTCGACGTTGGGAGGCTTCAGAGGCTCCCGGGACGGCTGCGCGATGCGTCGAGTATCGGCATCTGATCGATGGTCTCGAGTCCGAGCTTCGGCAGTCGATACGGGAATGGCAGGCCCGGTCCCAAGGGGGCATCAAAGAGTAACGAGCGGTGGCTTCAACTCAGGGTGGAGAGTGACGATGTCGAAGCATGTAAGCTGGGCTCTGGCGATCTCGTTGGCCTTGGGCGTCGCCGCCTGCGCGCCCACGATCACCAGCCGGACCATCGTGGTGGCCGGTGTCGGACCCGTGGAGGTCGAGCGGATCAATGTCGAAGTCGCGGGAGTCGACCCTGGCGCGCGCATCGTCGCCGTGCGGCAAGGACGCTTCGTGTGGGACGTCGCGGTTCCGGAGGTGTTTGGCGACCTGCAGGGCATTCGCGTCGGCGACAGACTGGACATCCAGCGCGCCGAAGGGGTGATCCTCGGCGCCCGGCGCGCAAGGAAGGGAGCCCGGCCGGGGATCGTCTACACCGATACCGTCGGTGCGCCGTCCTTCAGCAATCTGCCCGACAAGTTCGTGACCCGGTCGCTGACGCTGACTGCGCGCTTCGAGAGGTTCGACCCGGCTACGGGTGTCGTGGACTTCGTCGGACCAGCCGGACCGCGCAGCCTCACCGTGGCCGATCCCATGATCAAGGACGATCTCAGGCGCATGCGGCGCGGTGACATGATCGAGCTGTCGTTCGCCGAGGCCGTCTACATCCAGAAATACTGAATTCGCCGGCTCAACGCTGCGTCAAGAACGCTGGTTGCGATCGATGAAGGAGATGCAACGATGTCGCCCGCTGGTCAAACCCCCCACGCCGCAACGCTCGCCGACGAGAGTTTCATGTCGGCCGATGATCTGCGGTCCTACATGACCGACCTCGAAATGGCTCGGGCGTCCAAGCTGGGGGGCGCCATGAACAAGGCCGAGGAGGCGCAGCGCAAGCTCGTCGCGACGCTGCGCGAGGAAATTGCCGTCACGCCGGAAAAGATCGAGGAAATCAAGCAAAGCCTCGCGACAAAGACCCGCGCGGCGGCCAGCCGGGGTGAGACGGAGGTCCTGGTCATGCGCTTCCCGAGTGCGCTCTGCACGGATCGGGGGCGCGCCATCAACAACGCCGAGCCGGATTGGCCGAGCACGCTCACCGGCCGGCCGCGGCAAGCCTATGAATTCTGGAAGGAACATCTGCAGCCTGCGAAGTACAAGCTTCGCGCCATGATCATCGACTGGCCGGGCGGGCTGCCCGGAGATGTCGCGTTCTTCTTGAGCTGGTCCTAGAGCATCGAACCGAAAAGTGGAATCCACTTTTCGGCGAAATCCGATGCTTAAACAAAGGGATAGATCGCCACTTTGCGTCCGTAAGGACGCACGGCGATCGAGAGCATTTTCGAGCGAAGTGGAGACCGGTTCGCGTGAAGAAAATGCGATCAAACAAAGACCTAGCGGAGAGGGAGCCGGCGATGAAAGCCAATGGCAGCGAGCCTCTGAAACGAAAGCCCTATGAGCGGAAGCTGCGTGATCTTCACGCGGAGCTGGTCAATCTCCAGGAGTGGGCGAAGCATGCGGGCGGAAAGGTCTGCATCGTCTTCGAAGGGCGCGACGGGGCCGGCAAGGGCGGTGTCATCAAGGCGATCACGGAGCGTGTCAGCCCCCGCGTCTTCCGGGTGGTGGCATTGCCGCCGCCGACGGAGCGAGAGAAATCGCAAATGTATGTGCAGCGCTATCTGCCGCATCTGCCGGCGGCGGGCGAGATCGTGATCTTCGATCGCAGCTGGTACAATCGGGCGGGCGTCGAGCGGGTCATGGGCTTCTGCACCGAGGAGCAGGCGAAAGGCTTTCTGCAGGTCGTCTCCGGCGTCGAGAAGGCGATCGTCGATTCCGGCACCATCCTGCTGAAATACTGGCTGGAAGTCGGCCAGGAAGAACAGACGCGCCGGATGCAGGAGCGCATCACCGATCCGCGGAAGATCTGGAAGCTGTCTCCCATGGATCTGAAATCATACGCGCGCTGGTACGATTATTCGCGCGCCCGCGACGAGATGTTTCGCGCCAGCGATACGGTCTGGGCGCCGTGGTACGCGGTTCGCTCCGACGACAAGCGCCAGGCACGGCTCAACGTCATCTCCCACATTCTCAGCTCCGTCCCCTACAAGGCGCCGTCACGGGAGAAGATTAAGTTGCCCAAACGGCAGAAGCCTGATGACTATGAGGAAGTCGATTTCGCACGGAATTGGATCGGCTGATTCGAGACCGGAGTGCGTTTATGGCAGCCGACCTTCATCCGCTCGCGCCGCATCATCTGCCAGCTTTCATTACTGCGCCGGGCGAGACGGACGTGCTCATGGTCGTCTCGGCCGTGATCCTGCTTCTGGCCGTACTGGGCATCGGCCTGATCTTCCTTCGACTGCACACCCTGCCGGAGCGCATGGCGCATAAATCCCAGAAGCTCCAGTTCGAGATCGTTGCGGTACTTGGGTTACTTGCGCTGTTCACCCATGTGCATCTGTTCTGGGTCGCCGGGCTGTTGCTGGCTTTGATCGATATTCCCGATTTCTCGGGGCTGTTCGGCAGAATGGCGCATGCGCTCGAACGCATTGCCGGGATGGCGCCGAGGCAGCCGGCTACCGCTGACGATGCGGCGACAGCGGAGCCGGCGACCGCAGCCGCCGCAGGCGATCCAACCACGCCCCATCGGACGGAGAGCGAGCATGCTTGAGCTTCTCGTCTGCTCCCTGCTGACGCTCCTGCCGGACTATCTCTACCGGCGGTACCGGCAGGGAAAGCGCCTCGGCAAGGAAATCACCTTCTATTCGGTGTGGTTCGAGCTGAGATGGGGCATCATCTCCTGCCTCATGCTGACGGTCGGCCTGATCACGGTGATCTTCTACAATCACCCGTCGACGACGAACGCGGCTGTCATGTTCCGCACTGTTCCGATCGTTCCGGAGGTGAACGGGCGTGTCGCGCAGGTCCATCTGGGGGTCAGCGGCACCGTTGCGAAGGGTGATCCCATCTTCCGCCTGGACAGCAGCAAGCAGGAGGCGGCCGTCGAGGCGGCGCGGCGCAAGATCGCGGAGGTCGAAGCCTCGATCGTCGTGGCGCGGGCGGAAATCGTGGCCGATGAAAGCCGGATCCTGGAAGCCAAGAGCGCTCACCAGCAGGCTCTCGACGAATTGGAGACGAAGCAGGAGTTGCGGCGGCGGAACGACGATATCGTCGCCCGGCGTGAAATCGAGCGGCTCGAGAATCTGACCGCCGGGCGCGAAGCGGCTCTTGCGGCTGTCGTTGCCGGGAAATCCGCGGCGGAGACACGCATCTCGACCTTGCTGCCGGCTGAAAGGGCGAGCGCGGAGGCCGCGCTCGCCCAGGCGCAGACCGATCTCGACAAGACTGTCGTGAGGGCGGGTGTGAGTGGACGTGTCGAGCAATTCACACTGCGCGTCGGCGACATCGTCAACCCGTTCATGCGCCCGGCAGGCGTCCTCATTCCGGAGGAGGCGGGACGGAATGTTCTTCAGGCGGGCTTCTCGCAGATCGAGGGGCAGGTGATGAAGGTCGGCATGGTTGCCGAGGTGACTTGCCTGTCGAAGCCATGGGTGGTCATTCCCATGGTGGTGACGGGCGTTCAGGATTTCATCGCCGCCGGTCAGGTCCGGGGTGGCGAGCAATTGCTCGACGTGCAGCAGGTCTCCAAGCCGGGGACGCTGCTGACCTTTCTCGAGCCTCTCTATCCCGATGGGCTTGATGGCGTGACGCCGGGCAGCAGCTGCATCGCCAACGCCTATTCGAGCCATCACGAGCTGATCGAATCGGGCAAGCTCTCGACCGGACGAAAGATCGTTCTCCACGCCGTCGACGCAGTAGGCTTGGTGCATGCCCTGCTGCTGCGCATTCAGGCGCTGGTGCTGCCGATCCAGACTCTGGTCTTCAGCGGGCACTGAGCGCGCCACGCCTTGCAAAGCAGACGCCCCAAGCGTTGATCATGGGCCGCTGTGGTCGGTTCATGGCTTGCGGGGGAGAACGTCGGGCCTTTCCGCAATTGGTGGGCGTTGCATTCGAACAGTGGTCCATCACACAGCTCGGGCAGATCCGGCACGGGGTCGGCGCGCCTCCATTGCGCTCCGGGCCGCCGCCGCCAGGCCGACCGTGTTCGACGATGGCGCCTCCCGGCGCCTATGGCGGTCGAGCATGAACCGGCACGGAACTTGCCGCGACAGAGGGACATTAGTCCGGGTCGATAGGGATGAAGCCGGTCAGAAATCCCGTGATGAATAACCCAAGACCCCACCGGATAAACTGCCAGCTCAACGACGTGGAAGTCGTAACAGCTTGACCGCTCATCGAAATGGTTGCGTTGGTCATCATTGTGCCTCTCGCTGTGTTCTGATGCGCATAACTGTCGATCGGCGCGACAGAGGGAGTTACTACTGTTGATGCCGTGAGTTTGGGGACCCTGAGTCAGATCGGATGAAACGGATGTGCGCAGGGCATCGGGGGAGTACATGGACAGGCTTCACGGCGGCGTCATGAAGAATCATGTAACTAGTTGGTCGGCTGCTCTGGCCATCAGCCGCCAAATTTGTGTCTGCCCCCATCAGCCTGCCGGATAGCAGACGTCGCCAACGTACAGGGATGGTCGAGAGCTGACCTCAGCCCTCCGTCTTCAGCGCCGTACACCGATCGATCTCGGCGCGCTGCAATTCGTGCAGGGCACTCGCCCTTCTGCGCATACTTTAGAAGATCGCCAATCTATGGACTAATGCGCGTGTTTGCCTCGAACACGCCAGCAAGTGACCACAAATGCGCCATACCCCGAGATCGCTGCTCCCAGCATCGAGTCAGCCGATCCTATCCGACCGCTTTGTCGAGTCGCTGACGAAGGACGGTTTTCTGACGTTTCGAAATGTCAGGCTGCAGTACCTGCGCGCTGCCGCCGCACTTTCCGTCCTGCTTTACCATGCCTCCGTCGTCGTCGAGCGCATCAACGGCAACGCTAGCTTTCTGACGGTCTTCGGCGGGTTCTGGGGCGCCTATGGCGTAGCGGTGTTCTTCGCCCTCTCAGGCTACTTAATGGGAGAACTCATCCAGCGCGACGATCCTGCCCGTTTCATGGTGAGCCGCCTGGTCAGGATCTACCCGCCGATGCTGCTCGCAGTGGTGATCTTCTGGGTCGCGTTCTTCGCGGCCGGATTCCTGCGCAGCATCGATCCCATCGGCCTCCTGCTCGCGCCAGCCGGATCGCGTGACTACTTCCTCGCCGTCGAATGGACGCTCGTCTACGAGATGAGCTATTACGTCATTCTCGCTCTGCTGGGCTTTGCCGGCCTACGCCGGTTCGCATCCTGGCTAGCGGCGTGCTGGATCGCCCTCATTCTCGTCGTGCTCGCGAAAGACGGTCTTGTGCGCGACGAAACTCTCCCGCTCCTCAGCGAACTGCCGCTGCAGGCGATCAATCTGCCATTCTTGGTCGGCTTCTTGCTCCCAGTTCTCGCCCGGCGCCGCTGGTTGCCTCCGGGCCTCTGGCTTGTCGCAATACCCGCGACCGCAGCAGCCGCCTACCTCATCCCGGGCGATCCGCGAATGAAGTCGGTCATCCCAGCGATCCTCATCGTCGCGGCAGCCGTCCGTACTCCGAAGCCAACACCCGAAACCGCATTCGGCATGATCGGTGAGCGCCTGGGTGACGCGAGCTACATGCTGTACCTCTGCCATATGCCGCTGATGACCCTCTTCGGCAGCTTCGCGCCGGCTTTCGCGCCTAGCCTCGCGCTTTGGCTCGGCGGAATAGGGGCTTCCATTGCATTCTCGCTGGCGCTCGCGCCGGCGGATCTCTGTATGCACCGCTGGTTCAAGACCAGGATCGCTGCAGCCCCGGTGTCCCGCCTTCGCGCGCTCGCGCTGAGCTTCATCGCGATCTTCGTCGGCATCGCCGCCTATGCCGATTTCCACGCCCGCGAAAAGCGGGAGGCATACGCTCATGCGATGGCGATCATCACCCGCGGCAAGCCAGCCTCTTCGGCGACGATTCGCGCGGAAGTCGACTCCGTCGACCGGCTGCCAGACGGCACACTGATCATACGCGGATATGCCGTTGACCTCGACAAGCCGAAGCTCCTGGCGCACGCCGCCGTCGTCCGTGACGGAAGCATCGTCGTCATGGAGCGATTGCGGCGGATGCGGGCAGACAAGGCACGTTCCTGGTCGCGCCCCGATCTAGGCGGCTCCCGTTTCGGCTTCGTGCTGACGGTGCCGAAGAGAATTGCCTGCTCGGCGGGCGAATTCGACGTGCGTGTCGCATTCGATGATGGTCGGCACATCGTCCCCGTGATCGCGCCGTCAGTGCGATTGTGCGCGTAGCCTCACCGGCGATCGGCTGGTTCGATCTCAATCACGCAAATCCCGCGGCGCGAAGGCGGACGAGCCGACAGAACTTATCTCCGGCGGCGCCACGAAAGTCTGAGGCGCCTAGCATCAAGCCCTGGACAGGCCCCGGCGCAGGCGTGCGATTGCTCGGCCCCAAATAGCCGAGTCGTGTTGCGGCGATGCTGTATGGAGCCGCCGCACTACCTTTGTAAAGCATTGAAATCTAACGAAGCGTGTTGCGTGCGGTCGCAACACGAAATCACGCTCTGTTCTCAGGTGCAACTTCGCCTAGGTAATTGATTTTGCTTTGAAAAGTTGTGGTAGCGGGAGAGGGACTTGAACCCCCGACACGCGGATTATGATTCCGCTGCTCTAACCAGCTGAGCTACCCCGCCACAGACCTCGTAGCCGGCTGGGCCGGCCCGTCGTCGAGGCGCGATATATGCGCCGCGATAGGGGTGCGTCAAGCCTTGGATCGCGAGTTATCAGCAGAGGAGAGCTTGCGCAGCCGGACGACCTTGAAATAGCCCCGTCCGACATGGACGGCTTCGTAGCGGCCCGTCGCCTTCGCCCAGTCCGTCAGACGGCTGACCTTGAAGTCGGAACTCCAGCCGATCGCCTTCGACAGCGGAGCGACGGCGCTCCAGAACGGGGCGAGAAGCCCGCCGTCATCGACGAGGCGGCTCGAGATGATGATCTCGCCACCCGGCTTCAGGACACGGTCCATCTCGGCCAGCGCCTGCTCGGGATCGGGCACGAGGGTGATGACGAACTGCGCGGTCACGGCGTCGAAGCACTCGTCGCCGAAGCCTAGCCGGCAGGCATCCATCACCATCAGCCCGCGCACATGCCGCAGATTCTGTCTGGCGACCTTGCGATGCGCCACCTTGAGCATGTCGAGCGAGAGGTCCGCGCCGAGGACGCGCGATTCCGGCGTGAAATAAGACAGGGTGAGGCCGGTGCCGACACCGATTTCCAGGATGTCCGGCCCGCAGGCGCAGGCCGCGGCGACCGCCTCGCGCTGAGGGCGCGCCAGCATGCGCTGATAGATCCGGTCGTAGAACTTGGCCCAGGTCGCATAGACGCGCTTCTGGCCGTCGAGGTCGTAGGTCACCGGCATGGCTGGAATCCGAGCAGAGAAGCGGGGCCTGTCAGGACAGGGCGAGCGCCGCGGGCACGGCGGTGGCCGGCATGGCGAGCGGCCGGCGCAGGATGGTGCCGCCGCCGAGCACGCGCGAGCCGGGGCCGGCATCGGCGTAGATCACGCAGGCCTGGCCGGGCGACACGCCTTCCTCATCGCCGGCGAGTTCGATGCGCAGGCCCTCCGCGTCGCGGAACAGGCGGGCCGCGCGCGGCGCGCGGGTCGAGCGGACGCGCACCGCGACATCGAGGCCCTCCGGCGGCAGAGCGTCGAGCGCGGTTTCGCCGAGCCAGTTGAGATCGCGCAGCCGGATTTCGCGCACGCTCAGCGCCTCGCGCGGGCCAACGATGACGCGCGCAGCATCGGCGTCGAGGCGCAGCACATAGAGCGGCTCGGCCGCGCTGATGCCGAGCCCCTTGCGCTGCCCGACAGTGTAATGAAGCACGCCCTCATGGTGGCCGAGCACGCGCCCGTCGAGATGGACGATGTCGCCGGGCCGGGCGGCGCCGGGCTTCAGCCGCTCGATGACATCGGCATAGCGGCCGTTCGGCACGAAGCAGATGTCCTGGCTGTCCGGCTTGTCGGCGATGGCGAGGCCGAGCTCGGCCGCGAGCGCGCGGGTCTGGGTCTTGTCGATATGGCCGAGCGGGAAGCGCAGCAGATCGAGCTGCTCCTGCGTCGTGGCATAGAGGAAATAGCTCTGGTCCCTGCTGGCGTCAGCGGCGCGAAACAGGCCGCGATGGCCGTTGCCGAGGTCGCGACTGACGACATAGTGCCCCGTCGCCAGCGCATCGGCGCCGAGCTCCTTGGCGAGGTCGAGCAGGTCGCGGAACTTGACGGTGCGGTTGCACTCGACACAGGGGATCGGCGTCTCGCCGGCGAGATAGCTCTCGGCGAAGCGCTCGATGACGGCATCGCGGAAGCGGCTCTCATAGTCGAGCACGTAATGCGGGATGCCGATCGCCTCGGCGACGCGGCGAGCGTCATGGATGTCCTGCCCGGCGCAGCAGGCCCCGGCGCGATGGACGGCGGCGCCGTGGTCGTAGAGCTGAAGCGTGACGCCAATCACGTCATAGCCCTCGCGCTTGAGCAGGGCGGCGACCACCGAGGAATCGACGCCGCCCGACATCGCCGCGACGACGCGCGTCGCCGCAGGCGGCTTGGCGATGTCGAGGGAGTTGCGGGGCGTGGTCATTGTCTGCGGAGGCGTCCGTGGCTCGAAACTGCGATCTTTGCGCGTCTGCCGGCTCTATACCGGCTTTGGCCGGATGCTGCCAGCAGGATCGGCAAATCCTGCCGCCTTGCGGCCTCTGCACCGGCGTTTCTTGCCGCAAGAGGCTGGTATCCTTGCGCTAAGACCTTGATTCCGAACAGCTCTGCTCTGGCGTGCAACTTGCTGGTGGCGGGCGGGTGCGTTGTTGCCCGCATCGCGGAACCATTCATGTCGATCCAGCCCGTCTTCACCAATCAGCGCGCTTCGGACGCTCCCGCTTCGCGCCGTCGCGCCGAGGGCGGGGAGGGAGAGGCCTTTTCCCTGCCCGGGTTGCAGGAGGAGAGCGACGCCGGGGCGGCGAAGAGCACCAGCACCAAGGCAACCGACAAGACTGGTGCGGTCGAGGAGGCGGTTGCCGCGGCTACGGGCTCCCAAGCTGAGAAGATTTCGGCGGCGGCGAACGGAAAGGGCGAGCTTGTCGTGAAGCCGGGCGATGTCGTCGCCAAGCCGTCCAAGCCGCAACAGACCGAAGCTCCTGCTCCTGCCAGCGGGATCGATTTCCTGATCGCGATGGCGGCTGCGCAGGCTGAGGCCGCCGCGGTTCAGAGCGGCGAGGGAAAGCCGAAGGCGGACGGCCAGGCGAAATCCACTGAAGGCGAGCCGAAGCCGACCGAAGCCAAGACGGATGATGACGCAACCGATGCGGCGAGCCAGCTATCGGGCGCGGACCAGGTCAAGGCTGTCGCCCAGCCGCCTCATCCCGTCGCGATGATGGCGGTTCCATTGTCGGTTCCGGCCTCTGCTGCCGGTGGGGATGTGTCGCAGTCTGCGAATGCATCCGCGATCGCCGTGGGTGACGGAGCAAAGCCGCAAGCGATACCGCTTCCGCTTCCCGGCTTCGCCAAGGCTGACGCGAGTTCGGCGAAGGCCACCGAAACGGTCGCTGCTGGAGATACCGCACCCGTCGACGGCAAGACATCGCTGACGGCAGGTCACGTGGCCGAGATCAAGGGAGCGGAGGAGAAGGCCGTCGTTGGCACAGCCACGAAGGTCGATGGTGCGCCGGCCGCGGCCGATCCAAAGCTTCTCGACGGCCTGCAGCAGGCGCTCGGCCCGCTCGATCTCTCGACCATGCTGCAGCAGACGTCCGGCACGCCCGCTCATGACCGCCTTGCCCAGCCGTTCGATCCGAACCTGGCGGCGAACGGAGCCGCGCCGGCTCAAGGGCAAGGCGTTGCGAGCGGCCAGCAGACGCCGGTCCATATGGTGCCGATCGAGATTGGCCTGCGCGCGATGTCGGGTTCGAAGCAGTTCGATATCCGTCTCGATCCGGACGAGCTCGGACGGGTCGATGTCAATCTGTCGATTTCCGACAAAGGTGAGGTCAGCGCCAGGCTGGTCGTCGACCGGGTCGAAACCCTGCACCTCCTGCAGCGCGACGCCCGCACGCTGGAGCGCGCCTTCGAGCAGGCGGGTCTGAAACCGTCGGATGGCGGAGTCGATATCAGCCTGCGCGACCCCTCCGATCAATCGGCCTTCCGTCAGAACCGCCAGCATGACGAGGCGCCGCAGCGTCCGCGCGTGCCGCAAGGCGCGGAGCGGGCGGACGAGGCTGCCCTTTCCACCGATCCCGCCCCGCAGCGCCGTCTCGTGCGGCTCGGCGGCGTCGATCTCAGCATCTGAGCAAGGACAAGCGCCATGGCTGTTTCCGGGACAAGCGGCACGTCCGGCACGTCGACCAACAACAACAGCACGGTCACCGGCGGTACCACCGGGATCGCAAACAACTTCGACCAGTTCCTGCTGCTGCTGACGACGCAGCTCAAGAACCAGTCGCCGCTCGATCCGCTCGATACCAACCAGTTCACGGCGCAGCTCGTGCAGTTCGCTGGTGTCGAGCAGCAGCTCAAGACCAATGAGACGCTGAGCTCGCTGCTGAGCCTGAACGCGGCCGGCACGGCGACCAACGCCGTCGGCTTCATCGGCGCCAAGATCACCGCCGATGGCGCCACGACGCGGCTGATCGACGGCAAGGCCGAGTGGAAGGTCAACATGGCTTCGGCCGGAACGGCCAACATTACGATCAAGGATTCGAAGGGCAACGTCGTCCAGACCGCCACCAAGACGCTGGTCGCTGGCGACCAGACCTATAGCTGGGACGGCACGACCTCGATCGGCTCCAAGGCGCCGGATGGCGAGTACACCATCACGATCGATGCGAAGAACGTGGCGGGCGAGCCCGTCACGGCCAAGACGCAGATCGGCGGCATCGTCGACGGCGTCGACTTCACCTCCTCGATCCCCATGCTGAAGATCGGTTCGATCAGCGTGCCGATCGACAAGGTGAAGAGCGTGGTGCGCAGCGAATGAGCCGGGGCGAATCAATCGTGGAGATACGACACGATCGTTTTAGCCAATTTTTAAAGCCGGCCACCTATGCTGCCCTCAGTAGCTCTGTTGAGTTGTGTGAGTGTACCATGACCGAGCCATTGCGACCGCGGGTGAAGTACGTGATCGGACCGGACGGAAGTCCGCTGACGATTGCGGACCTCCCGCCGATGAATACAAGGCGCTGGGTCATCCGGCGGAAGGCAGAGGTGGTGGCCGCAGTGCGCGGCGGCCTGCTCAGCCTGGAGGAAGCCTGCCAGCGCTACACGCTGACGGTTGATGAGTTCCTGAGCTGGCAGATGTCGATCGATCAGCACGGCCTCGCCGGGCTGCGGACGACCCGGATCCAGCACTACCGCCAGTAAGCCGCGGATCATTGCGGTTGTCTTCAAAGGCGTCGGTCCGGGCAGGACCGGCGCCTTTCGCGTTTGCGCGGCGTGTCCGCACGGAAAGTTTAACGGAGAGCCGCGAAAAATTAACCGACCGCTAACCATGCACTGGGAAAAACTTGCCTAGTGGGTCGGGGCCAATGCGCCGTCCCTTCGATTCTGTGGGACGGATGGCGGCGTGAACGGCCTGATCGAGCAGTTTGCCAAATTCGGCGCGGCGCGGCTGGCGGCCATGCTGGCGGTGACACTGGCTCTCGTCGGCTTCTTCGGCTTCGTGATGCTGAAGATGTCCCAGCCGGCGATGAGCGTGTTGTTCACCGATCTTTCCAGCCAGGATGTCAGCGCGATCCTCAAGGATCTCGACACGCGCGGCATCAAATACGAGCTGCGCGGCGACGGCCAGACCGTGCTGGTGCCCAAGGCCGATGTGCCGCGGCTGCGCCTCGACCTCGCCGGCAAGGGCATCCCGGCTGGCGGCGGCGTCGGCTACGAGATCTTCGACAAGGGCGACGCCTTCTCCTCGACCAGCTTCGTCCAGAACATCAACCATCTGCGCGCGCTCGAAGGCGAACTCTCCCGCTCGATCCGTTCGATCAGCCGGGTGCAGGCGGCGCGCGTGCACCTCGTCATCCCCGAGCGGCGCCTGTTCGAGCGCGACCGCGAGCCGCCGCGTGCCTCGATCGCGCTCAAGCTCGCCGGCGATCTCGACGCCGCGCAGGTGCGCGCCGTGCGCCACCTCGTCGCCTCGGCCGTCGACGGGCTGAAGCCTGAACGTGTCTCGATCGTCGACGAGCGCGGCCGCCTGCTGGCCGATGGCGCGCAGAGCGATCAGGGCCTGATCGGGCTCGGCATCGAGGAGCGCCAGACCGCGATCGAGAAGCGTATCAAGTCGCAGGTCGAGGATATCGTCGCCAGCGTCGTCGGCTATGGCCGGGCGCGCGTGCAGGTTTCGGCGGCGCTCGACACCAACCGCATCGAGAGCCGCTCCGAGAACTTCGATCCGGAAAGCCGTGTCCTGCGCTCCAGCCAGAACCGCACGGAGGCATCGACGACGAGCGAAGGCGGCAACGGCGCCGTCACGGTCGGCAACGAACTGCCAGGCGCCCAGCAGACGCAAGGCACGCAGCAAGCCCAGCGCGAGAACTCCTCGAAGAACGAGGAGGTCGCGAATTACGAGATCTCGCGCACGACCCGCACCGAGGTGCTGGAAGGCGGGCGGATCAAGAAGCTGTCGGTCGCCGTTCTCGTCGATGGCAACTACAGCCGTAGTTCGGCGGGCGAACTCTCCTATCAGCCGCGTAACGCCGACGAGCTCGAGCGCATCGGCGAGCTGGTGCGGACCGCCGTCGGTTTCGACCAAGGGCGCGGCGACAAGGTGGAAGTCGTCAACCTGCGCTTTGCCGAAGCGCCCCCGCCGCCAAACGACCTGACCGAGCAGACGCTGATGCAGCAGCTCACCTCCTTCACCCGGGAGGACCTTGTCCGCTTCGCCGAGCTCGGCGTGATCTCGCTGCTGACGCTGATCGTGCTGATGACCGTGGTGCGGCCGCTGCTGAAGCAGGTTCTGGCCTCCGACAACAGCAATGTCCGCACGATTCCATCCTTCATGCGCAATGGCGGCGCGCTGGCCGGGCCTGATGCGGCGACGGGCGATCCGGCAGGCAGCCCGGGCCGGGCGGTCGCCACGGTCGGCCCCGATGGGGAGGTGCTGCAGGCGGAGGTCGAGATGCCGTCCGAGCGGATGCTCGCGATCGCGCAGGTCAAGGGACAGCTCAAGGCGCAATCGGTGGAAAAGATCGGGGCGCTGGTCGCGCAGAACCCGGCCGACTCGGTCGCGGTGCTGCGTAGCTGGATCCACGAGAAAGTTCCGGCGTGACGGGCTGCTGAACCATGGCCGAGACACGATCCATCGCAACGCGCAGCACGGCCCTCCAGGGCGGCATCGAGGGCGGCGGCTTCGGCGTGACCTCGATCGCCGAGATGACCGGCCCGCAGCGGGCGGCCGTGATCCTGCTCGTGCTCGGTGAGGACCACGGCCGGGCCATCTGGCAGGAGTTCGACGACGACGAGATCCGCATCATCACCCGCGCGATGGCTGAGCTCGGCACGGTCGATGCCGACGAGGTCGAGCGGCTGATGCTCGATTTCGTCGGAAAGCTCTCCAGCGCGGGAGCCGTCACCGGCTCCTTCGACCGCACGATCTCGTTGCTCGAAAAGATCCTGCCGACGGAGCAGGTCGCGCTGATCATGGAGGAGATCCGTGGACCGGCTGGCCGCAACATGTGGCAGAAGCTCGGCAACATCGACGCGATGGTGCTCGCGAATTTCCTCAAGAACGAATACCCGCAGACGATCGCCGTGATCCTGTCGAAGATCCGGCCCGACCACTCAGCGAATGTGCTGCGCAACCTGCCGAACGACCTCTCGATCGAGGTGGTCGGCCGCATGCTGCGGCTCGAATCGGTGCAGAAGGAAGCGCTCGATCATATCGAGAACACCCTGCGGACCGAATTCGTCTCGACGCTGACCCAGACGCGCCGGCGCGATCCACATGAGATGATGGCCGAGATCTTCAACGGTTTCGACCGGCAGACGGAGATCCGCTTCCTTTCGGCGCTCGATGCTTCCAACCAGGAATCGGCCGAGCGCATCCGGGCGCTGATGTTCACCTTCGAGGATCTCGCCAAGCTTGATCCCGCCGGGCTGCAGACGCTGATGCGCCAGGCCGACAAGGACACGCTGGCGCGGGCGCTCAAGGGGGCGAGCCAGTCGATGCGTGACTTCTTCTACGGGGCCATGTCGCAGCGCGCCGCCAAGAACATGCAGGATGACATGGAAGGTCTGGGGCCGCTGCGGCTCAAGGAGGTCGACGAGGCCCAGACTAAACTCGTCCAACTGACAAAGGACCTGGCGGATAAGGGCGAGATCGTCCTGTCCAAGGGAAATGCCGACGACGAGCTGGTGTACTAGAGGCTGCTGTGAACCAGGAGGTGGATTTGATGAGGTCAAACCGGCGAAGATGGGAGGAGCATTGCGCCGCCGATACGTCGGTATCGGCAAGCGATGCGACGCTGCAGCTCCGCCGTTTTCACCTCACCCGCAGGGCGCGGCGCTTTTGCGCGACTGCTGTGTCGTTCTTCGTAGCAAACCGAAGGGTTTGCGTCCTCGAACTCCTTGCATTCGCGCAAAAGCGCCAGCGTCAAATCCACCCCCTGGTTCACAGCAGCCTCTAAGATGGTTTCCACCACGAAGTTCATGTTCGGGACGGATTTTCGCGAAGGCGGCCGCAAAGCCGCCGGCGAGGCCGATCTCGCGGCGGCACGGGCGGAAGGATTCCGTGCCGGGCAGGAGCAGGCGCATCGAGAGGCGCAAAGTCAGCTTGCCGGGCTGACCGGGCAGCTCGCCCGCTCCGCCGAGCGGCTCTTCGCGCAGGAGGCGGCGCGGACCGCCGCGATCGAGGAACATGCGGCGCATGTCGCGCTCGTGACGGCGAAGGCTTTGGCGGGCGCTGCCCTGGCGGAGAAGCCGATGGCGGCGCTGGCGGGAGCGATCCGCGAAGCCTTAAGCCATGCCCGGACGGCGCCGCATCTCGTCTTGCGCGTCAACGAGGCCGTGGTCGAGCAGGCGGAGGAACTGATCCGCAAGCTCGCGGCCGAGCATGGCTTTGCGGGAAAGCTGATCGTGCTCGGGCAGGCGGACATCGTGCCCGGCGATGGGCGCATCGAATGGGCCGAGGGCGGTTTCGTCCTCGACAGCCAGCAGCTTTCGGCCCTGGTCGAACAGGCGGTCGCCCGCGTGTTCGGCCATGGCCAGGCGGAACCATGAAAGTCTGAGCCATGAGCCAGCAGAACGACCTCAACCTGCCGCCGCTGAATCAAGCCGACTTGTCCTTCGACCAGAACCAGAACTCGGTCGCACATTCCGGCCCGGTCCCGGTCAAGACGGCGGAGGATCTCGAGCAGGTCTTCGACGTGCCGGTCACGGTCTCGGCCGTGCTCGGTTCCTCGAAGGTTGCGGTGGGCGACCTGCTCCAGATCGTGCCCGGCGCGGTGTTGGAGCTCGACCGGCGCGTCGGCGAGGCGATCGACATCTTCGTCAACGAGCGGCTGGTGGCTCGCGGCGAGGTCGTCGTCGTCGAGGACCGGCTCGGCGTGACCATGACCGAAATCATCAAGGCGGACCGGTGAGAACCGGCCCCGCCATCGTGACGCTAGATCGCCGTGCGTCCGAACGGACGCATAGTGGCGATCTACCTCTTTGTCTTAGCATCGGATTCCTCCGAAAAGTGGAATCCATTTTTTGGTCCGATGCTCTAAACAGAAGGACCTGAGCCATGCGCCTCATCATCGCCGGCGGTCTCAAGGGACAGATCATCGCCGCGGCCAAGATCGCGATGTCGCACGGAGCGGCCGTGACCCATACCGATGGGCTCGATCAGACGCTCGCGGTGCTGCGCTCGAAGGGCGCCGATCTGCTGATGATCGATGTCGCGCAGCCGATCGCGGCCTATGTCGCGGCGTTGGAGGCGGAACGCATCCGCACGCCGATCGTCGCCTGCGGCACCTCGACGGATGCACGCGCGGCCGTGGCAGCGATCCAGGCCGGCGCCAAGGAATATGTGCCGCTGCCGCCGGATCCGGAGCTGATCGCGGCAGTGCTGGAGGCAGTCGCTGCCGACCAGTCCAGCCTGATCTGGCGCGACCCGGCGATGGAACGCGTCGTGCAGCTCGCCTCGCAAATCGCGCGCTCGGAGGCGCCTGTCCTCGTTACCGGAGAGAGCGGCACCGGCAAGGAGGTGATCGCCCGTCATCTCCATCAGAAGTCGGCGCGCAAGGACCGGCCCTTCGTCGCAGTGAACTGCGCCGCCATTCCTGACAACCTGCTCGAATCCGAGCTGTTCGGTCATGAGAAGGGCGCCTTCACCGGCGCCATCGCCCGGCGCATCGGCAAGTTCGAGGAAGCCAATGGCGGCACGCTGCTGCTCGACGAGATCTCGGAGATGGATGTGCGCCTGCAGGCGAAGCTCCTGCGTGCCCTGCAGGAGCGGATGATCGACCGTGTCGGCGGCGCCCAGCCGGTCAAGGTCGACATCCGCATCATCGCGACGTCGAACCGCAATCTGGCGGACGCGGTGCGCGAGGGCTCCTTCCGTGAGGATTTGTTCTACCGTCTCAACGTCGTGCATCTGCGCCTGCCGGCGCTGCGCGAGCGGCCAGCCGACATCCTGGTGCTGGCCGAGCATTTCGCCAAGAAATATGCCGATCTGAACGGGTTGCCGATGCGGCCGATCGCAGCCGACGTGCGCAAGCTGCTGCTCGGCAACGCCTGGCGCGGCAATGTCCGCGAGCTGGAGAACACGATGCACCGGGCGGTGCTGCTGGCGAGCGGTCCGGAGATCGCGTCTACGGCCGTGCTGACGCCGGAAGGCGAGGCGCTGTCTTCGTCCCCTGCGCGCGACCCCGCCGCGCGCGCCGCGCAGACCGCGGAGGCCATGACCCGATCGCTGGTGGGGAACACCGTCGCCGATGTCGAGCGGGAGCTCATCCTCGATACGCTCGACCACTGCCTCGGCAACCGCACGCACGCGGCCAAGATCCTCGGAATCTCGATCCGCACGCTGCGCAACAAGCTGAGCGAATACACCGCCGCCGGCATCACCGTGGCGGAGCCGGGTCAGACACGCATCAGCGTGGCCTGACCCGGAAATTGCAGCTCAATAATAGTAACGTCGGCGGTAGTAATAGCGCGGGCGGTAGTAGTATCGTGGACGGTAATAATACCGCGGGCGATAGTAGCGCCGACGATAATAATAGCGCGGGCGACGATAGTAGTAGTACTGGCTGAATTCGGCGTCGGTCTTGTCCAGCGCCTCCTTCATGTCGGCCGGAACGGCTTCATCGCCCCTTGCGGGCTCGGCTTCCGGCTTCAGGGCCGGCTTCGGCTGGGCCGCTTCGGCGGCGGCGATGCCGCCCATGCCGGCAGCGGCGAAGCCTCCGACCAGCGTCATCAGGAATGAGCGTCTGTCCACGACGACCTCCAGGCTGTTGTCTCCATATCGTCCGTGCATTCTTAGAGCCTGAATGCCGGCAGGAAGTAATGCGTTTGAAGGATGCTTTGTTCCCCGACGCGCGGTTTTCTTCCTTATGGTTAGGGCCAAGGCTGCGCTCAATCCACGGCGTTCAGCGGGCGGGCAACGCTCTCGAGCGGCCGGCGTTCGGCGCGGATCGCGAAACGGCCCGCAATGAAGGCCGCCGCCAGCATCAGCGCGGCGCCGAGCAGATAGCCGCCGAACACGCTGCCGCGCGAACCGGTGTCGATCAGGATGCCGAAGAGCCAGGGACCGGCGACGCCGCCCACGCCGGTGCCGATCGCGTAGAACGCGGCGATGGCGAGCGCGCGCATCTCGACCGGGAAGGTTTCCGAGACCGTGAGATAGGCCGAGCTCGCGGCGGCGGAGGCGAAGAAGAAGACGATGCTCCAGCACAAGGTGAGCTGCGAGGCGGTGAGCCAGTCCTTCCAGAAGAGATAGCCGGTTCCGGTCAGCAGCAGGCCCGACAGAGCGTAGGTCGCCGCGATCATCACGCGCCGGCCGATCGTGTCGAAGAGCCGCCCGATCAGCAGGGGGCCAAGGAAGTTGCCGACCGCGAAGGGCAGGATGAACCAGCCGATCTGCTGCGAGGGCACGCCGTAGAAATCGGTCAGGATCAGCGCATAGGTGAAGAAGATGGCGTTGTAGAAGAAGGCTTGCGACAGCATCAGCGAAAGGCCGACAAGTGCGCGCTCGCGATGAACCACGAAGAGCGCGCGGAAGACCTCGCCGAGCGGGGTCGCGGGCCGCGGGCGCAATCGGGTCCGTGTCAGCACCTCGCTTGTCGGCGCGATGAAGCCGGCGCGGCGCTCGATATCGGCGACGATGGCGGTGGCGCGCTCCGGATGGCCGTGGCTGATCAGCCAGCGCGGGCTCTCCGGAATCCATTGCCGCAGGATCAGGATGACGAGGCCCAGCAGGGCGCCGATGAAGAAGGCGAGGCGCCAGCCATATTCCGGATCGATCCGGGCTGGATCGAGCAGGACGATGGCGCCGAGCGCGCCGAGCGCCGCGCCGACCCAGAACGAGCCGTTGATGACGAGATCGGTCCAGCCGCGTACGCGGGCCGGGACGAGTTCCTGAATGGTGGAGTTGATCGCGGTGTATTCGCCGCCGATGCCCATGCCGGTCAGGAAACGGAAGACGATGAAGCTCGCGACGTTCCAGGAGAAGGCGGTCGCTGCCGTCGCGGTGAGGTAGACGAGAACCGTGATGGTGAAGAGCTTCTTCCGGCCGAGCCGGTCGGTGAGCCAGCCGAAGAAGACGGCACCGAGCACCGCACCGGCGATATAGGCTGCGCCGGCGAGACCGATCTCGGTGTTGGTGAATTTGAGGACCGGACTTTCCTTCAATGCGCCGGAAACGGAGCCGGCGAGCGTGACCTCGAGGCCGTCGAGAATCCAGGTGATGCCGAGCGCGACGACGACGAGCGTGTGGAAGCGCGACCAGGGCAGGCGGTCGAGGCGGGCGGGGACGTCGGTCTCGACGACGGGACGCTCTGCTCCCAGTGGTTGGGCGTGCTGCACGGGTTATCCCCGACGATAAACGGCGCTCTTGCGGCGCTTTGAGGCGGGCGAGCGCCGGCCGGGACGAGCGGCTGCGCGCGAATGATGCATGCGACCCCCGGTCGAGCCGGCGCGCTGCGTCGAAACGCAAACGATCGATGCCCGTGAAGGTTCCGGTGATGCATTCAGGCACAGGCCCTCGCAGGCTGGCTTAACCAATCATTCACCATGAACCCGGCAAGAATTGCCGGGTTGCGCTCCGCTTCGGAGCGCTGGCCCGCCATGGGCGGGCACGAGGCGGCGGAGCGGTCGATGACCGATGTGACGGCGGGGCAGGGGAGAGGGTTCAGCCTTCCCGATCGCGGCGCGATGGGAAAGCTGTTCAACCGGCCGGACCTGTTCCTCGCCGTGGGCGTCATGGGCATCCTGGTGGTGCTCATCTTCCCGATGCCGGCGCTGCTGCTCGACCTGATGCTGGCGCTCTCGATCATCCTGTCGGTGCTGGTGCTGATGACCGCGCTCTTCATCGAGGAGCCGCTGGAGTTCTCGGCCTTCCCGACCGTGCTGCTGATCGTCACCATGTTCCGTCTGGCGCTGAACCTCGCCTCGACACGTCTCATCCTCGCGCATGGGCACGAGGGCACGGCGGCGGCGGGCCATGTCATCGAGGCCTTCGCCGGCTTCGTGATGAGCGGCAATTTCGTGATCGGGGTGATCGTCTTCACCATCCTGATCATCGTGAACTTTGTCGTCATCACCAAGGGTTCCGGCCGCATCGCCGAGGTGGCGGCGCGCTTCACCCTCGACGCCATGCCGGGCAAGCAGATGGCGATCGACGCCGATCTTTCGGCCGGCCTGATCGACCAGGAGACCGCCAAGGTCCGCCGCAAGGCGCTGGAGGATGAATCTTCCTTCTTCGGCTCGATGGACGGCGCCTCGAAATTCGTGCGCGGCGATGCCATCGCCGCCCTGCTGATCACCTTCATCAATGTGCTCGGCGGCATCATCATCGGCGTGGCGCAGCAGGGGCTGAGCTTTGGCGATGCGGCGCATAACTACACCCAGCTCACCGTCGGCGACGGTCTCGTCAGCCAGATCCCGGCGCTGATCGTCTCGACGGCCGCGGGCCTGCTCGTCTCGAAGGCCGGCGTGCGTGGCGCTGCCGACAAGGCGCTCGGCAAGCAGCTTTCCGGCTATCCCAAGGCGCTCGGCATGTCGGCGGCGGTGATGCTGCTGATCGCTCTCCTGCCCGGCATTCCGATGCTGCCCTTCCTACTGCTGGCGGGTGGCGCCGGTTTTCTGGCCCGCCATTTCGGCCGGGCAGCCAAGGCGCGCGAGGCCGAGCAGGCGCTCGCCGGCACGGCGCAGCCCGGCGCGGCGCTGGCGGCCGACGGCTCGCCCCGCGAGGAGACGCTGAACGACCTGCTCAAGATGGACGAGCTGAAGATCGAGATCGGCTACGGGCTCTTGCCGCTGGTCAATGCCACGGGCGGACAGGACCGGCTGACCGATCAGGTGCGGGCGCTGCGCCGCCAGCTCGCCGCCGAGCTCGGCTTCGTCATGCCGGCGGTTCGCATCGTCGACAACGTCCAGCTCGAGGCAAACCACTACTACATCAAGATCAAGGAGATCGATGCCGGTCATGGCATCGTCTATGCCGGTCTGTACATGGCGATGGATCCGATGGGTGGCTCGGTGAACCTGCCCGGCCACAACGTCCTGGAGCCGACCTTCGGCCTGCCGGCGACCTGGATCGACGGCGCCCTGCAGGACGAGGCCCAGCTGCGCGGCTACACAGTGGTCGATGCCGCGACCGTGATCTCGACGCATCTGACGGAAGTGCTGAAGTCGAACATGCCGGAGCTGCTCTCGCATGGCGAGGTGCAGAAGCTGCTGCGCGAGCTGCCGAAGGACCATGCCGATCTCGTCAAGGAGATCGTGCCGAACCAGATCTCGACCACCGGCATCCAGCGCGTGCTGCAACTGCTGCTCTCCGAGCGCATCTCGATCCGCGATCTGCCGACCATCATCGAGGGCATTGCCGAAGTCTCGGCCAGCGTCCGGAACCCCCGCGACATCGCCGAGCATGTCCGCGCCCGGCTGGCGCGCCAGATCTGCGCGCAGTTCTCGAACCAGCATGGCGTCCTGCCGATCATCACGCTGTCGCCGGCCTGGGAAGGCGTCTTCGCCGAGTCCATCATCGGCCAGGGCGAGGACCGGCACCTTGCCATGCAGCCCTCGCGGTTGCAGGAATTCGTGCATCACGTCCGCGACAAGTTCGAGGATGCGGCGCGCATCGGCGAGATGCCGGCGCTCGTCACTTCGGCCATGGCGCGGCCCTTCGCGCGCCAGATCATCGAGCGCTTCCGGCGCGAGACGCCGGTGCTGTCGCAGGCCGAGATCCATCCGCGCGTGCGTCTCAAGACGGTCGGCAGCGTCTGACGGCCTATCGAACCTCACCGTCATTGCGAGCGCAGCGAAGCAATCCAGGGGGACTGGGTTGAACGTCTCACCCAGTCCCCCTGGATTGCTTCGTCGCTTTGCTCCTCGCAATGACGGTCGCGCCTCCCGTTTCCACGGGGCTCCGATGCCTGCGGTGCAATGGTCAGCGCTGTGAGCTGCGGCTAAGCGGAGGCCATGTCGCGCAACGCTGCCCTTTTTGCCGTGATGTGCCTCGTCTGGGGGCTGACCTGGCTGCCGGTCAAGGTCGGTGCATCGCATGTGCCGCCGGTCTTCCTGGCAGCGGCGCGCTTCACCATCGCCGGTTTCCTGATGCTGGTCTGGGCCGGGCGCGACGTGCCGAAGGTGCCGCGCGATGCCTGGCCGCGGCTGATCGGCACGGCGCTCCTGCTCAACACCGGCAACTACACCCTGCTGTTCTGGGGCACGGCGCATGCGCCGAGCGGGCTCGCGGCCATCGTCAATTTCGCGACGATTCCGATCTATACCCTGCTGGCTACCCGAGCCTTCGAGGGCGAGCGCATCGACGGACACAAGCTCGCAGCGATCGGGCTCGGTACGGCCGGCCTTGGCTTCCTGTTCGCGACGCGCGCTCTTGGCGGGCTTTCATCGGCGCAAGGCGATCCGCTCGAGGCGTGGGCGCTTGCGGCCGTGGCGGCCGGAACCTTGCTCTACTGCGTCGGTGCGGTGCTGGCGCGCCCGATCGCGGGATCGATGCCGACGCTGACGCTCGCCGGCTGGCAGACGCTGATCGGCGGCATCGGCCTCACGGCTGTTTCGCTCGCCGTCGAGCCGGTCGGTTACGACGATCTGGCGAGGCTGGTGCTGTGGCCGGTTCTGCCCGCCGTCGTTTTCCTGGTCATCGGCGGCTCGCTGATGGGCTTCACCATCTATATGCGGCTGCTGCGCGACTGGGGCGCGTTCAGGGCCGGGCTCTACGCCTTCATCAGCCCGGCGATCGCCGTCGCGGTCGGCGTCCTGGCGCTGCACGAGCCGTTCGGCTGGTCGGAGGCGACCGGCGCGCTGCTGATGTTCGGAGCTGCCGCGATCGCGCTCAAGCGTCCTTCGCCCAAGCCCGCCAGGGCCGTGACGGCCTGACTCAGGGCGGCGGGGCGATACGGGTAGTGCGCTTGAGCTGCGCCCGCTCGAAAGCCAGCACGATCGGCAGCGAGAACACCAGCGGCAGGATGAGATAGAACAGCCGCCAGATCAGCAGCGCGGCGAAGACCGCCGGGGCCGGCACGCCCGGCATGACGGCAAGGAAAACCGCCTCCATCACGCCGACGCCACCTGGGACCTGGCTGAGAAGGCCGGCCGAGAAGGACAGCAGGAAGGCGCCGAGCACGATCAGGAAGCCCGGATTGCCCTGTTCCGGCAGCGCGAAGTAGATGATGCCCGCTGCGCCTGCCAGTTCGAGCGGGGCGGCGAGATACTGCCTGACGACGATGCGCAGCCGTGGATAGATGATCTCGAACTTGCCGATCTTCAGCGGCTTGAAGCGCAGCCAGGAGCCGATCGTATAGAGCGCGACGAAGGCGAGCATGCCGACGCCGATCAAGCGCGCCGTTTTGTCGCCGATCGCAAACCAGCGCGACATGCGTTCCAGCGGGCGCAGGATCTGCGGCTCGTAGATCAGGACAAGGCCCATCAGGAAGATGGTGCCGAAGGCGAAGGTGAACGAGCAGAGCGCGACGAGCACGGCGACTTCGCCGGCCGTCAGGCCCTTCGCCGTATAGGCCCGGTAGCGCACCATGCCGCCCGAGAAGACCGAGGCGCCGATATTGTGCGAGAGCGCGTAGGTCACGAAGGAGCAGAGCGAGATATAGAACCAGGAGATACCCTTCTCCTTGCCGAGATGGATCAGCGCGATCCGGTCGTACCAGGCGAGGGCGGCATAGGCGACGAGCGTCGCGAGTGCGGCGTGGAAGAAGGCCTCCGGCGGGATGACCGCGATCTTGTGGCCGATCCGCTGGGCGATGATCTTGATGCTCTGCCAGAGGTTGGCGTTGGCGAGCAGGGCCTCGATCGCGGCGTCGGAGCCGGCCTCGGCCTTGAGCTTGCCCCAGAGCAGTTCGACCGACCAGACCACCGCGACGAGCCCGATGATCGGCCAGAGGTAGTCGAGATAACGTTTCATACAGGCCGCGGGGCTGGGAATTGGTGACGGGTGGCGGGCGGCCCACGTCGTCACCGCTGCGGCGCGAACCTGTCATTCTCTGTGCCAGCGTGCGGGGGCGAGGGCAAGCGCCCGAAGGCGCCTGCCCCGCCGCCGGGCCGGGTTATTTGCCGTTCTTCTTCAGCCAGTCCTGCATCATCGCCACTTCCTTCTCCTGGTCGCGGATGACGCTTTCGGCGAGTTTGCGGATCTCCGGGTCCTTGCCGTGAGCCAGAACGACGCGCGCCATGTCGATTGCGCCCTGATGGTGCGGGATCATGCCGCGGACGAAATCGGTATCGGCATCGCCGGAATAGGGGATGCCCATGTCCTTGTGCATCTTCATGTTGGCCTCCTTGAAGGCCTTGGTCGAGGCACTGTCGGCGCCCATCGAGGCTGCCGGGGCGCCGTGCTGGCCGTGATGCTGCTGTGCATGTGCGGCGCTGCCGAGCGTGCCGGCTGCGAGAATGGCTGCCAGTGCGATGGCGGTACGGTTCATCTGTCTTGTCCTTGATCGATGGAAAACGCGGATCGCGCCGGAAAGCCGCGTCATGATCCGCCGGGGATTCTGGGTCACGCTGGCGACAATGTTCGCGGCGGAGGTTCGGCGGGCTCCGTCGAGCGGCCCTGAACCAGCATGACAACGGGCGGAAGCGCTCTCGACCAGGAGATCTGTTCCAGAATCACGGGAGCCACCGGAGCTTCGGCGATCAGGCCGCAGCCGACGACGCAGCAGGGCGGCTTGGCGGAAGCCGGATGCCCGACCGGGCTCGTCGGGTGACAGGGAGTGGCGGCCTCGGCCCGTTCTGTTGCGGAAGTCGGTGCTGGTTCTGCCCGATGAGCATGCGCGGGCATGGGCACTCGGATCATCGTCGCCGCGAGAGTGACATGCGGCACCACCGCGAAGCACATCACCAGCAGCGCGAACGGCCAGCCGGTAGGACGGTCGCATCGCGGCCCCCTCGATCCAACCATGGTGTCACGCCGGGCATGCATCATCACGCAATGCTCTTTCGAACCCGATCATGTCATGATCGCGGCGACGATCCTTCTTTCGAGCCGCGACCTGCCTTCCATGCCTGAGAGCCTCATCATCACCCTGACCGGAACGACCGACCTGCCGCCCGGCAAGATCGCGACGATCGTGACATCGCTGGAGATGTTCGAACGCCCGCCGGAGCGGGCCGATCCGCCGGGAACAGAGGGCTTCTCGCTTGACCCGATCGCGCGCGGTGACATCGAGCGCTATCTGCGCATCTATCGCCAGCTCGGTGAACGCTGGATGTGGTTCAGCCGCCTGACCAAACCGCGTGCCGAACTCGAAGCGATCTTCTCGGATCCGGCAATCGCGGTCTATGCGGCCCGCTTCGACGGACAGGATGTCGGCCTGCTCGAACTGGACTTCCGCGTGCCGGGGGAGGGGGAGCTCACCTTCTTCGGGCTCGATGAGCCCGTGGTCGGGAAGGGGCTGGCCGCTGGCTGATGAACCGGGCGCTGGAACTGGCCTGGGCCAGGCCGATCTCGCGCTTCTGGGTGCATACCTGCACGCTCGATCACCCGGCCGCGCTCGCATTCTATCAGCGCTCGGGCTTCACGGTGTTCAAGCGCGGGGTCGAGGTCGATGACGACCCACGCCTGACAGGCAAGCTGCGCCGCGACGCCGTTGCGCACCATCCCGTCATCGCATGAGAAAAGGGCGGCGTCCGGAAGACGCCGCCCTTTTTCACTGAAGCTCTTGGAAACTCTAGAGTATTTCCGCGTTTCTCCGAATCGCGAAAATGCTCTAGGTCTTTGTTTTATCGCATTTTCTTCACGCGAACCGGTGTCCACTTCGCTCGAAAATGCTCTTGAAGCGGATCAGGCGCGCGAGCGCAGCCCGATCGCGTCCATCGTCGCCTGATCGCGTGCGGCTTCGGCGGCGCGCTCGGTGGCGCGTTCGCGATCGTCGAGGATCTCGACCTTCTTCATGTCCTCGAAGGCTTCCTGCAACTCGGCCTTGGCTTCCTCGAGCTGGCCCTTCAGATTGTCGGCCGACTGGCGCAGGTTGTCGCGGCGACCCAGAGCCGCCTTGGCATAGGTCGGGTAGGCGAAATGGGACGAGTCGGTGATGCCGGCGCGGGCTTCCTCGGCCTGGATCTCCCGATCGAGATCGTTCGCCATCCTGTGGAAGTCGGCGATCATCATTTCGATCTGGCTCACCCGGCGACGTTTCTCGTCGACCTGGAAGCGCTTCAGCCGCAGAAGGGTCTCTCGCGACTTCATGTCGTTTTCAACTCCTGATTACGCATTGGCCCTTACCGACCCCTCGGCGCGGGCCTGAACTCCGCGAGACGTGGCGCAGCATGGCGCAAGGAGGTTGACCTTTCCTTACCGAAACGGGCTGCTTTTTCTGCATGCTCAAGCCGCGTCGCGGCTCCTGCCGCAGCCTGTCGCGATGATCTAGTGACTGCGAGAGTGGCCGTCCGGCCCTTGCCCGCGGATATTCTGTCTTGGCTGCCTTTCCTCGTTTCGGCGGGCACATCCCCCTGCTCTCCGGCCTCGCCCTCACGCGCATCATCGGCTGGGGCTCGACCTTCTATTCGCCTTCGGTGCTGGTCAGCGCGCTCGACCGTGAGCTCGGCCTCAATGCCGAGATCGTCTTCGGCGGCATCACCATTTTGCTGATCACCGGCGCACTGGTCGCCCCGGCGATCGGCCGCCAGCTCGACCGCGAAGGCACGCGCCGCTCGATGTGCATCGGCGCGATCATCTGCGCTCTCGGGCTCGCCGTTCTCGCCACCGCACAGGGGCCAGTCAGCTATCTCGCGAGCTGGTTCGTGATCGGGCTGGGGCATGCAATGTCGCTCGCCAATGTCGGGAACGTCACGATCGCGCAATTGATGGGCGAGCGGACGCGGCGCGTCATCGGACTGATGATGCTGGTGACGGGCCTTGCCTCCAGCGTATTCTGGCCACTGACCGCCCTGCTGACGGGCGCTTTCGGCTGGCGCATCACCGTGCTCGTCTTCGCGGCCATGCAGATCGTGATCGTGCTGCCGATCTATGCCGCGGTGCCGCGTTTCCAGCCTGTGCAACCGTCGGCGAAAGTGACCGGAGCTCCCTCGGCCGGCGAGGAGGGGCGTGTTCCATCCTCTTCCCGCAAGGCGGCGTTCTGGCTTGTCGCGCTTGCCTTCTCGGCGAGCGGCCTGGTGTCCTGGGGCCTGCCGCTGCACCTGATCACGCTGTTCCAGGAGGCGGGGCTGACACAGGCGGAAGCCGTCTGGATCGCAACGCTGAGCGGGCCGGCGACGATCGCCGCGCGCGCCATCGATGCCACTGTCGGAGAGCGCCTGCCGGCGGAGAAGACTGCGCTGTTCGGCCTGCTGCTGGGGCCAACACTATGTCTGGTGCTGCCCTTCGTCCCGATGACGATCGGCGCGGCAGCGGGCTTCGTTATGCTGTTCAGCGCGGCGCTCGGCGTGATTTCGGTGGCGCGGGCGACGCTGCCGCTCGCCCTGTTCGGCCGCAACGGCTTCGCCGCGATGCTCGGCAAGCTCACCGTGCCCCAGAACATGGCCTTTGCCGCCGCGCCGCTGCTCTTCGCGGTGATGGTCGAGCGGCTCGGGGCCGACCTGACGCTGGTCGTTTCCGCTGCGATTCAAGCGGTCGGGTTCGCAGCGATGTTCGCCCTGGTGCGGATGATGGCACGGGCCTGAAGCGTTTCAGATGCCCGCCAGCAGGGAGGCGATGGCGAGAGCCGCCGGCAGAGCCTGGATGTAGAGGATCTTGCGACTTGCGGTGGCCGCGCCGAAGAGGCCGGCGACGAGGACGCAGGCCAGGAAGAACAGCTTGATCGCGAATCCCGCGGCGCCGAGCCAGAGCCCCCAGGCCAGGCCGGCGACGAGGAAGCCGTTATAGAGCCCCTGATTGGCCGCCAGCACCTTCGAGCGCGCAGCGAATTCAGGCGTCAGCCCGAAGGCCTTGTGGCCGCGCGGCGTATCCCACAGCCACATCTCCAGAATGACGATGTAGGTGTGGATGAGGGCAACGAGGCCGATCAGAACCGAGCCGATCATCGAAGGGGGCATCCTGCGCAAGGGGACTGAAACGGCGTCAGACGCGATCGCTCATGATCGCGTGGAGACGTTGATAGCATTCGGGCAGCGGCGTTGCGTCGTCCTTCGCCTGCTTGAGGAAGGCTTCAAGCGCCGGATGCAGGCGGATCGCCTCGTCGACCTCTGCGGAAGCGCCCTGGCGATAGGCGCCGAGCCGGATCAGCTCCTCCATGTCGGCATAGGTCGCGAGCGTGGCGCGGGCCTTCTGCACGATCGGGTAATAGGCCGGGTCGCAGGAGCGTGGCATGGTTCGCGAGACGGACTTCAGGATGTTGACCGCCGGGTAGCGGCCGCGCTCGGCGATGGAGCGCTCCATGACGATATGGCCGTCGAGGATGCCGCGCACCGCGTCCGCGACCGGCTCGTCATGATCGCCGCCGTCGACCAGCACGGTGAAGAGCCCGGTGATCGCGCCGTCCTCCGTGCCGGGGCCGGCCCGCTCCAGCAGGCGCGGCAGTTCGGCGAAGACGGTTGGCGTGTAGCCCTTGGTCGTCGGCGGCTCGCCCGCCGCCAGGCCGATCTCGCGCATCGCCATGGCGAAGCGCGTCACCGAATCCATCAGGCACATCACCTGCAGGCCGCGATCGCGGAAATACTCGGCGAGCGTCAGCGTGGTCAGCGCCGCCTGCTTGCGCATCAGCGCCGGTTCGTCGGAGGTGGCGACGACGACGATCGAGCGGGCGAGGCCCTGCGGCCCCAGGTCTTCCTGCAGGAATTCCTGCACTTCGCGACCGCGCTCGCCGACAAGGCCGATGATGTTGACGTCGGCCTGCGCATAGCGGGCCAGCATCGAGAGCAGGACGGACTTGCCGACGCCCGAGCCGGCGAAGATGCCCATGCGCTGGCCGATGCAGCAGGTCAGGAAGGTGTTGAGCGCCCGGACGCCGAGGTCGAGCGGTCCGCCGACGCGCTGCCGCTTATGGGCGGGCGGCGGGTCGTTGCGGAAGGCGTAGAGTGTGTCGCCTTGCGGCAGGGGCGGGCCACCGTCGACCGGCCGGCCTAGCGCGTCGACGACGCGTCCGAGCCAGGCGGGGGTCGGGCGCAGGCCGGGCTGGGCGCGGTCGACATGGACAGGGCAGCCGCGGCGCACGCCATCGAGCCCGCCGAACGGCATCACCAGAGCCTTCTCGCCGGAGAAGCCGACGACCTCGCAGGGGACGCGGGTGTCCGCGGCGATCTCGATGCCGACACGGCCGCCCAGGCTCATCGCGCCGATCGGCCCGGCGACCTCGACGAGCAGGCCGCGAACGCCGATGACACGGCCATAGACGCTCACGCTCTCGATATGCTCGATGGCGGAGGCGAGGGCGGAGAGGCGGTCGGGACCGTGCGCAGGTGAATTCATGAAGCGAGATCGTTCTTGCCGGCGGGCGAGGAGGGGCCGAATATCAGGCAAATCGCCCCTGTGGATGATTTGGTAAGGGTTCCTAACAAATTGAGCTCATTTACCATCCATTAAGCTCTGTGATTAAGACTGTAGATCGAGGCTGCGGCGTGTCGCAGGGCCGTTTGGACCTGTTTCCCGAAGCAACCCTCCGCGAAAGGCGCATTTCGCGGGTGAAAGTTCACCGATCCGTGTCAAATTCGACTCACCTCGACAAGGATCGTTCACTTTCTCCGAGGAAGCGCTTGCGCTGGGGAATCACGGTTTGTTAACCAGTTTCCTCGTAGCGTGTCGCGTGGCGTTTCATTGGGCAAGTGCGTCGTCGTCAAGGGCCGGGAAGGTCCGGGCGAAAGCAACGGTCAACCTGCCCTGCGGGCGAAATTGGGGACGTGGACATGCGGGTTCTGCTGATCGAGGACGATAGCGCGACCGCTCAAAGCATCGAGCTCATGCTCAAATCCGAGAGCTTCAACGTCTACACGACGGATCTCGGCGAAGAGGGCGTCGATCTCGGCAAACTCTACGACTACGACATCATCCTGCTCGACCTGAACCTGCCCGACATGTCGGGCTACGAGGTTCTGCGGTCCTTGCGCGTTGCCAAGGTCAAGACGCCGATCCTGATCCTCTCCGGCCTCGCCGGCATCGAGGACAAGGTGAAGGGCCTCGGCTTCGGCGCCGACGACTATCTCACCAAGCCGTTCCACAAGGACGAGCTGGTCGCCCGCATCCACGCGATCGTGCGCCGCTCGAAGGGCCACGCCCAGTCGGTGATCACGACCGGCGATCTGGTCGTCAACCTCGACACCAAGACCGTGGAAGTCGACGCCGCCCGCGTCCACCTCACCGGCAAGGAATACCAGATGCTGGAGCTGCTCTCGCTCCGCAAGGGCACGACGCTCACCAAGGAGATGTTCCTCAACCATCTCTATGGCGGCATGGACGAGCCCGAGCTCAAGATCATCGACGTCTTCATCTGCAAGCTGCGCAAGAAGCTGGCCAACGCGTCGGACGGCAAGAACTACATCGAGACCGTCTGGGGCCGTGGCTATGTGCTGCGCGAGCCTTCCGACGTCGACGAGCGTATCCCGGCCTGACGTATTCCCGTCGCCTGCCCGTCATCGGGCGGTCACGAAGCGACGGCATACAAGTTTTGACCTGATCGTCGGATGTACACGACAGGTCGACGGGACCCCGCCGCGAGGCGGGGTTTTTGTTTTGGCGGAACGGCAGCGGCAGCGATGTTGTGGGCCAGGCTCAGGAGCGCCAGCCGGCAAGAGGCTCCGCGTAGGAGCGGGCGCCAAGCGCTGCGGCGGGGCGCGGCTGCGGAGCGAGGGCGGCCTGGCGGTAAAGGCCCCGATGGTCGGGGTCGCAGGTCAGCCTGGTGGCGAGCCCGAGCACGGTTTCCGCGGCGCCGAGGACGAAGGCCCCGTCGGGGACGAGGCGCGGGGTCAGCAACTCCAGCACCTTCACCTTCGTCGGCACGTCGAAATAGATCAGCACGTTGCGGCAGAAGATGATGTCGAAGCGGCCGAAATGATCGTTCCGCTCCAGCAGGTTGTGCTGGCGGAACTCGACCATGCGGCGCAGCCGCTCGCAGACCTGCCATTTGTCGCCGCGCTGCTCGAAATGCTTCAGCAGCATCTGGATCGGCAGGCCGCGCTGGATCTCGAACTGGCTGTAGATGCCCGAGCGGGCCTTCTCCAGGATCTCCGAGGAGATGTCGGTGCCGATGATCTCGACTTTCCAGCCGGCGAGGTGATTGGCGTGGTCGTCGATGATCATGGCCAGCGAATAGGCTTCCTGTCCGCTCGACACCGCGGCGCACCAGATGCGCAGCGTGCGGCTGGCAGCGTTTGCCACGATGCGCTCCGGCAGGATCACATCGCGGAACAGGTCGAACGGCGTGCGATCGCGGAAGAAGAGCGTCTCGTTCGTGGTCATCGCATCGACGACGGCACTTTCCAGCGCGCGATCGCGGCCGAGCCGCAACTGGCCGATCAGCGTCGCGATATCGGCGATGCCGCGCCGGCGGCACAGGATGCTCAGGCGGCTTTCCGCCAGATACAGCTTGTCGGCGGTCAGCGACAGGCCCGAACGCTGCTGCAGCAGCAGCCGGAGGAAGGCGAAATCGGTCTCGGTCATGCCGGCTGCACCCCGCGCACGAGGCAGCGGATCGAGGCGCCGATCTCGTCGAGCGCGATCACGGCGCTGGCATGGCGCGCGCGGACGACCGAGCCCGGCATGCCCCAGATCGTGCTGCTCGGCTCGTCCTGGGCCAGAACGGCCGCTCCGGCGTGGCGCAGGGCGCCGGCGCCCTCGGTGCCGTCGCTGCCCATGCCGGTGAGAACGAGGCCCAGCGTCGCCGCGCCGAGATGGCGCGCGGCATCGTTGAACAGCACGTCGACGGCGGGCCGACAGAAGTTGACCGGCGCCTCATCGCCGATGCGTGCGACGATGTGGCCGAGCCGGCGGTCGATGCCGAGATGGCGGCCGCCAGGGGCGACATAGACGGTGCCGCGCATCAGGCGCTCGCCGTCGAAGGGCTCTCGTGCTGGAACGCCGATATGGCTCGCGATCTGCTCGGCAAAGGAGGCCGTGAACAGCGGCGGCATGTGCTGGACGACCAGCGTCGTCAGGTCGTGCAGGCCCTCGCCGATATCGAACAGCACCTTGGCGACGGCCCGCGGCCCGCCGGTCGAGGCGCCGATCACGAGGTAACGCGGCATCACCGAAACCATGGGGCGCAGATTGACGGGGCCGCTATGCGGCAGATCGACGATGTCGACCTCCGGCGGCAGCGAACCCGGCCGCGCTGCCGTATGGGCGATGTTGCCGAGCTTGAGCAGAAACTCGCTGCGGAAATCGAGGGACAGCGTCATGCCGGCGCGGCTGTCGGGCTTCGAGACGACGTCCATCGCGCCCTTGGTCATGCATTCGAGTGCGATGCGGGTGTTGCGCTCGTTCAGCGTGGCGGCGAGCAGGACACCGGTGTTGGGGCTTTCCTTGAGGATCTGCGGCAGTGCGGCTGCCCCGTCCACGCCCGGCATGTCGAGATCGAGCACCATGACGTCCGGCTTGTAGCGCGTCGCATGGGCGACGGCCGTCTCGCCGTCCCCGGCGACCGCCACCACATGAAAATGGCCAGCTTCCCCCAGCCAGCGGGCGAATAGCCCGCGGACGACGACGGAATCGTCGGCGATCACGACCGTCTTGTGTCGGATCGGCGGAGCCGGAGGGTGGAGGCGGGACGCCATCATGCTGATGCTGCTTGCTGGATCGGCCATATCGACCGGCGGAAATCGGGCATCCGGGGCAGGGCTGGACCGTTCAGAGCAGGCCGACCTGGTGGAATTTCGATGCCACGATATCCTTGTCGAAGGGCTTCATGATGTATTCGTCCGCGCCGGCATGCATGGCACGCGCGATATGGGCGATGTCGTTCTCCGTGGTACAGAAGACGACCTTCGGCCGCTTGCCGCCCGGCATCTGGCGCAGCGTGCGCAGGAACTCGTACCCGTCCATGATCGGCATGTTCCAGTCGAGCAGCACGGCGTCGGGCATCTCGCCCTTGCAGGCATCGATGGCGCGTGCGCCATCCTCGGCTTCGGCGATGCGGAACTGCAGGCCTTCCAGGATCCGGCGTGCGACCTTGCGGATCACCGCTGAGTCATCGACGACGAGGCAATATTTCATGGTCTGTCTCCAAAACTCTGTGGCCGTGCCTCAGGCCGCGGCGGGGAGGTCAAGATCGAGGACAGCATCGAGATCGAGTATGACGAGGAGTTCGTCGGCAAGCCGGTGAACGCCGCTCGCCAACGCGGTCCAGACACGGTCGAGATGAACGGGCAATGGCTCGAAGGTGGAACGGTCCAGCCGGATCACCTCGCCGACGGCATCGACGATCAGGGCGTAGGCCTCGCCGCGATGATCGATACCGATCGCCGTCAACTCGCCTTGCCCCAGGGTATCCGGAACAGGCCTGCCGAGCCGCTTGCGCAGGCAGATTGCCGTGACGATGCGCCCGCGCAGATTCAACAAGCCGACGATCTCGCTCGGAGCGCGGGGCACGATCGTGATGCGATCGGTGATGAAGACGTCCTGCACGCGCCCGATCGGCAGCCCGAGCAGCTGCTCGCCGATCCGGATCGTCACGTAGTCGAGCGAATCGCCGAAACCGGCGGACGCCATCTGCTGAGCCTTGTCGGGTCCGGGAAGGGTCATGCCGCCTGCCTCATATCCGCGCTGCCGGCATTCAGCTCGCTCAGCAAAGCCCGGCGATCGAATTTCGCAACGACATCGTCGAGGCCGGCCTGTGCGGCGCGCATGTGCAGATCCGGTGTCGCGCAGGTGGTGAGGCCGAGGATGCGCAGGCGCTCGCTTCCGGCCTGGGCACGCAGCGTCGCGGCCAAGGCGAAGGCCGCTTCGATCTGTCGATCGAGATCGAGCAGGACGATGCTGAACGGCTCGGCGGCTGCCGAGGGATCAAGGTCGAAATCGGCCGCCATGGTGATCATGTGGCCGGATGCCTTCAGGATCGGGCTCAGCATCTCCCGCAGGAAATCCGATGGCTCGATCAGCAGGACACGGGCGGACGGGGTGGAGCCGCGCTTCGCGGCAAACCAGCCGGGCTCGTTCAGCGGCAGGTAGTGGGCGAGATCGACGATATCGGTGGCGCGGCCCCGGATCATGGCGGAACCGATCACGCCGCGCTCGTCGCTTGTGGCCATTTCGAGATCGAAACTGTCCTCGACGATGTCGACGATGGCTTCGACTGCCAGCGCAACGGTCAGATCGCCGTCCGAGACGATGACGAGTGGCTGGATGCCCTGGCTGCGCAGCTGCGTTTCGGCGAGTGGCGTGACGGGAACGAGGCGCCCGCGATAGTGCAGCAGAGTGCGGCCGCCACCGCGCTGGAACTGGTCGGCATCGACCTCCTCGAGCCGGGTCACCAGCGACAGGGGCAGTGCCTGGAGGCTGCCGGCGCCGGTCCGGAAGACGAGCATCGTCGTCTTCTCGCTCCCTTGCGCATGGGAGGGCGCGGTATGCGGCTTCGCTTCGGCCTCATCCGACAGGACCGCGCCGACCAGGCTGGCGACGCCGTTGGGGTCGACGATCAGCACGACGGCTCCGTCGCCGAGGATGGTATTGCCCGAGAAAAGCGGGATGTGGCGCAGCTTGCTCGACATCGGCTTCACCACGATTTCCTCGGTGTGGAAGACGCTGTCGACGAGGATTCCGAATTGTCGCTCGCCGATCTGGGTGATGACGATGAAGCCTTCTCCCTCCGCCGCCTTGGGCGCGCCCATCAGCTCGGGAAGCGAAATGATCGGCAGCAGACGTCCGCGCAGCCGCAGGACCGGGGCGCCGTTGATCTCCTCGATGCGGTTGTCGTCGCCCGTCTTCACCCGCACGAGCTCGCGCACCGCGATCTGCGGAATCGCGTAGCGGTCATTGCCTGCCACCACGATCAAGGCAGAGATGATCGCGAGCGTCAGCGGGATCTTGATGGTGATGGTGGTGCCAAGGCCGGGACGGCTGGCGATGTCGATCATCCCGCCGATCGAATCGACATTGGCCTTGACCACGTCCATGCCGACGCCGCGGCCGGAAACCGCCGTCACGTTATCCGCCGTCGAGAAGCCGGGCAGGAAGATGAAACGGCTGATCTGGGCATCGCCGAGCTTCTCGATCTCGGCTTCGGTGGCAAGGCCCCGGGCGATGGCCTTGTTCCGGATGCGTCCAACATCGAGCCCGCGCCCGTCATCCGCGATCGAGATCGTGACGGAGCCGCCCTCGTGATAGGCGGAAAGCCGGATCGTGCCCTGTTCGGGCTTGCCGGCTGCCCGGCGCTCCGCCGGAAGCTCGATCGCATGGTCGGCGCAGTTGCGGACCATGTGGATGAGCGGATCCTTGATCAGGTCGAGGATCTGGCGGTCGAGTTCAGTTTCCGCGCCCTCGGTCACGAGTTCGATGCGCTTGCCGAGTTCGGTGCTGAGGTCGCGCACGATGCGCGGCAGCTTCGACCAGGCGTTGCCGATCGGCTGCATGCGCGTCTTCATCACGCCGTCCTGCAGCTCGGCGGTGATCAGCGACAGGCGCTGCAGCGGGGCCTTGAGCTTGGCGTCTTCCTGCTGGCGAGAGACATCGAGGAGCTGGTTGCGCGTCAGAACGAGCTCCGAGACCATGGTCATCAGATGCTCGATCGTATCGACATTGACGCGCAGGGTTGCCGGGCCGCCGTTCCGAGCCGGCGCCGGTCCCTCATCGGCGTGCTGAACGCTCTCGCTGCCTTCGATGCGGCCGTTGCGGTCGCGCTGCGGCCCCGGGGCGCTGCGGAAGACGATGTCGTCCGTTGCAGGCTCGGCCGCAACCTGGCCATGGCGCGCGAGATAGGCGGCGACGGGGTCGACCGGCTCCTCGGTCGGATGCGACTGGCGGAGCTCGCCCTTGGCATGGTCGGCCAAGGCCTGCAACTCGCAGATCAGCGTCTCGTCGTTGCCCTCGGGCTCCTGCCCTTTCTCGGCCAGCTCGGCGAGGATGTCCTTGATGCGGTCGATGGTTTCGAGGATGGCGGTGACGGCGCTCGGCTTCACCGTCGCACCGTCGCGGAACTGTCCGATCACCGACTCGGCCGCATGGGTGAGGGCTTCGAGCCGCGGCAAGCCGATGAAGCCGCAGGTTCCCTTGACGGTGTGAACGAGCCTGAAGATGTTGCGCAGGATGTCCCGATCGTTCGGGTCCTGCTCGAAGCGGACGAGTTCCCGGTCGACCGTATCGAGGTTCTCGCCGGTCTCGGTCAGGAACTCTTGCAGCAACTCGTCCATGCAGGAACATCACTCAACGCGAAACCCTACAGGAACTAAAGCAGGAGAAGGGTTTATGATCGGTTGAGATCACCCATCGACTGTTTCGGTCTCAGGCCGCCTTGGCTGCCTTGATGGTCACGGTCTCGCCGTCGATCGCGACGGAAACCTCCATCCCGGCGGCGCGTGCCACCATGCCGGTATAGACCGGCTGGACCGCGTGGGCGTCGATCGTGCCGCCCGGTGCATTGCCGGCCAGCAACTCCTCGACATGGGCGGGGATGCGGGCATGCGAGCCCGTGGCGGTGATCTCGAAGCTGCCCTGCTCGCCCTCGACGCTGGCGCGCGAGACCAGCTTGCCGCCGCGCGGCACGGCCTGCGAGGCGATGACCAGCAGGTTCAGCAGGAGCTTGACCTGATTCTTCGGCAGCAGGGCACGGGGCGCGTCCCAGTCGAGCGAGAGCTTCTCGTCGTTGAGGAAGCCGTTGGCGACGTTGCCGGCATCGCCGAGGTCGATCATCGCGCCGGCCGATCCTGCCGCGCCGAAGGCGAGGCGCGCAAACTGCAGGCGGGCCGAGGCGTTGCGGGCGCTCTTCTTGATGAGCTCAAGCGCGAAGTCGCGCATCGAGGGGTCGTCTTCCTCCAGAACCTCCAGAGCGTTGACAATCGCGCCGACCGGGCTGATCACGTCATGGCAGACGCGGCTGCAGAGAAGAGCGGCCAGGTCGAGCGAGTCGAGCGAGATGGCGGTCATGGGGGTGAAATCCTGGGGTGAGCGATGCGCCGAGGGTAGGGCGCCATTGCTGCCAGATATGCTGTCATCTTGGTTTTCATGTGGTTAATCGCCATATCCGGGTCAAATGTTCGAAGGATGGGCCGCCATGATCGGCCGTGACGATCCCCGTCTGCGTGATTGCGACGGGTTGGCGCGCAAACTTGCGGAAGCTGCCAGAGTCAGTGCGAGCGTCCTGCT
The DNA here is from genome assembly GCF_008253865.1 of Bosea sp. F3-2. Classification (NCBI taxonomy): domain Bacteria; kingdom Pseudomonadati; phylum Pseudomonadota; class Alphaproteobacteria; order Hyphomicrobiales; family Alloboseaceae; genus Allobosea; species Allobosea sp. F3-2. The sequence goes on from NZ_CP042331.1 coordinate 5,724,497, forward strand.
GGCGAAGCGGGCGGCGCGCGATGTGAAGCTCAAGCAGGACGGTTCGCCGGTCTGCTCCGCGGATTTGGCTGCCGATTATGCCGCGAAGGATGCCCTTGCGCGCCTGTGCCCCGGCTTCCCCATTATCAGCGAGGAAACCGCCGACAGCGTCGCGCCGGGCGAGGTCTTCATCCTGCTCGATCCCCTGGACGGCACGCGCGAGTTCCTGGCCGGCGGCGACAGCTATTGCGTTGCGATCGCGGTGATCCGCGAGGGCAGGCCGATTGCTGGCGCGATCGCCGCTCCGGCCATCGGCCGGCTCTGGTTTGCCGGCGAGCACGCCTATGTGCAGGATTTCGCCGCCGATGGCACCGCGCTCGGGGAAGCGCACCGCACGTCTGTGCGCGCGTTGCCCAGCGACGGGCCGGTCGCACTGGTCAGCCGCTTCCACGGCGATGGCCGCAGCGACGGTATCGCGGCGTCGATGTGCTGCCACAAAGGTATCCCCGTCTCGTCAGCCGTCAAATTCGGGATGATCGCTTCGGGCGAGGCGGATCTGCATGTCCGTTGCGGCCAGACCATGGAATGGGACATTGCTGCCGGCGACGCCATTCTCTCGGCAGCCGGCGGCGTGGTGCTGACGCTTGACGGCGCGTTGCCGCATTACGGCGTGAGCGAACGGCAGTTCCGCAATCCGCCTTTCGTGGCGGCGTCGAGCGAGGCGCTGGCGCGGAGGGCGATCGCCGGTGATACCGGCTGCTGAGAGCTCTCAGCGGGCGACGAAACGCAGCACCGATTTCCAGCGATCTTCGGCTTGAGCCAGGAGCGCGGCATCCTGCAGGAAACGCTGGCGGTTTTCCGCCGTGCGGAACAGGAACAGCCGCGAACCGATGATCGCGTATTGGCACGGGTCACTCTCTGCCGCTACGCCGCTGGCGACGCCCGTCGGATCGAAACCGGCAAAGGCGGGCGCGTAGATTGCCGGCGCATCGCGGAAGGCCTCGAGATTGGCCTGCGAGGCGAAGCGCCAGACGATTCCGTCATGGATGAGTTCGTGGTCGGGGAGGCCGGCCGAAGGTCTGCGGCCGAGGCGATAGGACACCGGGTCAAAGCCGTTGATGGCGAGGCCCGTGCGCAGGTCGCGCTGCATCACTTCGCCCAGTGAAGGCAGGCGGGGCAGACCGGTCGGCAGCCCCGGCGCGCCCGACGACGCCGGCAGAACCGGCTCGGCTGACGCGGTGTTGGCGAGGGCGACTGGAATGGCGACGAAAAGAAGGGCAATGCCGGCGCAGGTCGCGCTGCAGTGTTGCCTTGTTGCGGCCTTCATCCCGGAAAATCCTCGCAATCCCGCAATCCCGGGCCGTTCGGCTCGCCGGAATCTTCACGCCTTGGATAGATTTGCAGCGTATCAAACTGGTTACCGAAATGATTCGTTTTCGCCGGACGTCGCTTTTCGACGATCGCGCGAGCGGCGGATAGCCCAGGATCGGCCCGCCTTCCGGTCTGTATCGCACCTGTCGGGAACCGGCGCCGAGCGGCCGGGCGATCAAACCGCCCCGAGGTCTGGCCTGGCCGGACCCTCTGTCCGGAGATCTTGCTCATGAACCAGACCCGCCGCAGTCTCATCAAGGGCGGTCTCGCCGTCGCCGGAACCGGCCTCACCGGCCTGTCGGCCCCGGCTTTCGCGCAGAACTACAACGAACAGCGCTCGTTCTCGCAGAACGAGCTGGTCACATCCGGCCACAAGTTCTTCGGCAATGTGTCGCGTGGCCTGGCGCTCACCATCGAGGAGGCTGTGCGGCGTTGGGGCGAGCCCAATGGCTATGTGCTCGGCCAGGAAGCCTCCGGCGCCTTCGTGGGTGGGCTGCGCTTCGGCGAAGGCCAGCTCTACACCCGCAATGCCGGCGACCGCAGGGTGTTCTGGCAGGGGCCTTCGATCGGCTTCGACTTCGGTGGCGAGGGCGCGCGCACGATGATGCTGGTCTACAACCTGCCGGCGGTCGACGCGCTCTACCAGCGCTTCGCCGGCATCGACGGCTCGGCCTATTTCATCGGTGGTTTCGGTTTCACCGCGATGACGGCGGAGGGCATCACCGTGGTGCCGATCCGCACCGGCGTCGGCTGGCGGCTCGGCGTCAATCTCGGCTATCTGAAGTTCACGCCGCAGGCGACGTGGAACCCGTTCTGACGGCCCTGGTCGGAGCCCCGTCACAAGCACTGGCCTTGGCCGGGCGGGCGTGGCAGATTCGGCTGGAGCCTGTGTTCATGTGCTGCCGGGAGCCGTGAGTCTTGATCGAAGCCGCCATGCTGTTCGCGCTCGGCTTCCTTTGCGCTGCCCTGCTCGCGCTGGCCGCGGTGCCGGCTCTCGCGCGTCGTGCCGATCGGCTGGCGCGCAAGCGGGCTGAGGCGGCCTTCCCGCTCTCCCTGGCGGAAATCGCAGCGGATCGTGACCATCTGCGCGCCGAACTCGCCCTGCGCATGCGCTCTGTCGAACAGGAGGCCGAGCGTGGCTTTGCCGTCAAGGCTGGGGCGATGCAGGAGCTTGGCCGCCGTGACATGACGATCGGCCGGTTGGAGCGCGAGCGCGGCGAGCGCGATGCCCGGATCGCAGAACTTGAAAGCGTGCTGGCAACGACGCAGGCCGGGCTAGGCGATACGCGAAAAGCCCTCGAGCGAGAGCAGGCCGGCCATGGTGAAACGGCGGCAACGCTGGAGAAGCGGCTTGCCGATCTGGCGAGCCTGGAGCAGAGCCTGGCGGAGGCACGGCAAGCTCTGACGGGCACAGGGGCCGATCTGAGCACGCGCGATGACGAGCTTGCGCGGGAACGCGAGACGGTCAGGCGGATCGAGAAGCTGCTCGCCGAGCGCGAGGCGGAATTGGCGGCGAGCCGCGACGCGCATGAGAAGCTGCGCGTGGCGCAAGTGGAGGACCGCACGCAGATCATGGTCCTGCAGGGCAAGCGCGACGAGCTTGCCGGGAGACTGGCGAGCGTCGAGGATCGGCTGGCCCGCAGCGAGGCGGCACTGAAGGCGATGACGGGCGAGCGCGACGGCGAACAGGTTCGGGCCGGCGCTTTCTCCGCCCGTGCCGAGCAGGCCGAGGCGGGGCTCGCAGCGGCCGATGCGCGGGCCAGTGCTGCCGCCGTCGAGGTGCAGCAGCTCGCCGTGCGGCTGGAGCAGGCGATGTCCGACCATGAAGCCCTGCAAGGCAAAACGGATGCCCTGGAACAGGCGCTCGCGGCCAAGAATGACGAGCTGGCCGATCTGAGGCAGCGCAAACAAGGAGAGATCGCCGCCTTGCAGGACAGCCAGCGCGAACGCGAAAGTCAGATCGAGCTTCTGCGTGCCGAGCTTCAGACGCTGGAAGGCGCGCTCAGCCAGGCCCGTGACCACCGGAACCAGCTTCTGGACGAGATGTCCAACCTTCGCAAAGCGGCATCGGGCACGCTGGCGAACGCGGCCTTGCGCGAGGAGATCGTCCGGCTGGCCGACCGCCTGATGAGCCTTTCGCCGAAACGCGAGGCCGCCGAATAGCGCGGCATATGCCGGGCATCATTCGCGTGGTCCGATGGCTTCGAAAAGCGGTTTCCTCTTTTCAGCCCGATGTTCTAGGAAGACGGGGCCTCCCGGCGCGCCGGCGCCACCTGAATGGTTTTAAATCGTGACGGACAGCCAAATCGATCTCTTGTGCCTGGGCGAGCCGCTCGGCGAGTTCAACGCCACCCGGGCCGAGACCGGGGCCTTCCTGTTCGGGCATGGTGGCGACACTTCGAATTGCGCCGTTGCGGCAGCCCGGCAGGGCATGTCGGTCGGTTATCTCGGGGCGCTCGGCGACGACAGCGCCGGCCATTCGATCCGGGCGCTGTGGAAGCGCGAGGGCGTCGACGATGCTCATGTCTCGACGCATCCGACCGCGCCGACGGGGCTCTATTTCGTCGATCACGGCCCGTCCGGCCATGTCTTTTCCTATCTGCGCGCCGGCTCGGCCGCGAGCCTCTACGGCCCGCGCGACCTGCCGCGCGACCTCATCCGCTCGGCCCGCATCATCCAGGCCTCCGGCATCAGCCAGGCGATCTCGCCAAGCGCCTGCGACGCGGTGTTCGAGGCCTTCGAGACCGCGCGCAAGGCCGGCGTGCTGACCGCCTACGACACCAATCTGCGCCTCAAGCTCTGGCCGCTGACCCGCGCGCGGGCGATCATCCACGCCGCCTGTGCCATGGCCGATATCGTTCTGCCCGGGCTCGACGACGCGACGCAGCTCACCGGGCTCAACAATCCCGACGCCATCGTCGACTTCTATCTCGGTCTCGGCGCGCGCCTCGTGGCGCTGACGCTCGGCCATGAAGGCTCGCTGGTTGCGACGCCGGTCCGACGCGAGCGCTTCCGGCCGATCAAGGTCAACGCCATCGATGCAACTGGGGCCGGCGATTGCTATGACGGCGCCTTCCTCGCGGAATATCTGCGCACAGGCGATGCCTTTGCCGCGGGCGCCTATGCCAATGTCGCCGCGGCGCTGTCGACGCAAGGATATGGCGCCGTCGCACCGCTGCCGCACCGGGCCGAGGTCGAAGCGCGCATGGCGGCTGAGGCCAAAGGCTGATGACCGTTCCAGTCCTGAAGCGTGCGGGCGATCTCCTCGCCCGCTACGATGTGCTGATCAGCGATGTCTGGGGCGTCGTTCATGACGGGCTCTGGGCGCTGGAGCCGGCCTGCGAGGCATTGATCGCCTTCCGCGAGCGCGGCGGAACGGTCGCGCTGCTTTCCAATGCTCCCGGGCCGTCCACACAGGTGGCTGGTCTGCTCGATACCAAGCGCGTGCCGCGCGAGGCTTGGAACCGGCTCGTCACCTCCGGTGATGTCACGCGTGCACTGATCGCGGAGAGCCATCATAAGCGCGTCTACCATATCGGTTGGCAGAGCGATCGGGCCGTTTTCGCCGGGCTCGATGTCGAGCTGGTTGGCGAGGAGCAGGCCGACATCATCGTCGCGACCGAGCTCAACGACTACCGCACCGAGACGCCGGAACAGTACCGGCCGCTGCTCGAGCGCTTCGCCGAGCGCGGCCTGCCCTTCATCTGCGGCAATCCCGATCTCGTCGTGCATGTCGGCGAGGATCTGCTGCCCTGCGCCGGCTCGCTGGCGGCGATCTACGAGGAGCTGGGCGGCACGGTCGCCTGGGCCGGCAAGCCTTATCGTCCGGCCTATGACCTCGCGCTCACAGCCGCCGCCGAGGCGCGCGGCGGCAAGTCGGTCGAGCCTGGCAAGGTGCTGGTGATCGGCGATGCGGTCAGGACCGATCTCGCCGGCGCGCGGCTGATGGGCTTTGACAGCCTGTTCATCGCCGGCGGCATCCATCGCGACGAGACGATGCATGGCGGCGAGGTCGATCCGGCCGGGCTCGCCAAGGTGCTGGATGGGCTGCCGGTCCAGCCGATCGCCGCGATGGGCGCACTGGCCTGAAGCCGCCCGCCGCGGCTCAATGCGCTTCGCCCGGCCGTGCGTTGCGCAGCGTCGTCAGCGTCACGGCGATGCAGAACAGCATGCCGACGATCGACAGGACGGCAGCGGCGCGGAAGCCGAGCATGAAGGCCTCGCAGGCCCGCGCCAGCATCGGCCCGGCCTGATCGGGCGCGAGCCCCGTCGCGAAGGCCAGGGCGCCGCCCAACGTCGAGCGTGCCGGGGCGAGCGCCTCGACGCTGACGCCGGGCACGACGACATCCGCCATGCGGCTGCGATAGAGCGCGGCGCCCAGGCTGCCGAGCACGGCGATGCCGAGCGCGCCGCCAAGCTCGACACTGGTTTCCGACATGGCTGAAGCGGCGCCGGTGCGTTCCGGCGGAGCCGATCCGACGACGATGCCGGTGGTCAGCGTGATCACCGGCGTGAAGCCGATCGAGAACACCACCGAGGCGGCGACGATCTGCACGAGGCCCGGCGCAAAGACGAGCCAGACGAAGCCGATCGCCGAGACCGCCATGCCGCCCGCCATCAGCGCCGCTGGCGTGAAACGGCCGACGAGGCTCGGCGTCACGAAGGAGGCGAGCGTGAAGGCGACGGCCGAGGGCAAGGACCAGAGGCCGGCCTGCAGCGGCGTCAGCCCGGCGACGAGCTGGAAGTACTGCGCCAGGAAGATGAAGCTGCCGAACATGAACAGGATGCCGGCGAGGTTAATCGCCAGCGCCGCCCGGAAGGCAGGGATGCGGAACATGGCGAGATCGATCATCGGGTCGGCGAGCCGCGCCTGTCGCCGCAGGAAGAGCAGCACGAAGCCGAGACCGGCGATGATCGACACGGCAGCCTGCCAGTCGAAGCCCTCCGCCGCCCAGTGCTTGATGCCGTAGACAAGCCCGAGCACGGCGGCGAGCGAGAGCAGGGCGCTGAGGATGTCGATGCGGCCGGCGTTCGGCGCGCGATATTCCGGCAGCAGGATCGGGCCGATGGCGAGCAGCAGCAGCATCGGCGGCACGGCGATCAGGAAGGCCGAACCCCACCAGAAATACTCGATCAGGAAGCCGCCGACGACGGGCCCGATGATGGCGCCGACCGAGAAGCTGGCGATCCACATCGAGATCGCGAAGGTGCGTTCCTTCTCGTCGCTGAACATCACGGTGATGAGCGACAGCGTCGAGGGAGCAAGCGTCGCCCCGGCGATGCCGAGGACAGCGCGCATGGCAATCAGCATCTCTGCGCTGTTGGAGAAGGCCGCAACGGTCGAAGCGACACCGAAGAAGGCTGCGCCGATCATCAGCAGCCGCCTGCGGCCGATGCGGTCCCCGAGCGTGCCCATGGTCATCAGGAAGCCGGCGACCATGAAGCCGTAGATGTCGATGATCCAGAGCAGCTGGCTCGCGCTCGGTTTCAGGTCGCGCGTTAGCGTCGGCACGGCGAGGTTCAGCACTGTGAGATCCATCGAATAGATCATGCAGGGCAGGGCGATTGCGAGCAGGCCAAGCCACTCGCGGCGTGTCGCCTTCCGTTCACCCTGGCTTGAAATGGGTGCTGACGTCATCGTTCACTCGCAGCCTTTGGTATCCAGGCCGGCCCTTTGCCATGAGAGTGCGGCTGAATCTGGCAGGAGAGGGCGGTAGCTACTCCTACGCCCGACGGGCGCGCTATCCCTGCCGGGTTGCCGCGAGATTGCGCAGCCGCGCGACGATGTCCCCGTAGAGGCCCTCGATCGGGCGGAAGACGAAACGCACTGTGGATTTCCCCGGCGGGACGACGACGGCCCGGAAAAGCACGTTGGCGCGCAGCAACTCCGCCGGCCGATCGTCGATCTCGACCCGCCACCAATGGTGCCAGACATCGTTGAGGACGAGATAACCGCCGCGTGGCGCATCGACGGCGATCGTCACCGTGGTCGTGCCGTAATCGCGGATCGCGACCGTGGCCGGCCCGATCGCGCCCGTGGCGAGCGGCGGTGGATCGCGGTCGAGCAGGACGGTCCGGCGCGGATCGAATCCGGTGGGCCATTGGCCGCTCGTCAGGATGCCGTCGAGATCGGCCTTCTGCGCCTCGGTGACGAGCAGGATGCGCGGCAAGGCGCGCGGGTTCTCATAGACATAGGCGTCCTTCGTCCGGGCGATCTGGCGGAGGTCCCCGGGTTTCAGCCGCTTGTCGATCTGCTCGATCGGCACGCCGGTCGCGATGAAGCGCAGTCCCAGCATGTCGGCCAGCAGCGAGCGATAACCCGGCATCAGGGCGGAGAAGGTGCGCTGATCGGGCAGGGCGACATGGTCGCCGGCGCCGGTCGCCTTGCTGTAGAGGCCGAGCCGCAGCGGGTTGTAGCCCAAGGTGTTGTCGAGTTCATGGACGAGGCTGGCATTGGGCCAGTGAAAGTCGATGGCGGCGAGTTCAATCCGGTCACGCCGGTCGGGCGCGGCGGTGCGGGCGGTTTCGCGTTTGAGCAGAGCGATGGTCTCGTTCGTGCTGTCCTTGCGCAGCACGTCATACATCTGCGGCGGCAGGGCGGTGGATTCGCTTGGGCCGTTATTGACGGAAAGGTCCACGACGAGCGTGGCAGCCAGGACGACGGTGGCCGCGAGCGCCGAGCCGCGCTGGGCCAGGCCGCGGGCGGCGACGATGCTTCCAAGCGAGAGCACGCCGCAGAGAAGCGCGATCACGAGCGGCGAGGTGGCGACAGGGATGCGCCCGACCGTCCAGGCGAGCCAGAGGGCGAGGGCGAGCGCTCCGGCGAAGATCAGCGCTTCCAGGGCGATCTGCCAGGGCCGCGCCTTCGGCGCCGTGCCTGTCATGACGAGATGGGTGAGATAGCCGCCGAGGATGGCGAGCAGGGCGCCGAGGATGAAGAGCGCATCGGCGGGGCGGCGGTAGAAGCTGATGCCGGGCAGCTCGAACAGCAGCCTGAAGGCGGGGGTGTAGCGGCCGAGCGCATAGAGCAGGGCGATCAGCGCCGCGACGCTGAGTGCGACGATCTCGCGCCGCCAGAGCGCCCCGCGGACGAGGCCGATGGTGAGGATCAGCCCCATCGGCAGCAGGCCGAGATAGAGCTGGCTCATGTTACGGGCGAGGAAGAGCCCGAGCGGGCCGAAGCGGGCCTCCCAGGCCGGGCTCGGCGCGCCCCAGAAATCCGCGAGCGGCCCGGCCGCGCCATAGAGATTGGCGATCAGCCCGGTAAGCAGCGCGGCGGGGTGCAGCGAGCCCTTGCCGGCTTCGACGAAGTCGATCGCGGGGCGGTTCGACTCCTGCGCGATGAAGCCGGTCAGCAGGATGGGGATGGTGGCGACCAGAATGGCGCCGAGCGTGCCGGCAAGCAGGGGCAGCAAGCTAGTACGGAAGGCGCGCCAAGGATTGCGCGCCATCAGGATCGCAGCGATCACCAGCCCGGCGAGGACGTAGACGCCGATCAGCGCGACCTGATCGCGGCCTAGCACCATGAAGCCGGAAGCCACCCCGGCGGCGAAGCCGTAGCCGATCGAGCCGCGCTCCAGCGCGCGGGAGAGCAGAAACAGGGTGACAGCGAAATAGCCGAGGCTCAGCACCTGCCCGACATGCTGGATTCGCCAGGCGGCGGCCGCGCCGAAGGCGAAGGAGAGCGCCGCGACGACGGCGCCGGCCGGATGCCAGCCGCGGTCGCGGAAGATCAGGACGATCGCCAGCGCGCCGACGAGCAGCGTGCCGAGCACCGCGCCATCGTTCCAGCGGAAATCGGGCGCGGGATTGAGCGCGGCGATCAACGCGAAGGAGGGCGAGAAGATCAGCGATTGCGGATCGGCGACCTGCGGCGAGCCGGAGAAGACGTAAGGGGTCCAGAACGGAGAGAGGCCGCGATGCCAGCTATCGGCGAGGAACTGGAGCTGAGGGTGGAAATGGGCCTTGGCGTCCCAGGGGATGGTGACCGCGCCCGAGAGCCAGGGCCAGGACAGGGCCAGCCAGCACAGGAACACGATGCAGAACACGCTGGCCAGCGGCCAGCGTGTCGGACTGCTCTCGGTCGCTATCGTTTCGGGCACGGGCATCAGCCTGGCCTGGCCGCAATCGCAAACGCCGTCAATCCGTCGGGGCGGCCCGCGCCATCAGCGCGTCCATATCGATGAAATGCCCGGCGCGGTCGCGCTTCGAGGCGAGGTAGCGGACATTGTGGGCGTTCGGGCGACCGAGCACGCGCTGGCTTGCGGCCACCTCGAGGCCCGCCGCCTGGATCGCGCCGATCTTCTGCGGATTGTTGGTAAGCGCCACGACGATGGAGACGCCGAGCTGCTTCAGCATGGTCGCCGCGAAATCGAAATGGCGCTGGTCGAGATCGAAGCCGAGCACCTCGTCGGCGTCGTAGGTGTCCCAGCCCTGGCTCTGCAGCTTGTAGGCGCGCATCTTGTTGGAGATGCCGTTGCCGCGGCCTTCCTGGTCCAGATAGAGCAGAACGCCGCCATCGTTCTCCGCCATCCACTGCACGGTCTCGCGCAGCTGGTCGCCGCAGTCGCATTTCAGCGAGCCGAAGAGATCGCCAGTAAGGCAGGCGGAGTGGAGGCGCACCGGCACGGCCGCCGAAAGATCGGGCTTGCCGACAATGATCGCGACCTGATCGCGCAGCCCCTCGCCACCGCGGAAGACGACGAACTCGGTCTCCGGCGCGCCTTCGAGCGGCACCGGCGCGCGGCCGACGATCTTCAGCGATGCGGCCTGCTCGGCGCGGTAGCCGTTGACTGCATCCAGGGCGACCTCGACCAGCGGCTCGCCGGCGATATCGGCAGCGCTGACCGGCACGACGATGACGGCCGGCAGGACGAGCGACAGGCGGGCCAGCTCGAGCGCGGCTTCGTCGAGACCGGAGGCGGGCGCGATCGGCGCGTCCATCCGCGCATCGATCTTGAGAGCGAGCGTCTCGATACGGCCGAGATCGATCGTGGGCAGGGCAAAAATGCCGCTTTCGCTGCGCCCCTTGGCGCCAAGGCGGCGCAGCCGGGCGCCGCTCAGGACCAGATGGCCACAGCCATGCGCCAGCTCATTGAGACCCTGTACGAGCGCATCTTCGGCCAACTCGGCAGACAGGGCGAGCGCGCGCTGATCACCGTTCCGCAGCAGGACGGGGCGGCCGGCACGAAACTCGGCGATTGCCCGGTCCACCCTCACGAGAGCAGTTTCGAGGGAGGGGCCGAAGAGCGTACGCGACTCAGGCATCGGGAAGTCCGTCAGATTGGGCCGGCAAGCGGCCGAGGAGCGTCAGAGGCACCATCGCAGGACGATATAGGGGTTCTTGGTTCGCCCTTCCAGCAACGTTCCCGTCAGGGCACGGTTCCACGGCGCGCAAGCGCTCAGGAACCAAGAAACGGGAACCTGACCGGAGCACCGTCGTATAGGCTGGTGAGCTTGAACGTGGGATGAATGCTTTCCCTAGATCGCCATGCGTCCTTTCGGGCGCGTAGTGGCGATCTAGCTCCTTGTTTAAGCATCGGACCGAAAAGTGGGATCCGCTTTTCGGTCCGATGCCCTAGCGGCAACGCCCGGAGAAGAACGATCGATGTCGAAGGAGATTGCGCCCGGCGACCGCTACAGCGCGACCGCCCGCACGCTACACTGGATCACCGTGGTCGCGGTCTTCGTGATGATCCCGGTCGGCGTGACGATGAGCTATCGCGGCAACGTCCTGAACCTCTGGGACGGGCTGACCAACGGCCTTTACAGCGCTCATAAGCTGACCGGTTTCCTGCTGCTGTGGCTGACGGCGGGGCGGCTGATCTACCGCCTTCTGCATGGTGCGCCTCCGGATGAACCGACGCTGGAATGGTGGCAGAAGGCCGGCTCGCACCTCGTCCACTGGCTGCTTTACGGGCTGCTCCTCGTCGTGCCGCTGCTGGGCTGGACCGGAGTATCGCTGTTTCCCGCGCTGACCGTGTTCGACCTGTTCACTCTGCCGGCGCTGACTCAGCCGAATGAAGCGGCCGCCAAGCAGGTGCTCGGCATCCACGGCAAGCTTGCATTGACGCTTGGGGCGCTTGCGATCTTGCATATCGCGGCGGCGCTCTATCACCGCTTCATCCGCAAGGATGGCGTCCTGCGCCGGATGTGGCCGGGATCCGGCTAGGTCATCCTGCGTCCTGCCGGACGCAGGGGGCGATCCAGCCCCTTGTCGAGGCGGAGCCTCAGACTGGTCGCGCCCAGAGATCCTGATGGCCGATCCGTGCGGACCCGGCTTCTCGGCGTGTGGCAAGCCAGCTCTCAATGGTGGCTGGATCGACCCGCCCGGTTTCGCGCACGGCGTCCGCGATGCCTTCGGCCAGGGCTGCGCGCAGATCGGCGCGGGCGCCGTCGATCAGCCAGCTGCTGTCGCCCATGGAAACCGCGAAGCCGGTCTTGCGGAAGGCTTCGGCCATGATCTCGCAGGCTTCAGGGCCGGCGGAGGGGCCGAAGCCCTTGTCACCGCGCTGATGATCAACAAAGGCGGTGTGGATGCCGATATCGGCGGGGTGCTCCGGCTGCCAGTCCTCGCGGCCGTCATAGGTCAGCACGGCATAGAGCGGCAGGTGCTGGCTTGCCAGCGCGGCGACGAAACGCTCGATCCAGCGTCGCGAGGTGAGGTCGAAGAGGGCGGCCGCCGTTACCAAGTCTGGCCGCCAGCCCAGCACCCAGTCGAGATCCTTGTCGAGATCGACCCGGCGGGTGTCCACGCCGATCAGCTTTTCGCCCTTGGTCAGGACGAGTTCCTCGCCCTGCTCGCGTGCTTCATCGGCCCAATCCGTCAGGCGGCTGCGCGCATGGGCGAGCAGATCGGTATCGTGATCCACGAGTGTCCAGTGCTGACGATCGGGCAGGGCGGCGTAGGAGGCACGCAGATTTGAGCCGGCGCCGCAGCCGAGATCGAGGATCGAGAGCGAAGATTGGTCGGAGAAATATGCGCCGACCGCGGCGAGGACCTGCGGGTTGCGCGCCGCATGATCGGCGGGCTCGCGCAAGGCGAGCCATTCCGGAGAGAAACCAGACATTACCGCACCTCTTGGCCGTCACGGTCGAGGCATGCCCCGGCGACAATCTGAGCCGTATCCCGCCAGCGCGGCAACGTCTTGGCTGCCGCCCATGCGGCGTCGGCCCGCTGCCGGCGCTCTGGCGGCACATCAATCAGCCTCGCGAGCGCCTTGGCAAGTGCCGCGGCGTCGCCGGGTGGCACCTTGAGGGCGGCGGCGTCAGGCAGGGCTTCGGCGCCGGCCCCGCTCAGCGTCGTGACGATAGGTAAGCCGCGCGCCAGCGCTTCGGTCAGCACCATGCCGTAGCCCTCGTAGAGCGAGGACATCACGAAAATGTCGGTCCGGTCATAGAGGCGCCATAGGCTGCCGGGGTCCACGCTGCCGACGAACGAGATGCGGTCCGCAAGCCCGATTCTGGCGATCCGGTCCTGCAGGTATTCAACCGTGCGGGGTGCATAATCGGGCGAGCCGGCGATGGTCATGATCCATTGCCGGTCCCTGATGGCAGCGAGTGCTTCGACCAGCACGTCGTAGCCCTTGCGGGGAATGATCGAGCCGACGGCGAGCAGGCGCACAGCGGCGCCGATGCTTGCGCGCGTAGCGGGGGGCACGGAATCGGTGCCGGGAATGGCGATGGTGATGTCGCCGGGCGCCACGGCGTAGGCAGCTGCGAGCATGTCGCGTGTGGCCGGGCTGGTGACCACCACGGCGCGCGCATGGCTGAGTGCCAGCTTTTCGCTCTGGCGCAGGAAGGACACCTCGCCAGGGGCAAGCCCTGTCTCCAGCGCCAGCGGATGATGCACCAGCGCGACGAGTCGGTCCGCGAACCGTGCCGCGAGCGGCTCGGGGAAGGCGCCATAGGCGAGGCCGTCGATCAGGAGGATGTCGTCGGGCGCGGTTACGGCGAGCAGCTGTTCCGTCGCCGTCAGGTCTTCGGCCGTCGGAAATGGAAAGGAACCAGGCAGGGCGAGATGCCTGGCCTCGATGCCCATCTCGCGCCATTCCTGCAATAGCCGGCGATCATAGCCGTAGCCACCGGTTGGCGCGTCGATATCGCCGGGGATGGCGAAGACGATGGCACTCACGCCAGCGTGCCCTCGTAGCTGGCGCGGGCGAGATCGGTCTCGTGGAGCGTGACGCGGATCTTTGTGAGGCCGGCGCCATCGGTGCCGAGCGCGCCGGATTTTGCGGCCGCGGACATGGCGTCGAAGATGTGCTTGCAGAGGAATTCGGTCGTGGTCAGAACGCCGGCGAATTGCGGGAGGGCGTCGAGGTTCTGGTAGTTGAGCGGCTTCAGGGTCTTGCCGAGCACGTCAAGTGCGGCGCCGATGTCGACGACCACGTTCTGCCGGTTCAGCGTCTCACGGAAGAAGGCGACGTCGACCACGAAGGTCGCGCCATGCATGTTCTGCGCGGGACCGAAGAAGGGATCGGGCAGCGAGTGGCCGATCATGATGCGGTCGCGGACTTCGACGGAAAACATGCGATCTCCTCGGGAGGCGCCCGAAGCGGGACGCGGTCACGGCTGCGCTTCATAGCAAATCGCGGCGGTCAGGCCAGCGGCACCGGGCGCGAGCAGTTCCGGAATGCGCAGCGGCGCGTCACGGAACGCGACCTCCTCGGTGATCAGCGCATCGAGCCGGTCATCGGCAAGGAGCGCCATGGCGGCTCCCGCCCGCCTTGCATGATCCCAGCGCGCCCGATGCGAGGCGGCGACCATGCCGACCTGCGACGAGACGAGCTGGAGACGGCGCGTATGGAAGGCGCAGCCAAGGGTGGCCGGCACCGTGCCCTCGCCATACCAGCTCATTTCGACGATCCGCGCCTCGGTGCCGGCTGCCGCCACGGCCGTGGCGAGGCCCGAGGCCGTCGCGCTGGTATGGAAGACGAGATCGGCGTCGCGCGGGGCGGCATCGGGCGTGGCGAAGGCGAAGCCGAGCTTGGCCGCCAGTGCGGCGCGGCTGGGCTCGATATCGACCAGCGTCACCTCGGTCCCCGGCAGGCGGGCGGCGAGCCAGGCGACGAGCAGGCCGAGGACCCCGCCTCCCACCACGACGATCCGGTCGGCCGGGCCGGAGCCGGCGTCCCAATGGGCGTTCAGGGCCGTTTCCATATTGGCGGCGAGGATGGCGCGCCGTGGCGGAACGCTGTCCGGCACCTGGATCAGGCTGCTGCGCGGCGCAATGAAGCGGTCCTGATGCGGGTGAAGGCAGAAGACGATGCGGCCGAGCAGGTCGTGAGGGCCGGCATCGACGCGACCGACGGCGCAGTAGCCGTATTTGACCGGAAAGGGGAAGCTGCCCTCCTGGAAGGGCGCACGCATGCGCTCATGCTCGGAAGGCGGCACGCGGCCCTCGAAAATGAGGCGCTCGGTGCCGCGGCTGAGACCGCTCCACAATGTGGTGACGAGGCAGTCCTCGGGGCTCGGCACCGGCAGGGCTACATCATTCAGGCTGCATTCACGGGGGGCTGTATACCAAAGCGCGAGGGCCTTGGCCCTTGCGTCAATCGTGGTTGCAGGCTTTAGCTCCCGCGCCATCGCGTCTGCCCTCCGTCCGAGCCTGTCTGCCTCCCATGACAGAGACTGCCACGAACCAGCGTTCCGGTCCGACCACGTTCCAGCGGGTGACGCAAGAGGTCGAAGCGCTCGGCCTGACGCCAGCCGGGCTGCAGGACGCAACCGTCCTCCGGCGACGGCGCCTTCTCGTTCTCGTGCTGAACCTTGCGACTCTGGCCCTGTTGCTGGCAGGGCTTGCTCAGGTGCTGGGGGTGGGGGGCTGGACCGCTGCGGATGTGGCGGTCTTCGTCGCTTTCCTTTTCGGGGCACCCTGGACCGTGCTCGGCTTCTGGAACGCGGCAATCGGGCTTTGGCTGCTGCATGGCCGCAAGGATGGTCTTGCCGAGGTCGCGCCCTTCGCCGCGGCGGGCGAGCGGGCGACGCCGCTTACACTGCGCACTGCCGTGCTGATGACACTGCGAAATGAGGATCCGGCGCGCGCTTTCCGCCGGCTCAAGGTGGTGAAGGAGAGCCTGGATGCGACAGGAGAAGGCGTCTGGTTCGATTACTTCGTGCTGTCCGATACCAATGATCCGGCGGTTGCCGTTGCCGAAGAGGCTCTGGCAGCGGCCTGGGCGCAGGAGATCGGCGAGCCGGCGCGCCTGATCTATCGCCGCCGCACCAACAATGCCGGCTTCAAGGCCGGCAATCTCCGGGATTTCTGCGAGCGCTGGGGCGAGCGCTACGAGCTGATGCTCCCACTCGATGCCGACAGCGTCATGGCCGGCGAGACGATCCTCGGCATGGCCCGAATGATGCAGGCACATCCGAAGCTCGGAATCCTGCAGAGTCTCGTGGTCGGTATGCCCAGCCGCTCCGCTTTCGCCCGCATCTTCCAGTTCGGCATGCGCCACGGCATGCGGCCCTACACGATGGGCTCGGCATGGTGGGGTGGGGATTGCGGGCCGTTCTGGGGACATAACGCACTGGTGCGGATCGCGCCGTTTCGCGATCATTGTTACCTGCCTATCCTGCCCGGCAAGGCACCTCTGGGCGGGGCGGTGATGAGCCACGATCAGGTCGAGGCGACGCTGATGCGCCGCGCCGGCTACGAGGTTCGCGTCCTGCCGGTCGAGGGCGGAAGCTGGGAGGAGAATCCGCCGACCATGCTGGAGTTCGCCAAGCGCGACCTGCGCTGGTGCCTCGGCAATCTGCAGTATCTCAAGCTGCTCGACCTGCCTGATCTCGAGCGGATGAGCCGGTTTCAGCTCGTCTGGGCGATCCTGATGTTCCTCGGGCTGCCGGCCTGGACGCTGATGATCGCGCTCCTGCCGCTGAAGGTTCTGGACGACCGGGCGATCGCGGATTATCCCGTAACGCTGGCGGCCGGCCTCTATGTCCTGTTCCTGGCGATGTATCTTTCGCCCAAGCTCGCGGGTTTCGCCGATATCCTGCTGACGCGTGCCGGGGTGCGCCGCTATGGCGGCGCGGCGCGTTTCTTGGCCTCGGCCGTGATCGAGGTGCTCTTTGCTTTCCTGCAAGGCGCGGTATCGAGCTTCCGGACCACGCTGTTCATGATCGGGCTCGCCTTCGGGCGGGCCAGGATCGGCTGGAATGGCCAAGCGCGCGACGCCCATGCGCTGTCCCTTGCCACCGCCTTCGCGGGCTTATGGCCGCATCTGCTGTTCGGGACGTATCTCGTCGCGGCGCTCGGCCTGCTTGCGCCGGCGGTGCTGATCTGGTCGCTGCCCCTGACGGCGGGCTATCTGCTGGCGATCCCTTTCGCGATGCTGACCGCCTGGCCGGCTGCCGGCGCCTGGCTCGCCGGCCATGGGCTTTGCGGCATCCCGGAGGATTTCGAGATGCCGCCGGTGCTGGCCGCCATTCGCGACGGGGAAAGCGCATGAACGCCACCGCCTATCCGAAGGGAACGGTGAAAGCGCTTTCGCGCAGCCTGCGTGTCTATCATGGCGACAAGCAGCGCAACGCGGCGATGGATCGGCTCTACGGGGCCTTCCTGCAGCCTGGCGATCTCGCCTTCGATATCGGCGCCCATGTCGGCGACCGCATTTCCTCGTTTCGCAGGCTTGGTGCCCGCGTCGTTGCGTTGGAGCCGCAGCCGGGACCGGCGCGTGTCATTCGCCTGATCCACCGACGCGATCCGTTGGTGACGCTGATTGCGGCGGCTTGCGGCGATCATGAAGGCTCGATTGCCCTCAAGATCAACAGCGCGAACCCGACCGTCTCGACGGCGTCGGCCGCTTTCATCGGTGCAGCGGCCGGTGCGCGGGGCTGGGAGGGACAGGTCTGGGACCACGAGATCACCGTGCCCTGCACCACGCTCGACCGGCTGATCCTGCGCCACGGGTTGCCCAAGCTCCTCAAGATCGACGTCGAAGGCTTCGAGGCGCATGTGCTGGCGGGGCTGACCAAGGCGGTGCCGGTGATCTCCTTCGAATTCACGACGATCCAGCGCGAGGTTGCCGAGGCCTGCCTCGCCGTGCTGGAGACGCTCGGCCCCTATCGCTTCAATGTCGCGATCGGAGAGAGCCAGAGGCTCGAACTCGCCGAGCCCGCAACCGCGGACGCCATGGGCGATTATCTGCGCGGCTTGCCTCACGCCGCCAATTCGGGCGACGTCTACGCCATCCTGGCACATTGAGGGCCGCCTTTGGAGGCTGTCTCCGTCGAGCCAGGCGAGTGCTGGGCCGAGAAAAGCAGCGTCTGCATCGATGCCTCCCGGCGCTCGCGGATTGAGGAATCTCTGGCAACCATCTGTCGAGACCAGCGTTGCAGTGCAGATCGGGAGCTGCTTCGTCGCCGCAGTTTTCGCCGGCATATGAGGCAATGCGGCCAGCCGGCGTTCATCTTGCGTCGCTAAGCTGCCTCGAAAACCACTCGCCAAGGATCGCCATGCCCAGCCATCTTCGCCCGCTCGCGGTTTCGGTCGCGCTTCTCGCTTCCCTGACGATTGCGCGAGCTGCCGGCGACGTCGCCGTCGAGGTGAGGAACGAATCCGAGCCCGTGCTCTGCGCCGAGAAGGACAACGTCACGATCAAGGCGATCTCGCCGGAGGTGCGGCGCTTCCAGATCGAGGCGGCGCATCCGGCCTACATCGCGGGACTCGTACGCGACAACTGGGATGCCGACTGGGCGAATTGCGACATGAAGGGCGATCCGTCCTTCGCGCCGCCGACCCCGCCGCGCCGCACCACCTTCTGGGAGACGATCGATTACTGGCTCGTCGGCTACACCTTCCCGACCTTCTGGCGGCCGGCTGACACCACCTTCCGCGTCGGCGACCGGGTAGAGAAAGGGCTGCATCTCGTCCAGCTCTGGAAGCTCGGCAAGGACAAGTCCTACGAGGTGCTGGTCGTCTATCCGCAGGACGGCTACTGGCGCGCCCGACCGCTGCCGCCGGAGCATCTCGGCTTCTCCTCCTACGGTTCTTCCTTCCTGTTCGGGCCGATCGAGCAGGACGGGCGCCCGGTGGTGAACATCAAGGAGATCGAGTTCGATCCGAAGACCCTGACCTTCAAGCTGAACTTCAAGGACGGCTCGGCCGGCAGCATCAGGCTCGACAGCGTCGACGAGAACCGGATGGTGCTCGATGCGGTGCTCGACAAGCCGGTGACCGGGGGCAGGGCCTTCGTGGCGTTACGCTCGATGTACGTCACCGAGTTCAACAACGACGTCGCCCGCATCGCGCTGCGCGAGCCCGGCGCCAAGGGCTGGCGCGAGGAGGCGCTGATGTCGTACCCGGGCGGCAAGGCGACCGATATCTGGATGGGACGAACCACCCATTCGCGCCACAACACCTCCTCGCCCGACATGGTTTTCCGGCGTTTCTCGGCCGATCCGAACCCGCCGCCGAAGCCCGAGAAGAAGTGACCGTCGGGTCGGCGGGTCGGAACGCATTCCCTCCCTGCCGCGTTTGGCCATGACGCGGCGGGCTGAGCGCGCTAGCTTGTCGCGATTGCTATCGCTTAGCCCGCAGAGACCTTCATGCCGCGTTTTGCCGCCAACCTCTCGATGATGTTCACCGAATGGGATTTCCTCGACCGTTTCAGGGCGGCCGCGGAGGCCGGCTTCGAGGCCGTGGAGTTCCTGTTCCCCTATGAGCATACCCCGGAGCAGGTCGGGCTCGCGCTGACGGGTAGTGGGCTGGAGCAGGCTCTGTTCAACTTGCCGCCGGGTGATTTCGCCAAGGGTGAGCGCGGCATCGCGGCACTGGCGGGGCGCGAGGACGAGTTTCGGGCCTCGGTCGACAAGGCGCTGAGCTACGTGCACGAGACCGGCGTCAAGCGCCTGCACATGATGGCGGGGCTCGCCGATCCCAATGATCCTGTCGCGCAGAAGACCTATCGCGCTTCGCTCGCCTATGCCGCAGACAAGCTCGCCGAGCATGGCATCGACCTCCTGCTCGAGCCGATCAACGGCAAGGACATGCCGGGGTATTTCCTGAACGATTTCGATCAGGCGGCGACCTATATCCGCGAATCCGGCCGGCCGAATGTCCGGCTGCAGTTCGACATGTACCATTGCGAGCTGATCCACGGCGACGTCTTGGCACGGCTGAAGGCGCTCTATCCGCTCGTCGGCCATGTCCAGATCGCCCGCGCCAAGGGCCGCCACGAACCGGACGCCTCGGGGCCGGACTATCCGACGCTCTTCGCCGAGCTCGATGCGCTGGGCTATGACGGCTTCGTCGGCTGCGAATATCGGCCGGAGCGCGGTACGCTCGAAGGTCTCGGCTGGTTCACACCCTGGCGGAAGCCGCTCTGATGCGCCCGCCGTCGATATCCTATCCGGTGCTGGTCGCTGATATCGGCGGCACGAACTGCCGGCTGTCGCTGGTTCCCGATCCGGACAGCCCGCATCGGCCGCTCGCGCGGATCGGCACAGGCAGCTACCCGACGGCGGAGGCCGCATTTTCCGAAGTGCTCGCGGAGGTTTCGGAGAAGCCGCGTTCGGCCGTGCTCGCCGTCGCCGGGCCGCTCGACGGCCGGCAGGCGCAATTGACGAACGCGGTCTGGAATCTCGACGGGCCGCGGATCGCGGGCGCTCTCGAACTGACGCAGGGCCTTCTGGTCAATGACTTCGAGGCCCTGGCGGCTTCGCTTGCCGTCCTCGGCCCGGAGGATGTCGTTACGCTGGTCGAGGGCAACCCGGAGTCGGAAGGCGTGCGGCTGGTGCTGGGTCCGGGGACCGGCTTCGGGGCGGCGGCGCTGCTGACGCATGGTGAACGCGGCATGCTGATCCCGACTGAAGCCGGCCATATCGGCATCGGCCCGGAGGACCTGACCGAGCAGCGGATCTGGCCGGCGCTAAGCAACGGCATACCGCGGTTGACGGTCGAGCATCTCCTGAGCGGTGACGGGCTGGTGCGCCTGCACAAGGCCGTGGCGCGGACGTCCGGCATGCTGGAGGCAGAGATGAGCGCCGCCGATGTCTCCCGCCTCGCCCATGACGGGGACCCGGCGGCGCTGATGGCGGTGGTCTGCTTCTGGCGGCTGCTGGCACGGGTCGCCGGCGATCTCGCCCTCGTCTTCAAGGCGACCGGCGGCGTCTTCATCGCCGGTGGGATTGCGCCGCACCTGCTGGCGCTCGCGGACGGGGCCGCGGTCCGCGCGGCCTTTGCCCGCAAGCCGCCGATGGAGGATCTCGCCGGGCGCTTTGCCCTGCACGTCGTCACCACGAAGGACGCGGCCGAGCAGGGGCTCGCCGCAATAGCCGCCAATCTCCACCGTTTCGGGCTCGACGATCCGAAGCGGCTGTGGTTTGGCTGAGCGCTCCGCTCATCCGACTGCTTCCCGACAGGTTCGCGTGCAGCCCATCTATTCGATCCAGGTCCTGCGCGCGCTCGCGGCCTTCATGGTCGCGATCCATCACGTGCAGCCGGATGCCGCCGTGCTGGCGGCGCAGGCAGGCCTGAGCTTCAGCCGCAGCGACCTGCTGCCCTGGATGGCCGGCGTCGACATCTTCTTCGTCGTGTCCGGCTTCATCATGGTCCACGCCTCGCAGGACCTGTTCGGACGTGCGGGTGCCTGGCGGGAATTCCTGAAGCGCCGGCTGGCGCGCATCGTACCGCTCTACTGGGCGATGACGACGCTGTTCCTGCTGGTCGGTCTCGCCGTTCCGGCGGTGCTGAACTCGGGCGTGCCGAATCTGGCGCAGATCCTCGGCTCCTATCTGTTCTGGCCGGTCGTCTCGACGCAGGGGCTGGTTCAGCCGGTCTATTCGCTGGGCTGGACGCTGAATTACGAGATGCTGTTCTACGCGCTGTTCGCCGCCGGGCTTGCCCTGCCGAAGCGCTGGACCTTGCCGGCAGTCATTTTGGTCCTGGCCGCGCTGGTCGGGATGGAGAGCCTGAGCGGACCCTTGTCGCTGCCTTTCGCATTCTGGGGGCAGCCGATCGTTCTCGAATTCGCCGCCGGCATGGGCATTGCCGTGTTGCGGCGCAGGGGGCTTCGCCTGCATGGCGCCCTGCGCGTCGCGGTCGCCATCGGCGGCGTGGCGGTGCTGATCGCGGCCGCACAACTTCCTGGCACGGATGGTCCATGGAGCAGCGTGTTGTGGCGCGGCGGTGCCGCCGTCCTGTTGATGCTCGCCGCCGGCTGCGGCCGCGAGGGCATCGTGCCGCCGAAGCCGATCATGGCGCTGGCAGCGGTCGGCGATGCCTCCTATGCGCTCTATCTCGTCCATCCCTTCGTGATCCGGGGGATGCGCGAGGTCGCGCTGCGGATCGGGCTCCATGCGCCGATGCCCTACATCGTGCTCGCGCTCACCGGTGCCGTGGTAGCGGCGGTGCTGCTCTATCGTTTCTTCGAGAAGCCGGCGACGCGGCTTGTGCGGCGCTGGCTGGGAAGCAGAGGCGGCCGTCATGCTCGGGCTTGACCCGAGCATCTCCGGCAGGAAGAGGCTCCGGAGCCGCTCTGTCATGAGATTCTCGGGTCTGCGCTTCGCTTCGCCCGAGAATGACGGCGGCACTCAGTTCAGCTTCATGCCCTTGAGCGACTGGCCGACCACGCCGCCATCCTTGCGCCGCTGCGGCCGCTTGGACTTGATCGTGTCGACATGCTCGGGCTGGGGGTAATAGCCGCGCTCCATGATCTCGAGCGAATACTCTTCATAGGTCAGGCCGAGGGCCGAGGCCTTCTCCTCGCGTCGTAGCGCGATCTCGCGCGGCTTCTTCCAGGCTTTGCGATGGGCGAAGCGCCAGTCGAAATAGCGCCCGATCGTGCCTGAGCCGGTGGCGGAGCGGCGCTTGCGTTCCTTCAACGGCGGGCCGCCATTATGGCCGATCCCGATCGGGCGTTCGCTGGGCATGGCTCTCGGACTCATGGGCTGCTCCGCCTCACGATAGGGGGCGGAATGGCTCTGGCAAGGGCCGTGCCATCGCCTGTAGGGCGTGACAGGGCGGCGGCGGCAGTCTATCCCGCAGGCCGGAAACAGGACGGATCATGGCCCCCTTGCTGCATCTGCGCGACGTCGCGCTCACTTTCGGCGGACAGCCGCTGCTCGAAGCCGCCGAGATCGCGGTCTCGGCCGGCGAGCGCGTCTGCCTGGTCGGCCGCAACGGCTCGGGCAAGTCGACCCTGCTCAAGATTGCGGCGGGCCTCGTCGAGCCCGACCATGCCGAGCGCTTCGTCCAGCCCGGCGCGACCATCCGTTACCTGCCGCAGGAGCCGGACTTCACCGGCTTCGATACGGCACTCGCCTATGTCGAGGCAGGCTTGGGACCCGGCGACGACGCCTATCGCGCCCAATATCTGCTGACCGAGCTCGGTCTGACCGGGCGAGAGAACCCGGCCTCGATGTCGGGCGGCGAAGGGCGTCGGGCAGCGCTGGCGCGTGTGCTGGCGCCTGAGCCCGACATCCTGCTGCTCGACGAGCCGACCAACCATCTCGACCTGCCGGTGATCGAATGGCTGGAGCAGGAATTGAAGTCGCTGCGTTCGGCCATGGTGCTGATCAGCCACGACCGGCGCTTCCTGACCTCGTTGTCGCGCGCGACGATCTGGCTCGATCGCGGCGTCACGCGGCGGATGGAGAAGGGTTTTGGCGACTTCGAAGCCTGGCGCGACGAGGTGCTGGAGCAGGAGGAGCTGGAGCGCCACAAGCTCGATCGCAAGATCGCGCGGGAGGAGGACTGGCTGCGCTATGGCGTCAGCGCCCGGCGCACCCGCAACCAGCGCCGCCTCGGCGAACTCCACGCGCTACGCGAGCAACGCCGCACGGCCCGGGCCGCGACCGGCCAAGTCCGGCTTGAGGCTTCCGAGGCGCAGACCTCCGGCAAGCTCGTCATCGAGGCAGTCAACGTCGCCAAGGCCTATGGCACGAACATGATCGTCAAGAACCTGTCGCTCCGGGTGGCGCGCGGCGACCGGATCGGCATCGTCGGTCCGAACGGCGCCGGCAAGACGACGCTGATCAACCTGCTGACTGGCGCGCTCGCGTCCGACAGCGGTACGGTCAAGCTCGGCACGGCGCTGGAGATGGTGACGCTCGATCAGGGCCGCGAAAGCCTCGACCCGGCGACGCCGCTCGGCGATGCACTGACCGGCGGCGGCTCGGATCAGGTCATGGTCGGCGGCCAGCCGCGCCATGTCGTCTCCTATATGAAGGACTTCCTGTTCCAGCCGATCCAGCGCGGCACGCCGGTCGGCGCGCTCTCGGGCGGAGAGCGCGGGCGGCTGATGCTGGCCCGCGCCTTGGCGAAGCCGTCGAACCTGCTCGTGCTGGACGAGCCGACCAACGACCTCGATCTCGAAACGCTCGATCTGCTGCAGGAATTGTTGGCCGACTATCAGGGCACGGTGCTGCTGGTCAGCCATGACCGCGACTTCATCGACCGGGTCGTCTCGGCCGTGCTGATCTCGGATGGCGACGGCGTCTGGACCGAGTTTGCCGGCGGCTATTCCGACATGCTGGCTCAGCGCGGTCGTGGTGTCGGCGCGAAGCTACGTGTGGTGGAGAAGGCGCCAGCGGCGCCGAAGACTGCGAGCGCCCCCGTGCAGGCCGCGCCGGCGCCCAGGCGCAAGCTCTCCTTCAACGAGAAGCATGCGCTCGAAACGCTGCCGAAGAAGATCGAGGCGTTGCAGGCCGAGGCCGCGAAGCTCAACACCGCCGTGGCGGGCGATCTTTACACGCGCGATCCCAAGCTTTTCGCCAAGGCGACGGCGCGGCTGGAAGAGGTGTCGCGCGAGATCGGCGATGCCGAGGAGCGCTGGCTGGAGCTGGAGATGCTGCGGGAAGAGATTGGCGCCTGAACCTCGCCGTCATGCTCGGGCTTGACCCGAGCATCTCGGAAACCAGTGCCATCCCGTCACGAGATTCTCGGATAGGCGCTTCGCTTCGCCCGAGAATGACGGCGAGCCATTCGATTTCCGTATCCGCCTTAGCGCAAAAGCGCATTTACCGACTCGCTCAATCGTTTCAAACATCGTGGCAAGCGAGACCACGAGGAACGACCATGAGACTCAAAGGCAAGACGGCGCTGGTGACCGGCGCGGCGCAGGGCTTCGGTTTCGGCATCGCCGAGACCTTCGTGCGCGAAGGCGCGCGCGTTGCGGTGCTGGACATCAACGGCGACAAGGCCAAGGAAGCCGCGAAGGCGATCGGCCGCAAGGCCTTCGCCGTGACCTGCGATGTCGGCAAGGCCAAGAGCGTCGACAAGGCGGTCGAGAAGGTCATCGCCAAGTTCGGGCGGCTCGACATCGTCGTCAACAATGCCGGCACCACCCATCGCAACAAGCCGATGACCGAGGTGACCGAGGAAGAGTTCGACCGGATCTTCGCCGTCAATGTGAAGTCGATCTATCTGATGGCGCGGGCGACCGTGCCGCATTTCCGCGAACATGGCGGCGGCGTCATCCTCAACATCGGCTCGACGGCGGGCCTGCGTCCGCGTCCGGGCCTGACCTGGTACAATGGCTCGAAGGGCGCGGCGAACCTGATCTCGCAGTCGATGGCGGTCGAGCTCGCGCCGGACAAGATCCGCGTCAACGCCATCGCGCCGGTCGCCGGCGAGACGCCGTTGCTCGCCACCTTCATGGGCGAGGATACGCCCGAGCGGCGCAAGGCCTTCACCTCCACCATCCCGTGGGGCCGCTTCTCGACGCCGCAGGACATCGCCAATGCGGCGCTGTTCCTGTGCTCGGACGAGGCCGACATGGTGACGGGGTCGGTGCTGGCCGTCGACGGCGGACGCTGCGTTTGAGCTATAGCATCGGACCGAAAAGTGGAATCCGCCTTTCGGAAAAATCAGATGCAATAACAAATAGATAGATCACCGTTGCTGTGTCCGCTAGGACGCACGGCGATCTATGGGGCGCTACTTCTGGCCGCGCCGGCCGAACTCGGTTCGCTGGCGCGTCGCTGGGGTTTGCCGTGCCGTTCCGAGAAAGCCCTGGGACTGGGCCGGGGCAGGCGTGGCGGGAAGCGGCTTCTTGCCGGCGATCGCCTGCTCCATGGCCAGCGACAGTTGCGCATTGCTGGCCGTCGAGCCGCGGTCGTCCGGGATGTTGCGGGCGAAGGATGGCGCGGTGCTTCCCTGGCCTGCGCCCGGCGCCGGGCTTGCGAACAGCAGATAGAGCCACATGCCGGTCAGCAGGAGATAAAGCAGGCCGGCATATCCCAAGCTGCTTACCGGATCGTCGAATGTACGGGCGGCGACCAGCGTCTGCACCTGAAGGGCCAGCGTCAGGCAGATGCCGATGATGTAGATGCCGATGAAGAGCTCGCCGCCGCCGGCGTCGCGACTGCGGCGCATGGCGAAGCTGATGCGCATGAAGGCAAAAAACGCGCTCACCAGAAATACTGTCGCTGCCAGCCGGTAGCGGCCGGGTCCCGACGGGCCGATGAAGGCCTCATGCTGGATCGCGATGCAGATCAGCAGCACCACCGTCTCGATGATGCCGACAAGGCACGACCTGACGAAGAACTGGCTTCTGCCGAGGGTTCCGGAAAACATCTGCGCCTCCTTCCCTTACGAGAGCATAGGAAGCCCGCGTGAAGAGCGGGTAAATGGCCGCAGATGCCTAGATCACCGCGCGCCCGATAGGATGCGGTAACGGTGATCTATGTATTTGTTATCGCTTCTGATTTTTCCGAAAACTGGGTGCCCTTTTTCGATCTGATGCTATGGTAACGTGGGGTTTGTCAGGTCGGCTTTGTGTGAAGCGCGATTTCCTGGCGGAGGATGACCGTGCCGTCGGGCTCGAAGCCGCGCTGCTCGAGCGTGATCCGAGGGGCTGTCGCGTCACCTGCGATGTGGAACAGATGCCATGCGCCGAGCTCGCCATGGCCGCGCGGGCCGAGCGAGGCTGAGGGCACGCCGACGATGGGAACGTCGTGGGCGGGGCCGGGGCGCCAGGCCAGCGAGAAGCTGTGATTATGGCCGTGGATGATCAGGTCGGCGCCCTTGCGCCTCAGCATGGTCTCGAAAGCGGCGGCATCGACCAGTTCGCGGCCGCGTTTCGCGCCGCCGACATAGGGTGGGTGGTGGATCAGCACGACGCGGATGAGACGCTCGTCGCGGGCGCGGTCGAGCAGTGCGGCGATGCGCTCCATCTGCTCGCTGCCGATGCGGCCCGTCGCCATCAGCGGCAAGGTCGGAACGCCGCTGTTGACGCCGATCAGCGCGACCGGGCCGCGGCGGCGGTACCAGGGATAGCCGGCGCGGCCCTCATCGTTGGCGCACCAAGGGGCTAGCAGCCCTGCGAGGGGCTTCAGCGAGGAGCGCGCATAGGCGTCGTGATTACCCGGCACGAAGCTGACCGTCTCGCGCGGCCCGAGCGTGTCCAGGAAGGCGAGGGCGGTCTTGAATTCGTCGGGCAGGCCGATATGCGCGACATCGCCGGTGCAGGCGACATGGTCCGGCTGCTGCGCGTGAATGTCGGCGACGATGCGCGCCAGGACATCCATGTCATGGGCATGCCGGCGCTTGCGACGCCAGTTGACGTAACCGGTCGCGCGCTTGCCCAGAAGCTGATGCAGCGAAAACCCGGCGAGCGGGCCGAGATGCGGGTCCGACAGATGCGCGAGCTTGAACACGCTCCAGCGCTTGCCCTTCCCGCCCGCCGTCAGTCAAGCGCGCCTTAGATCGCCGCGCGTCCTATCGGACGCGGTAACGGTGATCTATGTGATTGTTATCGCATCGGATTGTTCCGAAAAGTGGATTCCACTTTTCGGTCCGATGCTATGACGCGTCTGGACTGACGGGATGCGGAAAGCTTCAGTTGGCGGCGCCGGTCAGTTCCGACACGATACGGGAATCGGTCAGGGTCACGGCGGGCTTCCAGACATAGGCCGGCTTGGCCTTCAGGTAAGAGACGATGAACGAGAGCAACATGTTGGTAGTTCCTAGCGGATGCGGCGGCTGTGTGGTCCTTATTTGGGGCGCGTTTGTGACGGGGCAAGCGACGTGGTTGACGGTTCGTCATGCGTTTTTTGCATAGACAATTGCCGCGGTCTTGAGAGTCGTTCCGATGCAATCGCCGGCACCCCAGGCCTCGACCGATACGGAAATGCCGCGGACGCTCCGGCATCGGCTGCTCACGGCATTGCTGCATGTCTATTTCCGGCTTTCTCGCAGCATGACGTTCGGCGTGCGCGCAGCAGTGCTCAATGACCGCGGCGAGGTCTTCCTGGTCCGGCACGGCTATATCCCCGGCTGGTATCTGCCGGGCGGCGGTGTCGAGGTTGGCGAGACGATGTGGGACGCCCTGGAGCGGGAGCTCGCGGAAGAGGGCAACATCGCGATCACGGGGCCGGCGTCGCTGCACGGCATCTTTTTCAACCGTCAGATTTCGCGGCGCGATCATGTCGCGCTCTTCGTCATCCGCTCCTTTACGGTCGAAGGCATCAGGCGGCCGGACCGCGAGATCGCCGAGGCCGGCTTCTTCCCGCTGGATCGTCTGCCGGAAGGGACGACACCAGCCACGAGGCGACGGCTGGAGGAGATCACCGCCGGAAATCCCCCCGCCGCGAACTGGTGATGCCGCCTAGGGGTCAGTCGGAGCCTTTCGCCAGCTTGCCGAAATCGGCATCGAGCTTCGCCAGCGCCGTCGCGATCTTCGCGCGCTTTTCCTTGATCCAGGCATCCTGCTGGTCGAGGCGCTGCTTCGCCTCGGTCAGCATCCGGTCCATCTCGGTTGGTTGCGGTCCGCCTAAGGTGACGCGGCTTTTTACGATCGCGACGGGGTCCAGCGTCGCGCGGAACTCCGTCTCGCTCATCGGCAGCTCGGCTGCCGGAAGTCCCATCTCCGTTACCGCCTTGCGATAGATCGCCTGCGCCTGCGCATAGGGGAAATCGGTTGGCTTGATGTTGTTGAGCTTGGCATAGTCGACGACCTCGGAGGCGAAGTGGTGCCCGGCGCGGAAGGGCAGCTTGTATTTGCGCATCAGCACGTCCGCGAGCTCCTGCGAGGCAGTCCAGTCGCTGTTGAGCTCCTCCAGAGCGCGGTCAGGGTCGATGGCCAGCGCCTTGAGGATGCGGTCGAGCCCCTGCAATGCCTTGGCGGCGCCGTCGATCATGGCGCTGTTGGCCTTGGCATCCTTGGCGTCGGGCATGCCGGGCGGGATGTTGTGCGCCTTGAAGACGGGTCCCATCGCCAACGACAGCACGGCCGAGGCGTCCTCGCGTGTGCCGTTCAGCAGGCCGGGGTTGCGCTTCTGCGGCATGGCGCTGGAGACATAGGTGTTGCCGCCGCCTTCGCGCAGCAGGATCCACGGCCGCGACTGCGCATATTGCGTCATCAAATCCTCGATGAAGCCGCCGACATGGAGGGCGATGCCGGTGACGATCCCGCCGGCCTCGACCGGCAGGTCGGCGGCGGCGATCTGCGAGGCGTCGTAGGCGTTGTCGACGAGAGCCGCGAAGCCGAGATAATCAGCCATGCGCTGGCGATCGAGCGGCCAGCTCGTGCCGTTGAGCACGGTCGTGCCCATCGGAGAGCGGTCGACGCGGGCGTAGGTTTCGCGGATGCGCTGGGCGTCGCGGTCGAGGCCCGCCGCGAGACCGAGGAGATAGTGGCCGTAGCTGTTGGGCTGGGCGGCGACGCCGTTGGTGTAGTTGGGCACGACGGTCTCGCGATGCGTGGCGGCGAGTTCCACCATCGTCCGCGTCGTCCGGTTGAGCTGGTCGGCCAGTGCCAGCAGGCGGTCGCGCATGATCGCGGCGCGATAGGTCGCATGCATGTCCTGGCTGGAGCGCCCGGCATGGATCAGCGTGACCTCGACGCCGGCTTCCCTGATCATCAGCGGCTCGAAGGTGATGACGGTCGAAGGGCGCCTGGCGCCGGGCTGGTTGCCGGCCTCGATGACCTTGGCGATGCCTTGCGCCAGCTTCGGCGCCAGCGCGCGGTCAAGCAGCCCTTGCTCGGTGTTGATGACCGTGCTCGCCTTGTTGATCTCGCCGAGCCAGAAGAACTCGTCCCTCACGGGCTCCTTCGGTGGCGTCTGCTGCTGAGCGTGGGCGGGGAGCACGCTCGCCGCCAGGAGCAGGGCAGCGGCGCGCAGCGGAGATCGGGACATCGGTTTCCTCCGTTTCGACAGGCGGCGCCTTCATCGCGCCCGGCGCCGCCTCGCAGCGGCGGGCCCCCGTTCCAGGTCGCGAGTTGAGACCAATCCATCAAGCTCGACAAGCAGCCGCTACAGCGACGCAAGACGGATGGACGCCGCTTGGAAGCTCTGCTAGAGGCGCTGCCATGACGATCGGGCACAAGCTGCGAGACCTGCGACGACCGGCGCGCTGAATGCGCCTGCCCGGCATTGCGCCCATACGCGCCTGCCTTCGCTTAGCCGATCCGCTTCCCGCCTTGCGTACTCGTCATGACATCTCTGCCGCTGACCATCCGCCACGAATTGCCCGTGGACGCCGCCGCCATCGAGCGCCTGCATGAGCGCGCCTTCGGCCCCGGCCGCTTCGCCCGCACCGCTTTCCGCCTGCGCGAGGGCGTGCCGCCCGATCCGGAGCTCTCCTTCGCCGCGCATGTCGGCACCTTCCTCGTCGGTTCGGTGAAAGTCACGCCCGTCCTCGCCGGCGGCCACAAGGCGCTGATGCTCGGGCCGCTGACGGTCGATCCCGCCTTCGACGGCAGGGGCATCGGGGCCGCGCTGATGAACCGCTCGATCGAGGCCGCGCGCGAGGCCGGCCACGATCTGATCATGCTGGTCGGCGACGCGCCCTACTATGCGCGTTTCGGCTTCAAGGTGCTGCCGCCGGGCCAGCTCGTTCTGCCGGGCCCGGCCGATCCGGCGCGCTTCCTGGCGCTGGAACTGGTCGAGGGCGTCCTGAAGGAACGCCGCGGGGCGGTGATGGCGATCCGGTAAGGAA
The DNA here is from genome assembly GCF_008253865.1 of Bosea sp. F3-2. Taxonomy (NCBI): domain Bacteria; kingdom Pseudomonadati; phylum Pseudomonadota; class Alphaproteobacteria; order Hyphomicrobiales; family Alloboseaceae; genus Allobosea; species Allobosea sp. F3-2. The sequence continues at coordinate 5,754,732 of NZ_CP042331.1, forward strand.
GGACGGGGCCTGTCCCCTCTCCCCTTGCGGGAGCGGGTTAGGGTGAGGGGTCTCTCGACGCCGATCACGAGCCGGATATCGACTTGCGAAGACCTGCGCGACCCCTCATCCGGCCCTTCGGGCCACCTTCTCCCGCAAGGGGAGAAGGAAAGGGTCACGCCTGGCGCTTGAAGCGCCGCCCGCTCTCGCCCAGCCAGCCGGCGACGAGTGCGCCGAACAGGATCGCGAGACCGATCAGTCCGACGAAGAGCGGCGAGATCTGCACGCCGCGCACGATGCCGGAATCGCTGATCCTGAGACCGATCCAATCATTGCCGGCGAACTGGCTGCCGGAGCGTACGGGCACGATGCGCGGCAGGCTGACACCGGAATCGCCTTCATGGCCGATGCGGCGCGAGGAGCCGCCGGTCGCCTGTGCCAGGTTCTGGAGCGCAGCGGGGTCGCTGACGACTTCCATCAGTTCGCGCGGGTTCTCGGGGCCGACGCTGGCGAAGGCGGTGAGATTGTCGGCCGTCAGCCGGTAAAGGCCCTGATCGCCGGCCGGGATCCGCGCGGTGAACAGGCCGGGACGTCCCGCTTCGAGCGCGATCGAGCGTGATTGGCCGTCGGGGCCGGTGATGGTGACCGGGGCAGGGTTGTCGCTCAGCGTCTGACGCTCAACCTCGATGGTGCCGCCGCGGGCGGTGGCGCGCAGCGCCTCTTCCTCCAGCTCCGGCTCCTTCATCAGCCAATGGCTGAGGCGGCGCAGCAGGTCGAGATAGGGGCCGCCGTCGCGGAAGCCGCGTGCCCAGAGCCAGGCATGATCGGAGAGGAAGAGCGCGACGCGGCCCTTCTGCTCGCGGGCCAGCATCAGCAGCGGCCGCTCGCCGGGGCCGGTCATGACGGGGGAGGCGCCGGCACGCGCCTGCGCGCCGACCATGCGCAGCCATTCGCCCCAGCGCGGCGGCTGGACCTCGGAGCCCGGCAGGTCGCGGGTGACGGGGTGGCGCTTGCCAGGCTCGCTGACCTGAGCGCGATAGGCCTCGTCGATGACGCTGCCGTCCGGCACGGCCGGCAGGATCTGGCCGAGCGGGGTCCGGGCCAGCGTCTGTGATCCCGCATATTCAGGACCTGCTGCGACGAGCAGCGCGCCGCCGTCGCGGACATAGCGGACGATGTTGTCGAAATAGATCAGCGGCAGGATCGACTGGTTGGCGTAGCGGTCGAAGATGATCAGGTCGAATTCCTTGATCTTGACCTGGAACAGCTCGCGCGTCGGGAAGGCGATCAGCGACAATTCGTTGATCGGCGTGCCGTCCTGCTTCTCCGGCGGACGCAGGATGGTGAAATGGACGAGGTCGACATTGGCGTCGGCCTTGAGCAGGTTGCGCCAGGTCCGCTCGCCGGGATGCGGCTCGCCCGAGACCAGCAGCACGCGCAGCTTATCCCTGACTCCTTCAATTGTAATAACCGCACGGTTGTTGGCGAGCGTCAGCTCGTTGTCGAGCGGCGCGGCCTCGATCTCGACGACGTTCGGGCCGCCGCGGTCGATGCGGATCGGCACCTGCACGATCTGGCCGGTCGCGACATCGCGGCGGGCGATGATCTCGCCGTCGCGGCGAATGGTGAGGCCGGCGCGGCTCGCCCCGTTCTTGTCCATGACCCGCAGGCGGATGACCTGATCCTTGCCGACGATGCCGAAGCGCGGCGAATCGACCAGCACGATGCGGCGGTCGATCTCGGCATTGCGGCCGGTCGTCAGCACATGGAGTGGCGCACGCAAGCCGAGCGCCTCGGCATTGGCCGGGGTGTCATGGGCGAGGCCGTCGGTGATGGCGATGGCGCCGGCGACACGCTCGGACGGGACGTCGGCGAGGCTCGACGCCAGCGCCTCGAACAGGCGCGTGCCGTCGCTCGACCCCTGCGCATCGCGCAGCTCGACGATCCTTGGCTCGATATTGGGGATGCCGCGCAATTGCCGCTCGACCTCGGCCACGGCGGCATTGGTCTGGGCCGAGCGATCGGCAAGGCGGTTCGAGGCCGAGCGATCGACCACGACGGGGACGACGTCCTTGACCGGCTCGCGCTCCTCGAAGACCAGTGAGGGGTCAGCGAGGGCGACAGCCAGAACGATCAAGGCCAGCGCCCGCAGGATGGCGCCGCGGCCGGTGAGGACGAGGGCGGCGCCGGCGGCAAGCGCCGCCAGCACGGCGAGGCCGATCAGCAGCGGCAGCGGCACCAGCGGGGCGAAGGAAACGCTCCACATGGTCATTGTCCCAGGCGTTCGAGCAGGGCCGGAACATGGACCTGATCGGCCTTGTAGTTGCCGGTGAGGGCATACATCACGAGGTTGATGCCGCCGCGCAGCGCCATCTCACGCTGACGGGGATCGGCGCCGGAGAGCGGCACCAGCCCTTCACCGCGCTTGTCGATGGCCCAGGCGGCGGCGAGGTCGTTGGCGGTGATGATGATCGGTGAAACGTTGTCGCCGGCGCGTGCCGGGCGCCGGCCGTCACTGTCGGCCGGCGGCAGCGTCTCGACCCAGGTCGTGCCGCTGTCATAGCGGCCGACGAGCTCGTCGAGGATATAGAAGGTCTTGGTCAGCACATGGTCGCGCGGCAGCGGCTCGAGCTCGGGAATATCGAGCGTCTGCAGCATGCGCTTGAGCTGGTCGCCCTCCGGCGTGGTGCCGCCGCCGGGACGGGCGCTCATGGCGTCGCGCGTGTCGAAGATCACGAGGCCGCCGCCCTTCATATAGGCTTCGAGCTTGCGCAGGGTTTCGGCCGAGGGGATCGGCCGACCGGCGACCACCGGCCAGTAGAGCACCGGGAAGAAGGCGAGCTCGTCGCGCTCGACATTGACGCCGACGGCGTCGCCCGGCTCCAGCGCGGTGCGCGCGCCAAGCACGGTGTTGAGCCCGGTGAGACCGGCCTTCGACATGTCGTCGACCGCCCTGTCGCCGGTGACGACATAGGCGAGCCGCGTCACCGCGCCATTGGCGAGCAGCGCGCGGGGAATCGGCGGGCGAGCCTCCGCTTGGGGGTTCGTTGCAGGTTGGGCGCTGGCCGGGTCGGGCGAGAGGCTGCCTGCCAAGCCCAGCGCGATCAGGATCGCGGCCGCTGCGGTCGCTTTGCGGGCGCGGCCGAAGCCGAGCCGGCCACCGAGCCAGAGCGTCGCCAGCGTATCGACGACCAGCAGCAGCAGGGCGAGCGCCAGCAGGGGCGGGCGGGCATCGCGCGCCACGGGCTCGTCGATCGGCAGGATCGGTGCGCCGAGGCCGGCGAGATCGAGCGCTGCGAGCGTATCGTTCGGCGTGAGCGCATTGACCGCGAGCGTGCCGTCGGCCGGGCCATAGAGGCCGGGCGGATGGGCGAGGGTGCCGCGGCCGGCATAGTTGCGGGGCACGGGCTGGCTCGTCGCCGGCGGGGTGCGGAAGCGGCCGCTGCCGTCGAGGACGCGGGTCGGCGAGAGCGTCTCGACGCGAACCTCGTCGCTCTGGGCATCGGCGGCGGGGCCGGTGCCGGCGAGGTTCACGACCCTGCGCAGCATCTCCACGAAGAGGCCGGAGAGAGGCAGGTTCGACCAGGTCGTATCGGCCGTGACATGAACCATGGCGATGAGGCCGTCGCCGCGGCGCTCGCCGGTGACCACCGGCGTGCCGTCTTCGAGCGCGGCCCAGGTCTTGCGCGAGAGATCGGCCTCGGGCTCCGCCAGGATCTGGCGGCTGACGCGGATGTCGTCGCTGATCGTCAGCCCGTAGAAGGGGCTTTCGCGCGTGAAGGGCGCAAGCTTGCGCGGTGTCTCCCAGGAGAGGCCGCCACCGAGCGTCCGCCCACCGCGGCGCAGGCGGACCGGTGTCAGATCGTCCGAGGAGGCGGCGAGGCGCGCGCCGGCGAAGCGCAGCAGCACGCCGCCGCGGGTGACGAAATCGGAGACCTTGGCGCTGGTGTCGCGGTCGAGCGCGCCGATATCGGCCAGCACCAAGACCGAGAGATTCTGCGCGAGGAGTTCGCCGACCGGGTCGGTCGAACCCTGGCGCGGCTCGCGGACCTCGGCGAAGGGCTGGAGCGCGCGAGAGATGTAGTAGGTCGGCGACAGCAGCGGCTGCGCGGTGTCGGCAGTGGCGCCCGAGACGATGCCGATCCGGCGGCGCTTGGCGCGATCGTCGAGCAGGGCGACGGCGCCTGCGTTGTTCTCGCCGAGGATCTCGAGCCGCGAGACGGCGTTGCGCACCTCGATCGGCAAAGTCAGGCGCGCCGTCGTCTGCAGGTTGGAGCCTTCGAAGATGAACGGCGTGTCGCCGAGCGGCAGGCCTTTGAGGTCGAGCGCGCGGACGTGCCCGCTTGCGGGCGCACTGGCGATCGGGCGCAGGACCTTCACGCTGAGGGCGCCAGCGAGATTGTCGGGCGCGGCGAGCGCGAGCTGGTTCGGTGGACCGGCATGGATCGAAAGCCGCCTTGCGTCGGCAAGTTCCTTCAGCCTGGCCTGGAAGCTGCCGTCGTCCGAAACCGCGAGGCCGTCGGATATCCAGACGATCTCGGCTTCCGGCGCGCTCTGCAGGAAGGTTTCGATCCGTGGCAGATGGGCGGCTCGATCCGGCGCATGGGGCTGGAGCGCCAGCGCGCGCAGCCGGTCGAGCGCGACGCGCGGCTCCGCCAGTGCGATCGCGGCAGGCGCCTCGGCCAATCCGACGATGGCGACCGGACGGCCCTCGCGCGTCGCCGCGGCGATCCGCGATTCGGCCACGGTGACGCGGTCCGGCCAGTCGGAGGCGGCGCCGAAACCGTTGTCGACGAGAAGCAGGACGGGGCCGCGCAGGGCTGCGCCCTCGCGCGGCGGGTTCCAGATCGGGCCGGCGACGGCGAGAATCACGAGCGCAGCGACCGCCATGCGGATCGCGAGCAGCCACCAGGGCGTATGCGCCGGCAATTCCCGCTTGGCGACGAGGTCCGCCATGATCTTGAGCGGCGGGAAGTCGATGCGGCGCGGCCTTGGCGGCGTCACGCGCAGGATCAGCCAGAGCGCGGGGAGCAGGGCGAGCGCGGCGAGTGCGAGCGGTGCGGTGAAGCTCAAGGGGAGGGCGCTGAACATGGCGGCTCCCTCAGAAACCCGACACGCCGCGCGAGGCGGCGACGAGGCTGGCGATGCGCAGCACGGCCTCGCTCGCCGGGCGGTCGGTGCGGTGAAGCGTCAGGGTCCAGCCGGCCTTGCGGCAGGCTTCAGTAATCGCCTCGCGATGGGCGGCGAGGCGCTGGCGATAGGCGTCGCCCCAGGCGCCGGCGTCACCGACGCGCAGTGACAGCCCATCCTCCAGATCGAAAAGCTCGGCCTGGCCGGTGAAGGGGAAGATTTCCTCGATCGGATCGGCGATCAGCAGGAGGTGGCCGCGCGCGCCGCTCGACGCCATGGTGGCGATGCGCTGCGCCAGCGAAGCGGAGGGCGAGAGCCCGTCGGTGATGATGATGGCGTCCGCCAGCCGCGGCAGCGGCTCGCCGGGCGGCAGGTCGGCTTCGCTATTGCGGCTATCGGCGGCAATGGCTTGGGCCAGCAGCTCGACGATGCGGCGCGAGGCCAGCGCCCGTGTCAGGCCGAGATGGCCGACGCGCTCGCCACCCTCCACCATCGTCTCGGCCAGAGCGAAACCCGCGACCAGTGCGCGGTCGACCTTCGGCGCCATCGCCAGCGAGGAGGCGAAGCCCATCGAGGGCGAACGGTCGATCCAGAGCCAGATCGAGTGCGAGGCTTCCCATTCACGCTCCCGCACGAAGAGATGGCCGTCGCGGGCAGAGCGGCGCCAGTCGATGCGCGAGGCGGATTCGCCGGCGACCAGCGGGCGATACTGCCAGAAGGTCTCGCCCGGGCCGGAGCGGCGCCTGCCGTGGATGCCGTGGACGCTGGCGGAGACGCGGCGGGCTTCGAGGATCAGGCGGGGCAGGCGCGCGGCAAGGTCGAGCGATTCCGTCAGAGCCGGCTTGGCGGGTTTCCGCTCGTTCGGACCCAGGACGCGCGTGCGCAACATCGGCCTATCCCAGCCGTTCCACGAGCCGGCCGATGACACCCTCGACGGTCTCGCCATCGGCGCGGGCGGCGAAGGTCAGCGCGACACGGTGCTTGAGGACCGGCTGGGCGAGCGCGGCGACATCGTCCACGGACGGCGCGAGCCGGCCCTCGACCAGCGCGCGGGCCCGCACTGCAAGCGTCAGCGACTGGCTGGCGCGCGGACCCGGACCCCAGGCGAGCTTGTCGGTGATGGCGGTATCGCCATCGCCGGGGCGGGCGGAACGGACGAGGTCGAGGATCGCATCGACGACCGCCTCGCCGACCGGCAGGCGGCGCACGAGACGCTGGATCGACATCAGCGTCTCGGCGGTCATCGCCTGGGACGGCTTGTATTCGGTCGCGCCGGTGGTTTCGAGCAGGATGCGCCGCTCGGCCTCGCGGTCGGGATAGCCGACATCGATCTCGAGCAGGAAACGGTCGAGCTGCGCCTCGGGCAGGGGGTAGGTCCCTTCCTGCTCGATCGGGTTCTGGGTGGCGAGAACGTGGAAGGGCGCGGGCAGATCGTAGCGCTCGCCGGCTACGGTGACGTGATGCTCCTGCATCGCCTGCAGCAGCGCGGATTGGGTGCGGGGCGAGGCGCGGTTGATCTCGTCCGCCATCAGGAGCTGGGCGAAGACCGGGCCCTTGATGAAGCGGAAATGGCGCTTGCCGTCGCTGCTCTCGTCGAGCACCTCGGAGCCGAGGATGTCGGACGGCATCAGGTCGGGCGTGAACTGGACGCGCCGGGCGCCGAGGCCGAGCACCGTGCCCATGGCCTCGACCAGCTTGGTCTTGGCGAGGCCGGGCACGCCGACGAGCAGGCCGTGGCCGCCTGCGAGCAAGGTCACCAGCGAGAGATCGACCACCGCCTGCTGGCCGAAGATGACCCCGCCGATCTCCTTGCGCGCTGCGCCGATGGCGCCGAGCGCGGCCTCGGCCGCTTCGACGATGCCGCTGTCGAGATCGACGGGGGAAGTGCTCTCGCTCGCGCGGGCTTGCGCCGCCATGTCGGTCTCCTTCACTGTCGCGGGCCGTTGCGCCGCCATGCGAACCGGTCGATGTGTTCCACCGTTGAATGTGGACGGGCCAACCGTGCGGCTCAAGCGCCGAATGGAATGGTACACATCATCTCGGCTTCACGATTATGTGGAGTTCAAGGCAGAAACGCGATGCAACCAATATGCCGCAGCAAGGGAAGACGGGGCTTTCGATGACGGCTCCGGGCAATGCGATGGACCGGCTGATGGCCGCGCTGGGCAGCGGAAAGGCGCGCGGATTGCCGCCGGTCGAGCGCTGGAATCCGGCCTTTTGCGGTGATCTCGACATGCGGATCGCCGCTGACGGCACCTGGTTCTATCTCGGCACGCCGATCGGCCGGCCGGCGCTGGTGAAGCTCTTTTCCTCGGTGCTGAAGCGCGAGGGCGACGATTACTTTCTCGTGACTCCGGTCGAAAAGGTCGGGATCAAGGTCGATGATGCGCCATTTCAGGCTGTTGAAATGCAAGTGGATGGCGAGGGTGACGAAAGGAGCATCGCCTTCCGGACGCAGGTCGACGATCTGTTCTGCGTCGGGCCGGAGCACCCTTTGCGTTTCCAGCGGGCTGCGAAGGACGGGCTGAAGCCTTATGTCCATGTCCGGCATGGCCTCTGGGCCCGGCTGACGCGCGCGCTGACCTATGATCTGCTCGCGCTCGGCGAGGTGCGGGAGGCCGAAGGGCAGGCGATGTTCGGCGTGGCAGTGGCCGGCCGGTTCTACCCGGCGCTGCCGGCGAGCGAGATCGAAGGCATCGGGATTTGACGTGAACGACCAGGCTCTGAACCTCAGCACCGAGGCTTTCGCCAAGCTGGCGCGCGAGCGATTGCGCGCCGAGCCGCCGGCGCTTGGCGACCTCATCGCTCGCCCTCGCGGTGACCACGAGAATCAGCCGCAGCCCGTGCCGGTTCCAGACGAGAAGCGCGCGGTCCCCGCGGCTGTGCTGATCGGAATCGTGCCGCGCCAGGCGGGGCCGACCGTACTCCTCACCCAACGGGCCGCGGCGTTGCGCAATCATTCGGCGCAGGTCGCCTTTCCCGGAGGGCGGGTCGATGCGGTCGACGGTTCGCCGGTCGTGACCGCCTTGCGCGAGACCGAGGAGGAGATCGGTCTGTCGCGGGAGCGCATCCGCACGCTCGGCTTTCTCGACGCCTATCTGACCGGCACGGGTTATCGCATCGTGCCGGTGGTCGCACTGATCGAACCGCCCTTCTCGCTGGCGATCAACCATCACGAGGTCGACGAAGCATTCGAGACGCCGCTCTCCTTCCTGCTCGATCCCGCCAATCACAAGCGGGAGGGGCGCGAGTGGAAGGGGCATTTCCGCACCTACTATGCGATGCCGTTCGAGGGTCGCTATATCTGGGGTGCGACCGCCGGCATGATCCGTAATCTTTACGAGCGGCTGGCTGGTTAGCATTGCTTTGCGCGGAGAGCGCGCCGGAGAACGACGAAGCCGATGCTGCGCGCGATCATCGAAGAGGTCCTGCTCTTCGTCCTGCCCTTCTGCGTTTTCGCGGGCTATCTCGTCGTCAAGCGGCGCAACCCTTTCGACGTCGAGCACTGGAGCCGGCACGCCTTCTGGCTCGCTATCACCGGCCTGCTGCTGGCGATCGGAGTGCTCACCTATACCGGTTTCATTGCTCCGCGCAGCGAGGGAGCGTACGAGCCGCCGCATATGGAGAATGGGGTGCTCGTGCCTGGCCGGTTCAAATGACCGGGGGGCACGAAGAGGCCATCGGCCGCTTCCTGGCCGAGCCGATCCTGGCCCGCCTCCTGAACGCACTGAACGGGGAGGGAGAGGAAACCCGCATCGTCGGCGGCGCCGTGCGCAATCTCCTGCTCGGCGAACCGGCGAACGACGTCGACCTCGCCACCACCGCTCTGCCGCGGGAGACGATCCGACGCGGCCGGAAGGCCGGGTTCAAGGCTGTGCCGACGGGAATCGAGCATGGCACGGTGACGCTGATTTCAGACGGCACGAGTTTCGAGGTGACGACGCTGCGGCGCGACGTCGAGACCGACGGGCGGCGCGCCAAGGTCGTTTTCGGGCGGGATTTCGCCGAGGACGCGCTGCGGCGCGACTTCACCATCAATGCGCTGGGCCTGGATCGCGATGGCAAGCTGCATGATTACAGCACCGGTCTTGCCGATCTGGCCGGGCGGCGCGTGCGTTTCATCGGTGATGCCGAGACGCGTATCCGCGAGGACTATCTGCGGATCCTGCGCTTCTTCCGCTTCCATGCCCGCTATGGTGCGGGCGCACCCGATGCGGAGGGCCTGCGCGCCTGCATCGCAGGTCGCGACGGGCTCGCTGGCCTGTCGCGGGAGCGCGTTCGGGCGGAGCTGATGAAGCTGGTGGTTGCTCCCGGAGCAGCCCCCACGCTCGAAGCCATGGCCGCGGCCGGGCTTTTGCTGCCTGTGATCGGCGCCGTGCCGCATCTCTCGCGCTTCGCTGCCATTGCCGGCGAGGGCGGCGAGCGTGTCTATCCAGCCTTCCGGTTGGCGGCGCTCGCTGTGTCGGTTCGGGAGGATGCGCCGCGTTTGCGCCAGAGGTTGCGGCTCTCGAATGAGGAGTTCGACCGGGTCGACCGGATCGCATTGGCTCTCGAAGGGCTGGGCGGGCAGGCGAGACTGCCGTCGCTGGCGCGGCTGCGCCATGTCGCCGACCGCGCCGGAAGCGATGCTGCCGCCGCGGCCCTCGTCTTGCTAACGGCCTCGTCGGGCGAGGAACTCGGCATCGCGGTGCAGGATCTCATCGGCCAGCTGGGCAGGACACCTGCTTTCCTGCCGCGCGGGCATGATGCGCTCGCCCGCGGCGTGCCGAAAGGCGAGCGCATCGGGCAGGTCCTCGCAGAGGCCCGCCGGCTCTGGATCGAGGCCGACTGTCCGGCCGATGTGGAAGCGCAGTTCGAACTGCTTGATGTTGCCGCTCAAACGCCTCGTTGACCCACTGTTGTCCGGTTCGCCTCGCGCAGGCGGGTGCCGGGGCGGGCTCCTCCCTTCCCCCTTGTGGGGAAGGGTATGGGGATGGGGGTGGTTCCGCTTGGTGAGCGTTGAACCCCGTCGTTCGACCCCCACCCCTGCCCCTCCCCACAAGGGGGAGGGGTTCCCCGCGCCTGTCATCTCCGTCGCTGTTCCATGGAAAGCCTTCGATCCATCGTGCTTTCCAAGACGGTCCTCAAAACGAACCGGACAGCCGTGGGCTTGACCCGAGCATCTTCTGAAAGAGATTCTCGGATCTCCGCTTCGCTACGTTTGAGAATGACGCCTGCCCGACAGTGACTAGGGCCAGCGCACCGTCGGCGGCATCGAGGACAGGATCGAATCGACGTTGCCGCCGGTCTTCAGCCCGAAGATCGTGCCGCGGTCGTAGAGCAGGTTGAACTCGACATAGCGGCCGCGGCGGACCTGCTGCTCATGGCGCTCGGCCTCGGTCCAGGGCTTGCCGATATTGCGGCAGAGCACATTGGGATAGATGTCGAGGAAAGCCTCGCCCACGGCCTTGGTGAAGGCGAAATCGGCCTCGGCATCGCCGGTCCAGACATAGTCGTAGAAGATGCCGCCGATGCCGCGCGGCTCGTTGCGGTGCTTCAGGAAGAAGTACTCGTCGCACCACTGCTTGAAGCGGGAATAATCCGCCACGGCCGGGAAGTTCTCACAGGGCCGGCGCATCGCGGCATGGAAATCCCGCGAATCCGGGTCGTCCTGGTTGCGCCGGGCGTCGAGCACCGGCGTCAGGTCGGCGCCGCCGCCGAACCAGGGCTTCGTCGTGACGACGAAGCGCGTGTTCATATGCACGGTCGGCGCGTGCGGGTTCCAGGGATGGGCGATCAGCGAGATGCCCGTGGCGTGGAAGCGCGGATCCTCCGAGGCGCCGGGGATCTGGGCCGCGAAATCCGGATGAAAGCTGCCATGGACGGTCGAGACATGGACGCCGACCTTCTCGAAGACACGGCCCTTCATGATCGACATCACGCCGCCGCCGCCGGGCGCGCCGTCATGGTTGGTGCGCTGCCAGGGCGTCCGGACGAAGCGGCCGGGCTGGTTGGTTTCAGGGGGGAAGGGGCCGCCCGCCTCGTCCTCGACCTCCTCGAAGGCGGCGCAGATCCGGTCGCGCAGATTCTCAAACCAGGCGGCCGCGCGGGGCTTCATCGCCTCGATGACAGCCGGGTCGGCGGGCGCAGCTTCAACGGGCTTGGGTTTGTTCATGGTCGTGTCCATCACGGCGCGGAAAGCCGCCTGTCTGTCGCAACGCCTCACCCATTACCATCGCAGCCGCAAGCGCGACATTGAGCGATCGCAAAGCCGGGCGCATCGGGATGTGAAGGCTCGCATCGGCCGCAGCCTGCACCGCGGGCGTGACGCCGGCCGATTCGCGCCCGACCAGAACGATGTCGCCGGGCTGGAAGACGAAGTCCGGCAGCGGGGTCGCGCCATCCGTCTCCGCGAGGACGAGGCGGTGGCCGGCGTCACGCCGCCACTGGTCGAAAGCCGCGAAGGAATCGTGCCGGGAGACGGCGGCACGCTCGAGATAATCCATGCCCGAACGGCGGAAATGCCGGTCCGAGACGTCGAAGGCGGCGGGCTCGATGATATCGACCGCGATGCCGAGACAAGCCGCCATGCGGATCATCGTGCCGGCATTCTGCGGAATATCCGGCTGGAACAGGGCGAGACGCAACATGGCCCTGTCATGCGGTGACGCCCGGATATGCGTCAAGCAGGCTGGCCATTCGCATAGGCGGGGGCCATATGCCTCGAAACCGTCGTGATGCCGCTCTCGAGGCTGTTAGGGACTATGGGATGGATTTGACGCTGGCGATTTTGCGCGACTGCTGTGTCTTTCTTCGTAGCAAGCCGGAAGGCTTGCGTCCTCGAACTCCTGGCATTCGCGCAAAATCGCCAGCGTCAAATCCATCCCATAGTCCCTAACAGACTCTAGGAAGGCAGACATGTTCGCTCCGCTCTTCCGCTGGCTTGAAAGCCGAGTCGACGTCTTCGCTCCCTTCGACGAGCAGGAGACGCCGCCGCACGGCGTCTGGCCCTTCATGTGGCACCACATCAAGGGCGTGAAGGGCTGGATGGCGGCGATCATGATCACCGGCCTCGGCTTCAGCGGCATCGAGGCGGCGATGTATCTGATGGTCGGCTGGTTCGTCGATCTGCTCTCGACGCAGTCGCCCGAGACGATCTTCCGCGACCATGGCTGGCTGCTTGCTAGCGCCGCCTTCCTGCTCGTGGTGGTCAGGCCGCTGATCTATTTCGCCAACCACGCCATCGTCGATCAGGTCGTGGTGCCGCAGATCACCAACCAGATCCGCTGGCGCAACCATGTCTACACGCTCGGCCATGCGCTGGGTTATTTCCAGAACGACTTCGCCGGGCGGCTCTCGGCCCGCGTCATCCAGGCCGGGCAGTCGATCCGCGGCGCCACGATCGAGGTCATCGACGACCTCTGGTACGCGCTCGTCTTTGCCTCCGTGGCGATCGGCTTCTTCGGCAAGACGAGTCTCTGGCTCGCCCTGCCGGTCGTCGTCTGGCTCGGCGCCTATGTCTCGCTGCTCATCTATTTCGTGCCGCGCGCCAAGAAGCGTTCGGAGGCGAACTCCTTCGGCCGTTCGAGCACGACCGGGCGCATCGTCGATTCCTACACCAACATCCTGACGGTGAAGCTGTTCGCGCGCGCCGATGCCGAACGCTCCGCCGTCCGCGACTCGTTGACGCGGTGGAACGCCTCGTTCCTCAACCTGTCGCGGTTGATCACCGGCGTCAGCGTCATCCTGCAGACGATGAACAGTCTGCTCGTCGTGGTGACCGCCTGGCTCGCGCTGCTGCTGTGGAGTCAGGGCGAGATGACGCCGGGCGCGGTCGCAGCCGCGATCGGCCTCGTGCTGCGCCTTGTGCAGATGTCCGGCTGGCTGATCCATCTCGTGCGCGGCATCTTCGAGAATATCGGCTCGGTGCAGGAGAGCATGGAGACGATCGCCAAGCCGCATGATCTGCGCGATGCGCCGGATGCCCGGCCGCTCGTCGTCGACAAGGGCGCGATCAGCTTCGAGAAGATCCGCTTCAACTACGGCCGGGGCGTCGGCCTGTTCGAGGGACTCGATCTTCAGATCAAGCCGGGCGAGCGGGTCGGTCTGGTCGGACCGTCCGGCGCCGGCAAGTCGACGCTGGTGAACCTGCTGCTCCGGCTCTACCCGCTCGAGAGCGGGCGCATCCTGATCGACGGGCAGGACATCGCCCATGTCACGCAGGACAGTCTGCGGGCGCAGATCGGCATGGTGACGCAGGACAATTCGCTGCTGCATCGCTCGATCGGCGACAACATCGCCTATGGCCGGATCGGCGCGAGCGAGGCGGAGATCATCGCCGCCGCGCAACAGGCCGAGGCGCATGACTTCATCCTCGGACTCGGCGACCAGGACGGGCGCCAGGGCTTCGATTCGCGCGTCGGTGAGCGCGGCGTGAAGCTCTCGGGCGGTCAGCGCCAGCGCATCGCCATCGCGCGCGTGCTGCTCAAGGATGCGCCGATCCTGATTCTCGACGAGGCGACTTCGGCGCTCGATTCAGAGGTCGAGGCGGCGATCCAGCAGCAGCTCGCGGCGCTGATGGAAGGCAAGACGGTGATCGCGATCGCGCATAGACTTTCGACCATCGCCGCGCTCGACCGGCTGATCGTGCTCGATCAGGGGCGGATCGTCGCGACCGGAAGCCATGACGAGCTGATCCGGCGGGGCGGGCTCTATGCCCGGCTCTGGGCGCGGCAATCGGGTGGCTTCCTCGCCGCCGCCGATCCGGAAAAACTCGCCGTCTGACAGCGGGGCGATCTCGCCTGGAACCTCGCCGTCATTCCGGGGCAGGCCGCAGGCCTGAGCCCGGAACCCAGAACCGATGCGGCTTATCGGAAGAGCACCGAGGGCAGTTGCTCTTCGCGGTCAGGGCATCGGTTCTGGGTTCCGGGCTCTTCGCTGGCGCGAAGCCCCGGAATGACGACGGGGTTCCGCTGAAATGCAACAGGGCCAAAGCCTTCGCCTGCGAACTGTGCGCCATGCATGGGCGGGAGGTTCGCGACAGTAGACTTCGTCCAATCTGCATGTCAAAGAGCCCACGGTGACGCACCGCCGCATTGCGGCGGTCGCGGCGCGCCCCTATGAGGGCGAGAGGCGACAATTTCGAGCTGTTCCAGCTCGCAAGACGTGTAAGAGGATTGGATCGTGGCGCACGCGACCGATACATCGACCGGAACAACCCGCCGCGATTTCCTGATGCTCACGACCGGAGCTGCCGGCGCCGTCGGCATCGGCGCTGTCATCGTTCCCCTGATCAGCCAGCTCGCTCCCGATGCGCAGACCGTCGCGGCCGGCGCGCCGATCGATCTCGATCTGTCGCCCATCGCCGAGGGCCAGTCGATCAAGCTGTTCTGGCGCGGCAAGCTGATCTTCGTGCGCCACCGCACCAAGAAGGAGGTCGACGAGGCCCTCGCCGTCGACATCGCCACGCTGCGCGATCCGCAGACCGATCAGCAGCGCACCAAGGCCGGGCACGAGCGTTTCCTCATCGTCTACGGCAACTGCACCCATCTCGGCTGCGTGCCGCTCGGCAACGCACCCGGCGAGCCGAAGGGCGATTTCGACGGCTGGTTCTGCCCCTGCCACGGCTCGCACTACGATTCCTCCGGCCGCATCCGCAAGGGCCCGGCACCGCTCAACCTGCCGGTTCCGCCCTACGCCTTCACCGCGGACACCAAGATCAAGATCGGCTGAGCAATGCGCTCGACGCTTTCCCGCCAAGATGAGACAGCCTTGAGGCATTCTTCATGAGTGGTCACAGTTCCTACGTCCCGAAGACCGGCATCGAACGCTGGCTCGACGCCCGCCTGCCGATCGTCCGCCTGGCTCATGATTCGGCCGTCTCCTATCCGGTGCCGCGCAACCTGAACTATCTCTGGACGTTCGGCGGCATCCTCGTGTTCATGCTGGTGGCGCAGATCGTCACCGGCATCATCCTGGCGATGCACTACACCGCCAACTCCCTGCTGGCGTTCAACTCCGTCGAGCACATCATGCGCGACGTGAACTATGGCTGGCTGCTGCGCTACCTGCATTCGAACGGCGCCTCGATGTTCTTCATCGCCGTCTACGTGCACATCTTCCGCGGGCTCTATTACGGTTCGTACAAGGCGCCGCGCGAGGTGCTCTGGATCCTCGGCGTGGTCATCTTCCTCCTGATGATGGCGACGGCCTTCATGGGCTACGTGCTGCCCTGGGGCCAGATGTCCTTCTGGGGCGCGACCGTCATCACCAACCTGTTCTCGGCGCTGCCGGTGATCGGCGAGACGATCGTCACCTTCCTGTGGGGTGGCTACTCGGTCGACAACCCGACGCTGAACCGCTTCTTCTCGCTGCACTACCTGCTGCCGTTCATGATCTTCGGCGTCGTCGTGCTGCACATCTGGGCGCTGCACGTCGTCGGCCAGAACAACCCGACCGGTGTCGAGGTGAAGAACGTCGAGAAGGATACCGTGCCTTTCACGCCCTACGCGACCGTCAAGGACATCTTCGGCATGGTCGTGTTCATGATCCTGTTCTCCTGGTTCGTGTTCTACCAGCCGAATTTCCTGGGCCACGCCGATAACTACATCGTTGCCAACCCGGCCGCGACGCCGGCGCATATCGTGCCCGAATGGTACTTCCTGCCGTTCTACGCGATCCTGCGCGCCATCCCCGACAAGCTCGGCGGCGTTCTCGCCATGGGCTCGGCCATCGTCGTGCTCGCCTTCCTGCCCTGGATCGACACCTCGAAGGTCCGCTCGATGAGCTACCGCCCGATCGCGCGCCAGCTGTTCTGGGCCTTCGTCCTGGTCTGCATCGGCCTGGGCTATCTCGGCGCCATGCCGGCGGAAGGCGGCTACGTCATCGCCTCGCAGATCTTCACCGCGCTGTATTTCGGCTTCTTCGTCGCGCTCTTCGTCGTCGGCCTGTTCGAGCGGCCGAAGGCGCTGCCGACCTCGATCGCCGATGCCGTGCTCGCAGCTTCCGAGAAGAACGGCTCGGCGGCGCGCATCGCGATCGCCACCGCTGCCGAACCGAACGTCAAGGGCTGACGGAACCATGAGCAGAACATCGTTTCGTCTCGCCCTGACCGGGCTCGCCGCCGGCCTGTCGCTGGCGTTCTTCCAGCCGGCGGCGCAGGCTGCCGAGGGTGTGGCTCATCCGCCGGCTCTCAGCTGGTCGTTCTCCGGCCCCGTCGGCAAGTTCGACCGGGCCCAGCTGCAGCGCGGCTTCAAGGTCTACAAGGAAGTCTGCGCGGCCTGCCACGGCGCCAGCCTGGTCCGTTTCCGCAACCTGTCGGAGCCGGGCGGCCCCGAATTCACGCCCGGCCAGATCGCTGCGCTCGCCGCGACCTATCAGATCAAGGACGGCCCGAACGATCAGGGCGAGATGTTCGACCGGCCGGGCCGGCCGGCCGACGCCTTCCCGTCGCCGTTCCCGAACGAACAGGCGGCGCGCGCGGCCCAGGGCGGCGCCTATCCGCCGGACTTCTCGGTGCTGGCCAAGGCCCGCACCTATGTGCGCGGCTTCCCGACCTTCATCTTCGATATCTTCACCCAGTATCAGGAGCAGGGGCCGGACTACATCCACGCCCTGCTGACGGGCTATGAGGAGCCGCCGGCAGGTTTCCCGGCGCTCCTGCCGGGGCAGAACTACAACAAGTACATGCCCGGCCACCTGATCGCGATGCCGAAGCCGCTCTCCGACGGGCAGGTCGAGTATCCGAAGGGCCCGGACGGCAAGTCGCCGGTGCCTGAGACGGTCGATCAGTATGCGCGTGACGTCGCCGCCTTCATGGTCTGGATGGCGGAGCCGCATCTGGAAGCGCGCAAGCGCCTCGGCCTGCAGGTCATGCTCTTCCTCGTGGCCTTCTCGTTCCTGCTCTACTACACCAAGAAGAAGGTGTGGTCGCGCATGCCGGACGGCTCGCCGGCGCACTGACGCGACGGGACGTGATTTCGGAACAGGCCCCGCCCAGCGGGGCCTTTTTCGTTGATGCCCGGAACCTGGAGCACGACGCCGTTCCAGAAAAGTGCGGACAGCGCGGGGAACCCCTCTCCTGCATCGAAGTCGGCTGTTGCCGACTTCGACACTTTAAAGCGCTGATCTCGGGCAAGCCCGAGATCAGTGAGAGGGACAGGGGTGAGGTGTAGGCCACTGGACCAGTAAAGTGTGCCTTCACCGCAGCAACGGTGAGGTCACGGCTAAAGCGTCCAACGGCCTTCCCCTCACCCTGCCCTCTCCCTCCGGGAGAGGGTTCCCTGCGCAAGCTGGAGTGACCTCCTGTTCATGGATTCCGGGCTCAAGCGCTCCGCGCTTGCCCCGGAATGACGGTGGTGGTTCTGCCGCGAGGCGCCGGGTCCATGCGTCGCGGCTGAGTCGTATTGCGACCGTCATCGAAAGATGGTCCCTTCCGCGCCCGCAACAGATCGCCGCGCGTCCTATCGGACGCGGCAACGGCGATCGGCATATTTGTCATCGCATCGGATCCTTCCGAAAAGTGGCTTCCACTGTTCGGTCCGATGCTCGAGGGAATCAGCCATGAGTGAAGCCGTCCTCGGAATCATCGGCGGATCGGGCATCTACGATCTGCCGGGCCTTAGCGACTTGCGCGAGGAGCGCATCGACAGTCCCTGGGGCGAGCCGTCGGACGTGCTGCGGATCGGCCGGCTCGGTTCCACCAGGATCGTCTTCCTGCCGCGGCACGGGCGCGGCCATGCCATTCCGCCTTCCGAGATCAACTACCGCGCCAATATCGACGTGCTCAAGCGCGCCGGTGTGACCGACCTCGTCTCGCTCTCGGCCTGCGGCTCCTACAAGGCCGAGCTCTATCCAGGGCTGTTCGTTCTGGTCGATCAGTTCGTCGATCGCACCACGCGGCGCGAAAGCTCCTTCTTCGGCAGGGGTTGCGTCGCTCATGTCTCCGTCGCCCATCCTGTTGGTCCGGCGCTGCAGGGACGGATCGCGGCGGCTGCCGAAGTGGAGGGGCTGCCCTTCGTGCGCGGCGGAACGCTGGTGACGATGGAAGGGCCGCAATTCTCGACCTATGCGGAATCGATCACCTATCGCAGCCTCGGCTACGACCTGATCGGTATGACCGCGATGCCGGAGGCCAAGCTCGCGCGCGAGGCGGAGATCACCTACGCCACCGTCGCGATGGTGACGGACTATGATTGCTGGCATGAGCTGCACGGCGCCGTGGATGTCAGCTCCGTCGTGGCGGTGCTGCATGAGAACGCCGACAAGGCGCGCCGCCTCGTCGTGCGGCTCGCGGCCGACTTCCCGGCCGAGCGCGAGCCTTGCCCGGCCGGCTCGCACAACGCCCTCGATAATGCGATCATCACCGCACCCGCCTTTCGCGATCCCGCTCTTCTGGCGAAGCTCGGAGCGGTCGCCGGGCGCGTGCTCAAGGGCTGAGTGATGGCTGCGCCCTTGACGAAGCTGGCTCGGCGTCCGACCAAGGCGTCCGTCACCATGTCCGAGACGACCTCCATGAACCTTGCCGACAGCATCCGCGCGATCCCGGACTATCCCCGGCCCGGCATCGTCTTTCGCGACATCACGACGCTGCTCGGCGATGCGCGGGCCTTCCGCCGGGTCGTCGACGAACTGGTGCAGCCCTTCGCGGGGCTGAAGATCGCCAAGATCGCCGGCATCGAGGCGCGCGGCTTCATCATTGGTGGTGCCGTGGCGCATCAGCTGTCGGCCGGCTTCATTCCGGTGCGCAAGAAGGGTAAGCTGCCGCTCGAGACGCTGCGGGCGACCTATGCGCTCGAATACGGCACCGACGAGATCGAGATCCACCGCGATGCGGTGCAGCCGGGCGAGCGCGTCCTGCTGGTCGACGATCTCGTCGCGACCGGGGGCACGGCCGAAGCGGCCGTCAACCTGTTGAGCGGGCTGGGCGCGGAGGTGGTCGCGGCCTGCTTCATCGTCGATCTCCCCGATCTCGGCGGCGCCGACAGGATCCGCCGTCTCGGCGTGCCCGTGCGGACGCTGGTGTCCTTTACCGACCCTTGAGCCCATGAAAATCAACGGCCAGCATTACCGGACGATCTGGCTTGCGCAGGATGGCTGGCGCGTCGTCGTCATCGACCAGACGCGGCTGCCTTTCCGCTTCGAGACCGTGGCGCTCGGCTCGACCGAGCAGGCGGCCGATGCGATCCGCTCGATGGTGGTGCGCGGCGCGCCGCTGATCGGCGCGACGGCCGCTTATGGCGTGGCGCTGGCGATGCGTGCCGATGCATCGGATGCCGCGCTGGAGGCGGCACTCGCGCTGCTCGGCTCGACCCGGCCGACCGCGGTCAATCTGCGCTGGGCGCTGGAGCGCATGCGACGCGTGCTGGCGGCGCTGCCCGCGGAGAAACGTGTCGAAGCTGCCTATGCTGAAGCAGCCGCGATCTGTGACGAGGATGTCGCGCTCTGCCGGGCCATCGGCGAGCACGGATTGCCGCTGATCCGCGAGATCGCTGCGCGGAAGCCGGCGGGGCAGGCGGTCAACATCCTCACCCACTGCAATGCCGGCTGGGTCGCGACCGTGGATTGGGGCACGGCGCTGGCGCCGATCTATCTGGCCCACGATGCCGGCATACCCGTCCATGTCTGGGTCGATGAGACGCGCCCGCGCAACCAGGGCTCGGCGCTGACGGCCTATGAGCTCGGCGCCCATGGCGTGCCGCACACCGTCATCGTCGATAATGCCGGTGGGCATCTGATGCAGCGCGGGCAGGTCGACATGGTGATCGTCGGCACCGACCGGACGACGGCGACAGGCGATGTCGCCAACAAGATCGGCACCTATCTCAAGGCGCTCGCGGCCCACGACAACGACGTGCCGTTCTATGTTGCGCTGCCTTCACCGACGATCGACTGGAGCATCGGCGACGGCCTCGCCGAGATTCCGATCGAGGAGCGGGCGACCCGCGAAGTGACCCATCTTTCCGGGCTCGCGGAGGATGGCGAGGTGCGGCCCTTCCGCGTCGTCGCACCCGGTAGCGGCGCGGCCAACCCGGCCTTCGACGTGACGCCGGCGCGCCTCGTCAGCGGGCTCATCACCGAACGCGGGGTTTGCGCGGCGAGCACTGAGGGCCTCGCCCAGCTCTTCCCCGATCTGGCGAACAGGGCGACAGCATGAACGAGACGGAGCTGCGGCAGGAGATCGTCGCGGTCGCGCAAGCGATCGACCGGGCGGGCTTCTGCCCGTCCAAGTCGGGCAATGTCTCGGCTCGCTTCGGGGAGGGGATGCTGATCACCCCGTCCGGGCTGCCCTATGCCCAGACGAAACCGGAGGACCTGATCCATCTGGCGCTCGACGGCACGGTGCTGAGCGGTGCGCGCAAACCGTCCTCGGAATGGCCCTTCCATGTCGAGATTTACAAGGCCCGGCCGGATGCGCAGGCGATCGTTCACACCCATTCCCCGCGCGCCACGGCGCTCTCCAGCACGCGGCGCGGCATCCCGGCCTTCCACTACATGATCGCGCTTTGCGGCGGTGCCGATGTGCGCTGTGCCGACTATGCGACCTTCGGCACGCCCGAACTCGCGGCCAATGCGGTGAAAGGGCTGGAGGGGCGCAAGGCCGTGCTGCTCGCCAATCACGGCGTGATTGCGCTCGGCCAGACGCTGGCCGGCGCGCACACCATCGTCGCCGAGGTCGAGAACCTCGCCGGGCAATATCTCGACATTCTCGCGGCCGGGCTCGAGCCGGTCATCCTCGACGCCGATGAGATGGAGCGCGTCGGCGCGAAGTTTGCGGGCTACGGCAAGGTCGGCTGAGGCAAGCTGCCGAGGCGACGCTTCACGGACCTGGGGAGATCGGCCGCGGGGCCCCTTAGGCCAAGAGGTGGCGCCACAGGCCGGCACAACTGTCCGGCCTGGAGCGAGCCGCGTTTTGATAGAAGGGGATGTCATCCCGGACGGAGCGAAGGGGAGACCCGGGATCCATGCCTGAAGCTCTATCGGAAACGTTCCGGCATGGATCCCGGGTCAAGCCCGGGATGACCGCGTGGCTTCGGGCAAACTTAGCGCGCCCTAGTCGAGCATGAAGGACTGCTCCAGCACGTCCCTGGAATCGAGGCCGAGCTGCACCTCGAAGCGCCCGCTCTCGACGACTTCCTTGAGTTCGGCATTGATGAACTTGAGCTGCTCCTTGCCGATCTCGAAGCGGACCACGCGGCTCTCGCCGGGCTTGAGCGTCACCTTCTGGAAGCCCTTCAGTTCCTTTATCGGGCGCGCGATCGAGGCGTAGGGGTCGGCGATGTAGAGCTGCACGACGTTGGCGCCCTCATAGGTGCCGTCATTGGTCAGCGTCGCCTCGGCGGTCAGGCGTTGGCCCTGCGTGATCCGGGATGCCGAGAGCTTCAGGTTGGATAGGGTGAAACGGCTGTAGCTCAGCCCGAAGCCGAAGGGATAGAGCGGGCCCTGCTCCTCCTCGAAATATTGCGAGGTGTAGTTGCCCGGCTTGCCCGGAGTGAACGGGCGCCCGATCCGCAGAGGATTGTAGTAAGTCGGGATCTGACCGACGGAGCGGGGGAAGGAGATCGGCAGCTTGGCCGAGGGGTTGTGGTCGCCAAACAGCACGTCGGCGATGGCGTTGCCGCCCTCGGTGCCGGTGTACCAGGTCTCCAGCAGCGCGTCGGCATTGTCCTTTTCCCAGCCGAGGGCGAGCGGACGGCCGTTCATCAGCACGACGACGAGCGGCTTGCCGGTGGCCTTGAGGGCCTTGAGCAGGGCGCGCTGGGAACCGGGCATCTCGATGCTGATGCGGCTCGAGGATTCATGCGACATGCCGCGCACCTCGCCGACGACCGCGATCACCACGTCGGCTTGGTTTGCGACCGATACGGCTTCCTGGATCATCTCCTCAGGGCTGCGCGGATCCTGGATGACCTCCGGCTTGTCCCAGTTCAGATAGTTCAGGTATTCGACGACCTTCTGGTCGTCGAGGACGTTGGAGCCGCGGGCGGTCAGGAGGCGTGCCTTGCCTTCGATCGCCTTCTCGATGCCGGCGCGCACGGTCACGGCCTGCTCGGCCACGCCCTGCGCGGACCAGCTGCCGAGGATATCGAGGCCGGAATCGGCCAGCGGTCCGACAAGCGCGATCGTTCCGGTCTTCTTCAGCGGCAGCGTCTGGTTGCGGTTCTCCAGCAGCACGATGGTTTCGCGGGCGATCTCGCGCGCCGGCTGGCGGTGGAGGCGGCTGTCGGCCTTCTCGTTCACCGGGTCGTCGGCGGGTTTGCCCATGCGCAGGAACGGATTGGCGAACAGGCCGAGATCGTATTTGGCGCCCAGCACCTCGCGGACGCAGGCATCGAGTTCCGCCATCTTGACCTCGCCCGAGGCGATGAGGCCCGGCAGCTCGGCAAGATAGACCTGATCGGCCATGCTGAGGTCGATGCCCGCCTTGATGGCGAGCTTGGCCGCCTCACGCGCATCGCGCGCGACGCCATGACGCGTCAGCTCGGTGATTGCGCCATGGTCGCTGACGGTCACGCCGTCGAAGCCCCATTGCTCGCGCAGCAGATCCTGCATCAGCCAGGTGTTGGAGGTCGCGGGCACGCCGTTGATCGAATTGAGCGCGACCATCACGCCGCCGGCCCCGGCCTCGATCGCGGCTCGATAGGGCGGCAAATAGACCTGATGCATGCGCAGCGGGCTCATATCGACCGTGTTGTAGTCGCGCCCGCCCTCGACCGCGCCGTAGAGCGCGAAATGCTTGACCGCCGCCATGATGCTGTTGGGGCGGTCGGTCGCATCGCCCTGGAAGCCGCGGACGCTCGCCCGTGCGCATTCGGAGACCAGATAGGGGTCTTCGCCGAAGCCCTCGGAGGTGCGGCCCCAGCGCGGATCGCGGCTGATGTCGACCATCGGCGCGAAGGTCATGTCCACGCCGTCGTTGCAGGCCTCGATGGCCGAGACGCGGGCCATCCGCTCGATCGCGGCCATGTCGAAGCTCGCCGCCAGGCCGAGCGGGATGGGGAAGGTGGTGCGGTGGCCGTGCACCACGTCATAGGCGAAGAAGAGCGGGATCTTCAGCCGGCTGCGCTTGACGGCCGCTTCCTGCAGCGGCCGATTGTCGCGCCGGATGACGGTGTTGAACGAGCCGGCGATGCGCCCGGCTGCAACCTCGTCTATCAGCTTGGCATGCGGCATCTCGGGGCCGATGCTGATCAGGCGCAACTGGCCGATCTTCTCCTCGACCGTCATGCGCTTGATCAGGTCGTCGATGAACGCCTGCTTGCTGACGGGGCCGGTCAAGTTGAGGGCCTGTTTCGGCGCTGCTGCAGCCGGTTTCGCGGCCACCCCCGCGACCAAAGCGGCCGAAGCCATGGCGCCTAGAGCCTGGCGCCGGGACAAGCCCTGATCGGCCTCGTCCTTGCAGGAGACCGCATCCAGCCCGTCGGCGACCGGCGCACCGTTCGAATTATCCATGCTGAGTTCGTTCACTGAGGTTGGGAAAGGCGAAGGGCGGCGTGGGAGCGGTTCGGAAGAACGACGCTCATTCCTTGACCCTTGTGTCGATGATGGGCATTTGTGCTCGGGTGCGCCGCTGCCAACGTGGGACGGGCGCGCTCCGCCCCGCCAGCCTGCATCTTTAAGGAGCTGATGTGAACTTGTCGACCCGTTCTGGTAACGGGGCCTTCGATATGGCCCGGATTTCTTTTTCGGCCGGACGCATGCTGACGATGGCGTTGGATTGGTGCGGAGCGGCCCGGCGCGGGGCAGGCTTCGCGCGATTGGGATTGGCGCTCGGCTGGTTGGCTGTCGCAACGCTCGCCGGGACCTCGGCCTTCGCGCAGAAGCGCCCGGTGGAGTTCGGGCTCGAGGACGTGCTCGCGAAGGCGAAGGCGCTGGCGGACAAGCCCCATATCACCCCGGCCAGCAATCTGCCTGACGTGTTCAGCAAGATGCAGTTCGCCGACTACCAGAAGATGCAGCCCCGGCGCGACCGCTTTGCCTGGACCGAGCTCGGCACGCCCTTCAAGCTGGCGTTCTACCACCAGGGAATGCAGTTCAACGCGCCGGTGAAGATCAACGAGATCGTCAACGGTGCGGTGCAGGAAATTCCCTACGATGCCGGCCGCTTCGATTTCGCGGATCTGCATTTCGACCGCGAGCAGACCAGCAAGCTCGGCTGGGCCGGTTTCCGGGTGGTGTACCCGATCAACCAGGCCGGCAAGCTCGATGAGGTCATGAGCGTGCTGGGCGCGAGCTATTTTCGCGTGATCGGCAAGGGGCAGATCTACGGCCTTTCGGGGCGCGGCCTGGCGATCGATACCGGCCTGCCGATCGCTGAAGAGTTCCCGGCTTTCCGCGAATTCTGGCTTCGCCGCCCCAAGCCGCGGGACAAGCAGCTGACCTTCTATGCGCTGATGGATTCGCCGCGAGCGACGGGCGCGTACGAATTTACCCTGGCGCCGGGCGCCGACGCGGTGTTGAGCGTCAAGGCGCGCGTCTTCATGCGCGAGGGTGCAGCCCCGCGGACGCTCGGTATCGCGCCCTTGACCAGCATGTTCCTCTTCGGCCCCAACCAGCCATCGCCGACCTATAACTTCCGGCCGGCCATCCACGATTCCAACGGGCTTGCCATTCACGGCGGTGACGGCAAGTGGACCTGGAGCCCGCTCAGCAACCCGCCATCCATGGTGGCTACGACCAATTTCGCGGCCGAGAACCCGAAAGGCTTCGGCCTGCTTCAGCGTGGGCGCTCCTTCACGCGCTATGAAGATCTGAAGGATCGCTACGATCTGCGTCCGAGTGCCTGGATCGAGCCGACCAATAACTGGGGCAAGGGCAGCGTACGTCTCGTCGAGATCCCGACGGGGGACGAGACCAATGACAACATCGTCGCCTTCTGGGTGCCCGAGAGCATGCCGGCGGCCGGCCAGCCGCTGCAGTTCGACTATCGAATCCACTGGACGACGGACGAACCTGCGATTTTGAAGGACGGCACCTCCTATGTCTGGCAGACGATACGCTCCACGGGAGAGTTCTATCAGTCCAACCTCATTCGCGCGGGCGATGGGACGCAGGCGTTCCTGATCGACTTCAAAGGGCCCTCGTTGCGCCAGCTTTCGCCGCAGGCGCCGGTCACGGCCGAGGTCGGTGCCAACGACAATGTCGAGATCGTCGGAACCGAGCTGCAGCCGAATCCTGCCATCAAAGGCTGGCGTCTGACCTATCGGGTAAAACTCAAGAACCCGGCCGTGTCTTCCGATCTGCGCGCGACATTGAAGCAGGGCGACCGCACGCTGACAGAGACCTGGAACCTGAGAGTTCCTCCTTTGCCCGCTCCGAAGGGAAGGGAGTCCTATCTCAATCCCTTCAAGGCGATCGAAGGCCAAAGGTCAGAGCTGATCGAGCCGAAGCCCTGACGTCGCCTTGCGTTATGGCCGAGCCTGCCGTCCTCAGACGGCGGGCGGGACTTTTGATCAGGCAGGCTTCCGCTCGACGAAGACACAGCCGTCGAAGCTGAAGACCTCTTCGCCGCGCTGGTTGATGCCGGTGTTGCGGTGGAAGAACAGGCCCCATTGCGGGCGCGAGGCGCTCTCGCGCTTGTCCGCCACCTCGGAGAAATAGGTGATGCGGTCCCCGGTGAGGACCGGCTTCGACCAGCGCAGGTTCTTGAAGCCGGGCGAGGGGCCGAGACGGGCCGGGCGCCCGGGCGTGGCGGCGAGCTGGCGCTTGCGGTGCGAGACCATGGTCGCCATCCAGACCGCTGCCGTGTGCCAGCCTGAAGCGGCGAGCTGGCCGAACAGGCTGGTGCGCGCCGCCGCTTCGTCCATGTGGAAGGGCTGCGGGTCGAAGCTGCGAGCGAAGGCGATGATTTCCTCCGCCGTGAAGACGAAGCTGCCGAGTTCGTGGCGGCTGCCGATCTCCAGCTCCTCGAAGAAGCGAGTCGGTTGCGCCGGCTCTGACGGGGCTCCAAGCAAGCTCTCCTGAACCGGGCGTTCGTAGCGCGGCGAATGGGCGAGCCAGTCGCCTTTCGGCTGCGGGGCGATGCCGGAGTTCCTGCGGCCGAACATGATCCAGTTGGTCTGCTCCAGCAGCGGCTCGCCGCGCTGGTTGAGCAGTTCGAGCCGGAAGCGCACGAGGCCCATCTCGGGCCGCGAGCGCGAGGCCTTGGTCTCGAGCACCGTGCGGCGAGCGGTCACGCTGTCGCCGGGCAGGAGCGGGCGCAGCCATGTCACCTCCTCGATGCCCGGCGCGCCCATGCCGGTCGAGTCGAGCAGGAAGCTCTCCGCCATCAGCCGCATCAGTAGCGAGCAGCTGTGCCAGCCGGAACCGATCAGGCGGCCGACGAAGCTCGCCTTCGCGGCTTCCGGATCAACATGGAAGTCCTGCGCGTCATAGCGCGAGGCGAAGGCGACGATCTCGTCCTGCGAGACAGCGATGCTGTGCGAGAGGACGCTCTCGCCAGGGACGAAATCCTCGAAGTGCAGCATCGGCCGGCTCTTCAGGTCGCGAAGCGGAAGTGCAGCACGTCGCCGTCGGCGACGACGTACTCCTTGCCTTCGAGGCGGAACTTGCCGGCCTCGCGCGCGCCCGTCTCGCCCTTGTTGGCGACGTAGTCGTCATAGGCGATGGTTTCGGCGCGGATGTAGCCCTTCTCGAAATCGGTGTGGATCACGCCGGCGGCTTGCGGGCCCTTGGTGCCCTTCTCGATCGTCCAGGCGCGAGCCTCCTTCGGGCCGACGGTGAAGTAGGTCACGAGGTTGAGCAGGCTGTAGCCGGCGCGGATGACGCGGTTGAGCCCCGGCTCCTCCAGCCCCACGGCTTCCAGATAGTCCGTCTGCTCCTCCGGCGGCAGCACCGCGATCTCGCTCTCGATCTTGGCCGAGACGACGACGGCGACCGCGCCTTCCTCGGCGGCGCGCTTCTTCACCAGCTCGGAGAAGCTGTTGCCCTTGTCGGCGCTCGCTTCCTCGACGTTGCAGACATAGAGCACGGGCTTGGACGAGAGCAGGCCGAGCAGCTCGAAGGGGCGGCGCTCCTCGGCCGCGAGCTGGACGAGGCGGGCCGGCTTGCCGTCGCGCAAGAGGACGAGGCAGCGGGTCATCAGGTCGACCGCTTCCTTGGCTTCCTTGTCGCCGGACTTGGCTTTCTTCTCCAGCGGGACGACGCGCTTCTCCAGGCTTTCGAGGTCGGCGAGCATCAGCTCGGTCTCGATCGTCTCGATGTCGTCGATCGGCGAGACCTTGCCCTCGACATGGGTGATGTCACCGTCTTCGAAGCAGCGCACCACATGAGCGATGGCGTCGCATTCGCGGATATTGGCGAGGAACTGGTTGCCGAGGCCTTCACCCTTCGAGGCGCCGCGCACGAGGCCGGCGATGTCGACGAAGGTCAGCCGGGTCGGGATGATCTCCTTGGAGCCGGCGATGGCGGCGAGCTGCTCCAGCCGCTCGTCGGGCACGGCGACGTCGCCGACATTCGGCTCGATGGTGCAGAACGGGTAGTTGGCAGCCTGCGCCGCGGCCGTCTGCGTCAGCGCGTTGAAGAGGGTCGACTTGCCGACATTCGGCAGGCCGACGATTCCGCATTTGAAGCCCATGATCGCCTGTTCCGTTGCCCTCGGCGGACTGAACCACTGCCGGGCGTGAAGCTTTGAAAGTTGCGGCCTTATTGGGGGGCTTGCGCGATAAACACAAGTGCCGCGCGCCTGATGGCGGCTGTGCCGCTCACGCGAACGTGCATGGCAGCGGGGCAGATGCTGGTGCTGGATCGTCCGGCCGCGGCCGCTCGTGCCGTTCGGAGCATCGCCATGAACCGTTTCCGCTTCGCATTCATCTTGCCGATCTTTGCCCTGGCCGGCGGCTTGGCCTTGGCGCAGGCGCCGGGGACGCGATTGCGCGGTACGGTGGAGCGCATGGAAGGCGCGACGCTGGACCTCAAGGCGGCCGACGGGCGGGAGGTGAAAGTCGCGCTCGCGCCGGGTTTCTCCACCGGCGGGGTCGTCCCCGCCAAGACGTCTGACATCGCGAAGGGGAGTTTCATCGGCGTCGGCGCGAAGCCGCAGCCGGACGGCACGCTGCTGGCCGTGCAGGTCTTCATCTTCCCGGAGGCGCTGCGCGGTACGGGCGAAGGGCACCGGCCCTGGGGCGTGCTGCCGGATGCGACCATGACGAACGCGACCGTGGCCGAGACGGTCTCGCGGGTCGATGGCGCCAATCTCGTGCTGAGCTATCCGGGCGGCGAGCAGAAGGTCGTGATCACGCCTGAGGCGACCGTCCTGATGGCAGCGCCGGCGGAGGCGAGCGAACTGAAGCCCGGCGCGCAGGTTGCGATGACGGCGAGCCGGCAGGCCGACGGCAGCTACAGCACGAGCCGTGTGACGGTCGCGAAGTCCGGCGCGAAGCTGCCGCTCTGACGATTAATCGGTGGCCTTCTCGCCCAGCCGCTTCACGGCGCCATGGCCGCGCGCGTCCATGAAGAGATGCACCTTGTTCTGGAAGCCGGTATCGTCATGGGCGGCGAGCAGGGCCGCGTGATCGGCGCAGGCCGTGCAGAGATCCTCGACCCAGGGCTGCTCGACCTTGCCGAAATCGTTCAGCACATAGCCATGGACCAGCTCTTTTAGCCCCGGATGGCCGATGCCCATGCGGACGCGGCGGTAGTCGTTGCCGATCGCGGCCGTGGTCGAGCGCAGGCCGTTATGGCCGGCATTGCCGCCGCCGAGCTTCACGCGCAGCTTCGCGGGGGCGAGGTCGAGCTCGTCATGGAAGACGATGACGTCGGCCGGCGCGATCTTGAAGAAGCGCGCGGCCTCGCCGATCGAACGGCCTGACTCGTTCATGTAGATTTGCGGCTTGAGCAGGATCACCTTCTCGCCGCCGATGGTGGCTTCGCAGGATTCAGCCTGGAAACGCGCGCGCCAGGGCGAGGCGCGATGGAGGCGGGCGATCTCCTCGACGGCCATGAAGCCGATATTGTGCCGGTTGCGGGCATAGCGCGCGCCGGGATTGCCGAGGCCGGCAAAGATCAGCATGGCGGAACTCCGGCAGGCTCATGGATCAGCATCGGATCCCTCCGAAAAGTGGATTCCACTTTTCGGTCCGATGCCAAAGCAAGACGGCCGGGAGGACCCGGCCGTCTCGGTAGACTGGATAGGCGGAAGCGGCGCCAGGCGGCGCCGTTTCATCAGGCCTTGGCTTCGGCCGGAGCCTCGGCAGCAGCCTCGGCAACGGGCTCGACCTCGACGTTCGGCGGAGCGATCGTGACGATCGTCGCGTCCGAACCGACGGTCAGCTTCGCGCCGGCCGGCAGCTTGACGGCCTTGGCCTCGATCTGGTCACCGATGTTCAGGCCGGCGACGGAGACCTCGAAAGCTTCCGGAATGCTGTCAGGCTCGACGGTGATCTCGAGGGTGTGCTCGATGATCTGAACCAGACCGCCGCTCTTGACGCCCGGGCTGGCTTCCTGGCCGATGACGTGGATCGGAACCTGGACCGTGACGGTCTGGCCCTTGGCGACGCGCAGGAAGTCGACGTGGATCGGGAAGTCCTTGACCGGGTCGAGCTGGTAGTCGCGCGGAATGACGCGCTGCTTCTTGCCGCCGACGGTGATCTCGAAGATCGTGGTCAGGAAGTGGCCGCCGAAAATCAGCTGGCGGGTCTTGTTGGCGTCGAGCGCGATGGCTTCGGGAGCAGCGCCCCCACCATAGATCACGGCAGGCGTTTGGCCCTGGCGGCGAACTGCACGGGCGGCCCCCTTGCCGACCTGTGCGCGCGCCGAAGCCTCGATTTGCTTCACGGCGGTCATGTTGGATGTCCTTGACTTGTAAATGACAAGGCCGCCTCGTGGCGGCCATCGGATTGCGCGTCCAGAGCCTCCAAGGGTGTCAGCGGGACGCGCGGCTGCTCATAGGCGAAAACGGGCGCAATCTCAACCCCGTTGCATCATGCCGCGTTTGCGACGGCTTCTCGTTCGAGCGCGGTCGCAGAGCTTGCCTGGCCGAAGCGCTGCAGCAGCTCACGGATGACCAGCGCCGGAACCGGCGGCGAATAGAGATAGCCTTGTCCGAAACGACAGCCCATCTCCTCGAGACGCTGAGCCTGCGACTGCGTCTCGATGCCCTCGGCGATGATCTTCATGCCGAGCCGGCGTGTCATCGTCAGCAGGGATTCGACGATCACGGCGCTGCGGGCTCCGCTGTCGATGGCGCTGACGAAGGAGCGGTCGATCTTGATGATGTCGATCGGGAAATCGAGCAAATGGGTCAACGAGGCGAAGCCGGTGCCGAAATCATCCAGTGCGACCAGCATGCCGCAGGCACGCAGCGCCTCCATTGTCCGCGCGACGCCATCCCTGCGGCCACCCATGAAGACCTGCTCGGTCACCTCGACGACGAGGTGGCGCATCGACAGCCCCGCCTTGTCGAGCGCCCGGGCCACGCGTTGCGCCAGATCGCCCTTCTGGAAATCAGCCGAGGTCACATTCAGGCTGGCATGCTGGATATGCAGGCCTGCGCTTTGCCATTCGGCCATGTCGGACGCGACCGAAGCCAGCATCTGCGTGGTGATGCGGTGGGCGATCTTCGAATCCTGCAGGGCTTCCTGAAATTCACCGGCCGTCACGATGCGCCCGTCGTCCAGCCGCATGCGGGCGAGCGCCTCGACGCCGACGATCTCGGCCGTGTCGAGCCGGATGATCGGCTGGTAGTACGGCACGATCCGCTCGCCGCCGAGCGCCCCGTCGACATCCTTGCGAATTCGGGTGCGGTGCATCATCGCGCTGCGCAGCTTGCGGCGGAAGCGCACATAGCGGCCGCGGCGAGTCTCCTTGGCATGGTACAGTGCGAGATCGGCATTTCTGCCGGAGCGTCACGCTGTCTTCCCCGTCCTCGCCGGCGATGGCGCCGCCGATCGTGACGCTCGGCTGAATGCTGTGTCCGTCATGCTCGAGCGGCGTCGCGGCGATCGCCGAGAGAGCGGCGGAGGCGAGGCTGCGCATCCGCGCAGGGCTCTCGCAATCCGGGATCAGGACCGCGAATTCGTCACCACCGATCCGGCAGGGAAGGCAACCGATCAGGGCAGTGCTCAGGCGGTCGCCGACGCCGGCGATCAGGCTGTCGCCGGCGGCATGGCCGAGCGTATCGTTCACGATCTTGAGATGATCGATATCGATCAGCATCAGCCCGTAGCGCCGCGAGGCCGCGCTCATTGTGGTGATGGCGTCGTTGAACTGGGCCCGGTTCGGCAGCCTGGTCAGCGTGTCGAAATAGGCGAGATGGTGATTGCGAGCACGCACCTCGTCGTGCTCGATCGCGATGGCGCAGAGATGGACGCAGGTCGCGACGATGCGGCGCTCGAGCGCGCGGGGACGGCGGGGCGTGCGGAAGTAGAAAGCGAAGGCACCGACGACGCGGCCGTCCCGCGCCTTGATCGGCGTCGACCAGCAGGCTCTGAGGCCGAGTGGCAGGACAAGCTGCGTATACGGCTCCCAGAGTGGGTCGGTCGCGATGTCGGTCACCTCGACGGGGGTGGCACGATGGATCGCGGTGCCGCAGGAGCCGGCGCGGGGGCCCGTCGGCGCGCCGGCGATCGCGGCGACATAGTGATCGGGCAGACTCGGTGAGGCGAGGGGTTGCAGATGACCCTGATCGTCGACCGTCACGACCGAACAGATAACCCCGGGCGAGATCGCTTCCGCCTGGTGGCACAGGCGCTCCATGCACAGGGCGAGCGGTTCCCCGCGCGCGATATCTTCCAGAATATCGTTCTGCAGGGCCTGCAGGCGGTCGGAGGGCTTGATCACGCTGTTCCCGACAGAGATGGGCTTGTCGAAGAA
The DNA here is from genome assembly GCF_008253865.1 of Bosea sp. F3-2. Taxonomy (NCBI): domain Bacteria; kingdom Pseudomonadati; phylum Pseudomonadota; class Alphaproteobacteria; order Hyphomicrobiales; family Alloboseaceae; genus Allobosea; species Allobosea sp. F3-2. The sequence continues at coordinate 5,786,628 of NZ_CP042331.1, forward strand.
CGCACATTCTAACTCAATCGGCTTAAAGGCCGATTGAGGGGCCGATTCAAACTTTATCCGCCTCAGGCGGCGACGAGGCCCAGGCGCTCGTCACGGCGGCGCATCAGATACATCAGCGGCAGTGCGAACATGACCATCCAGGCCTTGCCGATGATCTGGCCGGTGAGGAAATCCAGGCTGCCGAAGGCGAGGTACAGGAAGACGATGCTGTCGACGACGAGGCCGACCATGCCGGAAGCGAAGACCGCGGTCAGGAAACGGCGGCGTTGCAAGGGCGTATAGATGGCGAAATCGGCGAGTTCCGACAGCAGGAAGGCCGAGACCGAGGCGATCACGATCGCCGGGGGGGCGAGCAGGGCCGAGATCAGCGTGCCGACGGCGATCGCGCCGAGGCCCGCCAATGTGCCGAGGCGGCGCTGGACGATGTCGCGCAGCACGAGCGCAAGCCCGACCATCAGCACGCCGCTCGGCGCCATCACTCCCGGCCAGACCGGCACGAGGCAGGGGCCGTTCGGCACGCAGACAGTGCCGGCATTGCCGATGAGCCAGTTGGCCAACGGAATGGTGAGGCCGAACAGGACGAGCGCGACGAGGCCTTCGATCCGCCGCTGGTGATCACGATTCATAAGAGGGTCCGCTGTCGTCGGGTGCCATGAGATAGGCTGCGAAGCCTTTTGCGCGCAAATCGCAGGCTGGACAATGGCCGCAGCCGAAACCCCAGCCATGCCGGGTCGTCCTGTCACCCAGATAGCAACTATGCGTCTGTTCGAGGACGAGATCGAGGAGAGCCTGCCCGCCGAGTTCCCGCGCCAGCGCGAAGGTCTGCGCCTTGTCGCGCCACATCAGCGGCGTGTGCAGCACGAGCCGGCGGTCGAGACCGAGGCCGAGCGCGACCTGCATCGCCTTGATCGTATCGTCCCGGCAATCGGGGTAGCCGGAATAATCGGTCTCGCAGACGCCGAGGATGATGTGTTTCAGGCCGCGGCGATAGGCGAGGGCCGCGGCGAAGGTCAGGAAGATCAGGTTGCGGCCTGGCACGAAGGTTGTCGGCAGGCCGGTCTCGGCGAAGCTGATTTCGGTCTCGCGCGTCAGCGCGGTTTCGGAAATCGCGCCGAGCGCCTTCAGATCGACGATATGGTCGGGGCCGAGCCGCTCGGCATAGTGGGAGGAAAGCGCCGGCAGCTTTTCCCGAATGGCGAGGCGGCACTCCATCTCGACGAGGTGGCGCTGGCCGTAGTCGAAGCCGATCGTCTCCACCGTGTCGAAACGGTCGAGCGCCCAGGCCAGTGCCGTGGTGGAGTCCTGGCCGCCGGAAAACAGGACGAGCGCGCCGGAACTCAAGCGACCATCCTCAGTCGAACAGGCTCGACACGCTGGTCTCGCTCGCCGTGCGCTCGATCGCCTCGCCCATCAGCCCGGCGATGGAGATGACGCGGATGTTGCGCGCGACCTTCACCGCCTCAGTCGGCATGATCGAATCGGTGATGACCAGTTCCTTCAGCTTCGAGGAGGCGATACGAGCAACCGCGCCGCCCGAGAGCACGCCATGGGTGATGTAGGCGTAGACCTCCTTGGCGCCCTGCTCGAGCAGGGCTTCGGCCGCGTTCACCAGCGTGCCGCCGGAGTCGACGATATCGTCGATCAGGATGCAGGAGCGGCCCTCGACCGAGCCGATGATGTTCATGACTTCCGATTCGCCCGGCCGGTCGCGGCGCTTGTCGACGATGGCGAGCGGGGCGTCGATGCGCTTTGCGAGCGCACGCGCCCGGACCACGCCGCCGACGTCCGGCGAGACGACCATGGCGTTCTTCCATTCCAGCCGGTCCTTGATGTCGCGCGCCATCAGCGGGGCGCCGAACAGGTTGTCGGTCGGGATGTCGAAGAAGCCCTGGATCTGGCCGGCGTGGAGGTCGAGCGTCAGCACGCGGTCGACGCCGGCATGGGTGATAAGGTTGGCGACGAGCTTGGCCGAGATCGGGGTACGGCCCGAGGCACGCCGATCCTGCCTTGCATAGCCGAAATAGGGGATCACCGCCGTGATGCGGCGCGCCGAGGAGCGGCGCAGCGCGTCGGTGATGATCAGCAGCTCCATCAGGTGGTCGTTGGTGGGGAAGGAGGTCGACTGGATGAGGAAGACATCCTGCCCGCGCACATTCTCCTGGATTTCGACGAAGACCTCCATGTCCGCGAAGCGCCGGACGGTGGCCTTGGCGAGGGGAATACTGAGATGGTTGCAGATGGCTTCTGCAAGCGGCCGGTTGGAGTTGCCGGCGACGACTTTGAAATGAGAGGGCATGCCGTGGCGCACCGTTGGACAAGGCGGGGCACGAGCCGGCGGGCCGGCTCAATTCGAACGGCTCTTAACAGTGCGATGACATGGAGTCGACCGCTGCGCTGCAATATCGCCGCTCAAAAAGCGCTCGCGGCGCTTGGCGTGACCCGGAATCCACTGACGTAGCGTCGCCCGAGGGGCTGAACGCCCGCGCTCAGCTCTTCTTGTCGGTGGTTGCGGCGACCTTGGTTCCAGGCTTCGCCGGCTTGTCGGCCTTCTTGTCCTTGTCGCCGCCAAGCGTCTCGATGGCCGGGGTGGTCACGAGGAAGCCCGCAATCGCATCCATCGAGTCGGAGGCCGCCTTGGCGACAATCGTCTGGTCGATGCCGGCCCACGGATCGGAGCCGCTGCTGCGCTTGCCGATGCTCTCGCCCTGCACGCGTTGGGCGCGCTGCTTGGTCGAATCATAGACGTCCCAGACGAAGGCGAGCGAGGTCTGGCCGTCCTCGGTCGGCTGGGCGGTGAGATAGCCTTTCACGCGGAAGCGCGCCGGCTTGTTGCCGGGCACGATCTCCATCTTGCGCTCGGCGGCGGCTTCGCCGAGCAGCCCGGCAAAGCTCGTGGTGACATCCTCGGGCGCGCCGGAGATGCTCTGCACCGATACCGGAACGCCGGGCGCGTCGACACGCGGCCGCGACGCGGTCTGGGTGGTTTCCTGGCAGCCGGCGAGGGCCAGCGCAAAAAACGGCCCCAGAGCCAGGCCGCTCAAACGGTTGATCATGACGCCTCCCGCCCTTTGGGCTGTGGACTGCTTCGAGATTCCCTGTGCCCCTTTTCTAGGCTTAACGGAGGACGAGGTCCAGATCAGGCAAATTCAGCGCCTCGGCGCCGCCCGCGCCCACCAGATAGGTGCGGCCCAGGCACATGGCGGTCGCGCTGTCGGAATCCATCAGGATCATGTGGGCGAACATCACCATGCCCGGCACGATCTCCCAGTCATTGGCCTCGTAGAACATCGGCCAGTCCATCCAGGACGGTGTGAACTTGGCACCCAGCGAATAGCCGCAGGCATTGAGTCGGTGCTGCGCGAGGCCGTGCTCGTCGAAGATGCGGGCATGCGCCGCGAAGACATCGCCGGCGGTGCGGCCGGGCTTCAATGCGGCCTCGCAGGCGAGCAGCGCGTCGCGGGCGGCGGCATGATAGGGGCGGTGCAGCGGGCGGGGATCGCCGACCACGACGGTGCGCATCGCCGCGACGTGGTAGTGCCGATCGACCCCAGCGAATTCGAGGGTGATCTGATCGTTGGCGTCGAGCCTGCGCCGGCCGGACTTGTAGCGGCAGAGCAGGGCGTCACTGTCCGATCCGATGATGAACTCATTGGCCGGATAGTCGCCGCCGCCAGCGAAGATCGCATTGTGCTGGGCGGCGAGGATCTCGCCCTCGTCGGCGCCGGCCCGGATCATGTCAAGCGCTGCCCGGTCGGCCGCGTCCGCAAGCGCCGCAGCGCGGCGGACATAGACGATCTCCTCGGCCGATTTCACGGCGCGCAGCCGCGTGACGATCGTCGAGGCATCAACGAGCTCGGCCTGGCCGGTGAAGGCTGTGTCCAGCTTGCGGTAGTTCGAGGCGACGAGGCCATAGGACTCGAACTCGACGCCGATGCGCTTGCCGGACAGGCCGAGATCGCGCGCCAGCGCCAGAAGGTCGCTGGCCGGATTGGCGTCGCGGCCGTCCTTCCAGATGCGGATGTCGCCGAGGTTGGAGGTGTGCTGTGCCTGCCGCAGGTCGGCTGAGCGAGTCAGCAGCGCCATGGTGCCGTCGGCCCTGACGACGAGGCATTGGAAGAAGCAGAAACCGAAGGTGTCGTAGCCGGTCAGCCAGAACATCGATTCCTGCTGGAACAGGAAGAGCGCGTCGAGCCGGCCGGCCTGCATCGCGGCGAGGAGGGCTTCACGGCGGCGGGCGAATTCAGCGGGGGTGAAATGCTGGGCCATGATCGTCTCCTCGGGGCAGGCTGCGTTCTCCTGGAAGCGCGGGTCATCCCGGCCGAAGAGCCGGGATCCATGCCTGAAGCTTCGTCGGGAAGCGCTCTGGCATGGATCCCGGGTCAAGCCCGGGATGACCCGCGTGGTTCCGCGTCAAATCAGCAGCCTGCTGGTTGTGCAGGCGGACATGTGACTGCTCTGCCGGCCGGTAGGCAAGCCGGACCTCCGGTCGCAATTGCGGCGCCGGTCCGCGCTGCCTATAGGCTTTGGTCAGAGAATTTCGCCCCGATGGGAGAGAGCCATGGTGAACCCCGGCAACCGCATCCTCGACGACATTGCCCGCCTCGCCACCGATGCGGCCGGAGCCGCGCAGGGCGTGCGCCGCGAGGTCGAGACCGTCGTGAAGACCCAGATCGAGCGCCTGCTGCGCGATCTCGACGTCGTCACCCGCGAGGAATTCGAGGCGGTGCGCGAGATGGCGCTGATCGCCCGTGAGGAGAACGACAAGCTCGCCGCCCGCCTCGCAGCGCTCGAGGAGAAGCTGGGCAAGTCCTGACTAACGAGTTCTGAACGGTCAGCCTCACAGCGATGGCCCTCATGCCCCCGCGTCATGTCCACAGCCATGTGCTGTGGACAGCCCTTCGGAGGGATTGAGCCCACCGGGCGAATCCGCGGAGCTTCGCGTTGTGTTGGGAGCGTCACAGCGCCTGCGCTATCGTCGGTGGAAAGAATTGATTCGTCGGGCGGATTCGCTTTCGGCCGATGAAGGGAGCGCCCCGCCCCGGGGTGTTCCGGAGGTGTGTTGCGTTCCTTCGGCTTTCCAGTCGCCGTGTTCCTCTTCTCGAACGCGCCGGGGCTCATGCCCCGGAAGGTGGACCCTAGGGCATGATGGACCTCGATATGGATGCCGAGCTGGATCGGCCTTCCAACCCGCTCGACCTGTTCGAACGCCTTGCCGCTCTCAACGGTTGGACCTTCGACCGCGACAGCGAGGACGAGCTTTCGGTCGCGGTGACCGGCGGCTGGTCGGAATATCACGTCGCGATCACCTGGCTCGCGGAGGTCGAGGCGCTGCACATCGCCTGTGCCTTCGACCTCAAGGTGCCGGAGCGGCGGCGCAGCGAGGTGCTGCAGCTCGTGAGCCTGGTCAATGAGCAGCTCTGGCTCGGCCATTTCGACCTGTGGAGCACCGAGAGCGTGGTGATGTACCGCCATGCTCTGCTGCTTTCCGGCGGGGCGGAGCCGACCGACGAGCAGGCGGCGGCGCTGGTCAAGACGGCGGTCGAGGCCTGCGAGCGCTACTACCAGGCCTTCCAGTTCGTCGTCTGGGCCGGCAAGACGGCCAAGGAGGGCATGGAGGGTGCCATCCTGGAGACGGTCGGCGAAGCCTGACCGGCCGCATTGCCGTCATGGCCGGGCTTGACCCTCTGCTGTCGGGTTGAGCGCGGCCGAGCCGCAGCTCCCCTTCTCCCACCCATCTCGGGCTTGCCCGAGATGGGCAGCTTTTGGTGCCGAAGTCGGCAACAGCCGACTTCGGTGCGGGAGAAGGTGGCGCGTAGCGCCGGATGAGGGGTCGCACAGGTCTTGAAAGCTTCGAAAAATGTCGCATCGGGCCAGCGATCGGCGTCGCGAGACCCCTCACCCTAACCCTCTCCCGCATCGAAGTCGGCTGTTGCCGACTTCGACACTTGGTCTGCTGATCTCGGGCAAGCCCGAGATCAGTGGGAGAGGGGATGGCGCGAGCATGTCTCCTTGGTCATCGCTCACTGGAAGCCTTCGGCGGAGCAAAGCTTTTCCCTGTTGCAGTTCAGTTGAACCGGACAGACGTGGGCTTGACCCGGCCATCTCTTGCAGGCTCTGGTCCTGAGATGCCCGGGGCAAGCCCGGGCATGACGCCCTGGTCCCAAGCGACGAGAACCGCCATGTCGAATTCCCTTCCGCAATCGCTCGTCCTGATCGGCGCGGGCAAGATGGGCGGAGCGATGCTGGAGGGCTGGCTGCGCATCGGCATGGACCCGGCCGGCATCAGCATCATCGATCCCAAGCCTTCCGACGAGATGGTCGAGCTCGCTGGCGAGAAGGGGATGCGGCTCAACCCTTCCGCCAAGGAGATTCCCGCGGCCGATGTCGTCGTCCTCGCGACCAAGCCGCAGATGCTGGATACCGCCGCACCGGCCGTCCAGGCTTTCATCCATCCCCGGACGCTGCTGATCTCGATCCTCGCCGGCAAGACGCTGGGCGATCTTGCCGCACGCCTGCCGAACGCCGCCGCGATCATTCGCGCCATGCCGAACCTGCCGGCCTCGGTGCAGCGCGGCGTCACCGCTGTCGCGCCCGGCAAGGGCGTCAGCGCCGCGCAGCGCGCCACCGCCGATGCGCTGCTCGGCAGCATCGGCAAGGTCGAGTGGCTCAACGATGAGGGGCTGATCGACGCCGTCACGGCCGTCTCGGGTTCCGGCCCGGCCTATGTCTTCCATCTGGTCGAATGCCTGGCCGCGGCCGGGGCTGCGGCGGGGCTGCCCGCCGATGTGGCAGAGCGGCTGGCGCGGGCGACGGTGGAGGGCGCGGGCGAGCTGCTGTTCCAGTCGCCGCTGCCGCCGGGAACCCTGCGCCAGAACGTGACCTCGCCGGGTGGCACCACGGCTGCCGCGCTCGAAGTGCTGATGGCGGATGACGGCTTGAAGCCGCTGATGAACAAGGCGGTGGCTGCTGCGAAACGTCGCGCCGGCGAGCTTTCGGGCTGAAGCTGTTCAGTTTTCGTTGAAAACCGAACAGCTTCAGGTCGTTGCGTAACGCATTTTCTTCGCGCGAACCGGTTTCCACTTCGCTCGAAAATGCTGCAGGCGGCCTTCCACCCGCCACGATAGCGGCCTAACCTCCTTTCGACGCGAAGCGAGAGGAGCTGTCCCCATGGTCCGCAAACCCGTTTCCACGCCGCCGGCAGGCGCTGAGCCCGGGCCCGCCGCCAAGCCGGCCGATCCGCGCAAGCGCGCCGTCGATGCGCTGATGAAGCTTGCCGCCGAGCGGCCCTGGCATCAGATCGAGCTGCCGGATATCGCCACCGAGGCCGGGCTGACACTGGCGCAGCTGCGCGGGCTCTTCCCCTCCAAGCTCGCCATGCTGGGCGGCGTGACGCGCCTCGTCGACGAGGCGGTTCTGGCCGGCACGTCGGAGGATCTGGCAGGGGAGCCCGCCAAGGAGCGCATGTTCGATCTGGTGATGCGCCGGCTCGACGCGATGGCGCCGTACAAGGCGGGCCTGCGCAAGATCGTGCCCGTCATCCGGCGCGATCCGCTGGCGCTGGCGGCGCTCAACCGCGGCGCGATCAATTCCTGGCGCTACATGCTGGCTTCCGCCGGCATTCCGACCGAGGATGCGCTCGGGCATCTGCGCCTGCAGGGCGCGGTGCTGCTGATGGCGCGGGTGTCCGAAACCTGGCTCGACGATGACGAGCCCGAGCTGTCGAAGACCATGGCACGGCTCGATCGCGAGCTGAATTTGGCCAGCTGCATCATGGCACGAGCGGAGGATGTACATCGCCTGACGGCGCCGTTCAGAGGGCTGGCGCGGGCGATCTGCTTCGGCCGGCCGTTGAAGGCGCGTCGGCGCGAGCGTGCCTCGGAGCGCGGCGAGGACAACGACGACTACGCACCGGCGATCTGAGCAGAGGCGCCGCTGCATCGCAGCGGCGAAAATGTGGCCGAAATGGGTCAATGTTAAGCGCGTTTTAGTCAATTTGCGCGAGGTGAAGGATCCCATCCCGCGCAGGAAACGCGTATGTCTTTCTTCAAGAAGCTTGCGACCCTGTCGATCAGCCGTTCATTCGCCCTGATCGCAGCCCTGGCCGTGCTGATCGCGATCGGCAGTGTCGGCTACACGTTGAATGCCGCCCGCAACGAGATGCTCGCGCTGAAGCGCGCCGAGATGAAGAATCTCGTCGAAGCCGCAGCGACGACGGTGAAAGGCTATCTGGCGCGGGTCGAAGCCGGTGAGCTCAAGGAAGACGATGCCAAGAAGATGGCCATGGGGGCCCTCGGCAATGCGCGCTTTGATGATGGAAACTACTACTTCCTCATCAATTACGACGGCATTAGTGTCATGCATGCCAACAAGAAGATCCAGTCGACGGACATGAAGTCGCTCAAGGACGCGGATGGCAAGTTCTTCGTCCAGGAGATGATCGCGCTGGTGAAGGCGAAGGGCGAAGGCTTCCTCGACTATGGCTGGCTCAAGGCCGGCGACAAGGAGCCTTCCCTCAAGATCTCCTATGTCGTCGGCATTCCGAAGTGGCAGTGGGTGGTCGGTTCCGGCCTTCATGTGCAGAATGTCGATGCCACCTTCATGAGCATGGTCGCGGGCGTCGCCAAGGTGCTCGTGCCGCTCGGCCTTCTCATGCTCGGCCTGGTCGTTGTGCTGAGCCGCCGCGCCACCGGCATGCTGCATTCGCTGAAGGGCTCGATGGAAGGCGTCGTCTCCGGGCATCTCGACACTGCGATCGAGCATCAGGAGCGCTCCGACGAGATCGGCTCGATGGCGCGTTCGCTGGTGATCTTCCGCGATGCGGCCCTCGCCAAGGAGGCGATGGAGGCCGACAAGCTGCGCGCCGAGGAGGAAGCGGCCGACCACCGCAGCGCCGCCGATGGCGAACGCCGCCGCAATGAGGCCGAGCGTGCCGAGCATGCACGCGTCCAGGCCGGCGTGGTGCAGGCTCTCGCCACCGGTCTGGAGCGGCTCTCCGATGGCGACCTGACCTACCGGATCGAAGCGGCCTTCGCCGCCGAGTACGTCAAGCTCAGGGACGACTTCAACGGCGCCATCGCCAAGCTTCAGGACGCGATGCGGCAGATTGCGACCAATACCGAGAGCATGAAGGCGGGCTCGACCGAGATCAGCCAGGCGGCAGACGATCTCGCCAGCCGCACCGAGCAGCAGGCCTCCTCGGTCGAGGAAACCGCGACCGCGCTCGACGAGCTCACCGCCACGGTGCGCCAGACGGCCGAGAGCGCGCGCCTCGCCAACCAGGCGACGGAACAGGTCAAGACCGAGGCGGAGCAGTCGACCAGCATCGTGCGCGACGCGGTGACGGCGATGGGCGGTATCGAGAAATCGGCGCAGGAAATCTCGCAGATCGTCGGCGTGATCGACGAGATCGCCTTCCAGACCAACCTGCTCGCCCTCAACGCCTCGGTCGAGGCGGCACGCGCCGGCGATGCCGGCAAGGGCTTCGCCGTTGTCGCCTCCGAAGTGCGGGCGCTGGCGCAGCGTTCGGCTTCCGCCGCCAAGGAGATCAAGACGCTGATCGACGCTTCGGCGATCGAGGTCGAGAAGGGCGTCGCGCTCGTCGGCCAGACCGGCGGCGCGCTCCAGCGCATGGCTTCCGAGATCACCCGCGTCACCGGTCTCGTCGCCGAGATCGCGGGCGCCGCGCAGGAACAGGCGTCGGGCTTGCAGGAGGTCAACTCCGCCGTCGGCGAGATGGATCAGGCGACGCAGCAGAACGCCGCGATGGCCGAGCAATCCACCGCTGCCGCCCATTCGCTGTCGCAGGAGGCCGACCGCCTGTCAGCGCTGGTCGCACGCTTCCAGCTCGGCAGCGATGTCGCCGGGCTCAAGGCGATGGCGCGGACGATGCAGGCGGCCGTCGCGCAGTCGGCTGCCACACCAGCGCCCCGGGCCGCCGCGCCCCGGACCGCCAGCAAGGCCTATAACGGCAGCACAGTCGCCGCGCACAAGGCCGATGCCGATGCCCGCGACAAGGGCTGGGAGGAATTTTGAGCACTTCTGCTGAACCGGCCGTCCCGATCGGCTTCGACGACTTCCTCAAGGTCGACATCCGTGTCGGCACGATCGTCGAGGCCGAGCCCTATCCCGAAGCGCGCAAGCCCTCGATCAAGCTCGTCATCGATTTCGGCGGCTCCATCGGCCGCAAGAAATCCTCGGCGCAGATCACCAAGCACTACCGGCCCGAGGATCTACCGGGTCGGCAGGTGCTCGCGGTGGTCAACTTCCCGCCGCGCCAGATCGGCAAATTCATGTCGGAGGTGCTGACGCTCGGCATTCCCGATGCCGAGGGCGAGGTCGTGCTGATCGGGCCGGGCCACGGCGTTCCGGATGGCGGAAGGCTGTACTAGCTGGCCGCCAAAGCAGCGGGAGCAGACCAGAGGCCAGTCTGCAATGTGGTTGACGCGAACTCCGGTGCCGACCAGCGCAAGGACAGCGCATGGGCGCGCCGCCAGCCCCGAGTGACATGGAAGCGCCACAGGCGCTGCGAGCCCTCCAGCCCGGAAAGCTCCGGCCCGTCCCAGACGATCTCCGCCACGCCTTGCAATTGCAGTGTCGTGCCCGTCTCGAAATCGACGAAGAGCAGGGCGGCTCGCGGCTGCTCCAGCAGGTTTCCGAGCGTGTTGAAGTAGTTGTTTCCGGCGAAATCCGGGATGGTCAGCGTATCGCCGTCGATCCGCACGAAGCCCGGCCGGCCGCCGCGATGGGAGATGTCGACGCCTCCCAGCGGTGTTTCGAGAGCCGCGGCGCTGGCGATGAAGAGCGTATCGGCCTTGGCGATCAACGCCCGAGCCGCCGCATCGAGGCTGGAGAGGCTGGCGGGTTGATGGGCGGGGTCGCTGCCGTTCGGAGCCCGACTGCGCGCCTGGATGTATTTGGCGCAGTTGCCGAAGCTCTGGGCCACGGCCACTGAAAAACCATCGGCTCCAACCGCTTCGACCCGGCCGTTGGCGCGATTGCGGCGCCTGGTCTCGAATTCGAGCCCGAGCAGGCCGATGGGGCTGCCCGGCCGGAACGCGCCGTATGCCGGATCGCCGGGTTGCGGCAGAGCTGAAATCGACAGGCTCGTCGGGTCCGGGCTGGTCACGAAACCGGGCACGCCGGTGAGCGTCGTCGCCAGCGGCCAGCCCTCGCCATCGAGCACACCGGCGAAGAGCCAGGGAAGCTGGCCGAAGAAGATGCGGTGCTGGTCCGGCATGAAGCTGCGGATGCCTGCGCCGCGCGCGGCGACGCCGGCCCGCGTCTGCACGGCGTGTTCGCCGGCGTGGAAGGGGTCGTCAGGCGGCATCGTCGTCGAGCTCGGCGGGGAGGGGCGATGGCGGGATCCGCTTGAAGAACGGCAAGGCTTCGATGCGGGCCAGCCAGCGCCGCACGGCCGGATAGGGCCGAAGCGAGATGCCGCCCTCCGGCGCGTGAGCGACGTAGGCATAGCAGGCCAGATCGGCGATGGTCGGGTGAACCGCCGCCAGGTAGTCGCGCTCCGCCAGATGCTCTTCCATGAAGGCAAGGAGCCGTGCCGCGATCCGCTTGGCGCGCGCCTTGTCGTCGTTCAGGCCGAACTGCGTGATCAGCCGCGCAACGGAAGGGCCATGCATGACCTCGCCAGCCGCGATCGAAAGCCAGCGCTGAACATGGGCCGCGCCGACGGCATCACCGGGCAGCCAGGTGCTGTCCGGGGCATAGCGCCTGACCAGATAGACCATGATCGCGTTGCTGTCGGCGAGCGTCAGCTCGCCGTCCTGCAGGACGGGAATCTGACCGAGCGGATTGAGCTTCCGAAAGGCCGGGCTCTGCCGGACTTCGGCGGGTGCCGGCTCGAAGCGGAAGGGCAGGTCGAGGGCGCGGAGTAAAAGCTCGACTCGGTGGGCGTGGCCGGAAAGGGGCGTGCCGTAGAGGACGATCTCGGTCGATGGCATGGCGATGCTCCTGCTTGTCGACTGAATAATGATCGTTTCGAGAACTGCCGAAATCTGCTACGCCTCGAAATCAGAATTTCAGTTTGCGGAACAGTAATGTGGATCGGATCGAGGAACTCGCGATCTTTGTCGCCATCGTCGACGCCGGCAGCCTGGCAGGTGCGGCGCGGCGACTGCGCAAGTCGCGACCGGCTGTAACGCGGGCGCTCGCGGCGCTGGAGGAGCGCGTCGGCTCGCAATTGATCGCTCGGACGACGCGGCGGCTGACGCCGAACGATACGGGCAGGGAACTTGCGACGACAGCCCGGCGGCTCCTGGCCGATTACGAAGCGGCGTTGGGCGTCGCGGCGGCCGAGCCGGTCAGCGGGTTGCTGCGGATCACCGCGCCGCTCGCCTTCGGCAGGCGGCATGTCACGCCTCTGGTGTCCGAGTTCCTCGACCGCTATCCGCAGGTGCAGGTCGAGCTCGTGCTCGCCGACCGGAATCTCGACCTGATCGAGGAGGATCTGCAACTCGCGGTGCGGATCGGGCCGCTGCCGAATTCAGGTCTGCTGATGCGGAAGGTCGGGGAAGTCCGGCGCATCCTCGTTGCGGCGCCGTCCTATCTCGCCCGCTGTCCACCGTTGCGTCGCCCGGCCGATATCGCAGCCCATGAGACGATCGCGAGCGTCGCCGCCAACCAGACGCTGAACTGGCGCTTCGGTGGGGGCCGCCGCGGCAGCGGGGTCGTGCTGACGCCGCGGTTCATCGTCAACGAGGTGGAATCGGTGCTGATCGCGGCGCGCGCCGGGCGGGGGCTTGCGCGGGTGCTCTCCTATCAGGCGGCCGACGATCTGGCTGCGGGAACGCTGGTGCGTCTGCTCCCGGATTTCGAGCCGCCGCCGCTGCCGGTGCAGCTGGTGATACCGGGCGGGCGCCAGCCTGCGCCGCGCGTACGCGCCTTCATCGACCACGCCGTCGCGCGTTTGCCGCAGCTTGCGCCGATCGGCGGGGATTCCTAGCGCAGCGAGCCCGCAAAGCCGGATATGGCGGAGACGACCTGACCCTCGCGGCCGATGAAGCCGTGATGGGCACGGGCTTGGCACGGGTTCCCGGTCGAGGAACCACCGTCGATCCAGAGCAATCGCGCCTTGCCGCCTGTCCATTGTTGAAAGGCCACGGCCGATTCCGGCAGCGTCACGCGGCAGCTGTCCTGGCGGTGATGAATGATCAGCGTCGGGGGCAGGCGCGAGGGATCGCCGATCATGTCCCGCGCCTGATCAAGCATGGCCGAGGCGAAGACGATGCCGTCCGGCCTCGCCGGCAGGGTGCCGGCGACCTTGAGAGCGCCGCGACTCATCGCCACGACGATAACGCGTGGCGCGAGAGCGCGCATGTATTCCACGGCTTTTGCCGGGTTGGCGTTGGCATCGAGCGCGATGCTGGCGATGCCGCTGCGCAGATAGGCGTCGCGAGTCCGGACGATCCAGTTGCTGTCGCGCTCGACGCTACCGTCGGAGCCGATGCCGATATAGCCGTCGCCGCCGGTCAGCAGAACCAGTCCGGCACGAGGCTTGCCCGCCGGCTTGTTCAGGAGCGCGCGGCCGCCGCCGAAAAGACCTCCGCCGAGATCGACAACGTCTTCGCAGCGCGCAGCCGTTGCGGAAAGGAGAAAGGAGGCTGCCAGGAATGCTGCAGCGATCCAGAACGTCCTCATGATCGGCCCCCCGATGAGCTTGGTGAATACTTGCGGTTATGAGTGGAGGCGTCGAGTAGATTTTTGGTCAGACCGGCAGGCGCACCGTCGCGCGCAGGCCGCCGAGCGGCGAGTCGCCGAGGATGATGTCGCCGCCATGGGCGCGGGCGATGTCGCGCGCGATCGCAAGGCCGAGGCCCGTGCCGCCGCCATCGACATTGCGGGCTTCGTCGAGGCGGAAGAAGGGTCGGAAGACCTCTTCGCGCTGGTCGGGCGGAATGCCCGGCCCGTCATCGTCGACCATCACGATGAGATAGCGCGCGTCATGCGTGGCGCGGATGGCGATGCGATCGCCATAGCGGGCGGCGTTGGAGACGAGATTGGTCAGGAGGCGCCGGAAGGCGTCCGGGCGGATGACGACCAGCGGGTCGCCGACGACCGCCAGCTCGGTCTGGTGGCCCTGACGCTCGGCATCCGATTTCAGCTCCTCCAGCAGGGCGCGGATGTCGGTCTCGACGGCGGTTTCGCCGGCATCGCCGCGCGCGAAGGCGAGATAATCCTCGAGCATGCGGCTCATCTCGTCGATATCCTTCTCGAGCGCCTCGATCTCCGAGGAGCGCTCCAACAGGGCGAGCGAGAGGCGGAAGCGCGTGAGGATGGTGCGCAAATCGTGGCTGACGCCGTTCAGCATCGTCGTGCGCTCGCCGATCGAGCGCTCGACGCGCCGCTTCATCTCGATGAAGGCGTTGCCCGCGCGTCGGACCTCGCGGGCGCCGCGCGGGCGGAAATCGGCATCGCGGCCCTTGCCGAAGGCTTCCGCCGCATCGGCGAGCTTGAGGATGGGCCGAATCTGGTTGCGCAGGAACAGCACCGCGATGGTGAGCAGGATCAGCGAGGTGCCGATCATCCAGAGCAGGAAGATATGGCTGTTCGAAGCATAGGCCGAGTTACGCCGGGTCAGGATGCGCATCACGTCCTTGCCGAGCTTGATGCGGATCTCGATCAGGCTGGAGCGGCCGACCGTATCGAGCCAGAAGGGGCGCGCAACCTGCTGGCTGAGCTCGGTCGAAAGCGCATTGTCGAGCAGCGAGAAGAACGGGCGCGGCCCCGGCGCCGGCAGGTCGGAATCGGGGATGATGTCGAGGTCCATGCCGAGCCGCTCGGCGGCGATGCGCGAGAGCGTCGTGGTGTCGGCATCCTGCGGGTAACTCTCATAGACATCGATCAGCATGGCGATGTCGGCGGAAACCGCAGAGGAGAGGCGCTGCGTCACGAGCTGCCAGTGCCGCTCCATGAAGACATAGGCGATCACCGATTGCAGCAGCACCACCGGCGCGATGACGATGACGAGCGCGCGGGGATAGAGCCCCTTGGGCATGTAGCGCGCGATGATCTGGAGCGGGTGGCCGATGCTCCTTAGCGCGGGGCGCAGGAACCTGCCGATACGGCCGCAGACCATTTCGAGCCAGGCGAGGACAGGACGCAGCATGGCCGCGGCCGAGCGCAGTGCCGATTGCCCATTCCTGCCGTGGTGAAGCGGAGTCACGTCCTGTCCGTCACCAGCCTGTAGCCGACGCCGCGCACGGTCTGGAGATAGAGCGGATCGGCCGGATCACGCTCGATCTTACGACGCAGCCGGTTCATCTGCACGTCGACCGTGCGGTCGTTCGCGGCCGAGCCCTGCGCCGCCAGCTCCTCACGCGGGACGACCTCGCCGGCGCGCTCGGCAAGGGCCGTCAGGATCTCGCGCTCGCGCTCGGTCAGGCGAATGGTTTCTTCGCCCTTGCGCAGCTCGCCACGGGCCAGCCCGTAGATGAAGGGGCCGAAGCGGACGAAATCGGGGCGGGTGCCGGATTGCGCCGCCTCGACGACGAGGGTGCGCTTCAGGATGTTGCCGAGGCGCAGGAGCAGCTCGCGTGGCTCGAAGGGCTTGGCTAGATAGTCGTCGACGCCGATCTCGAGGCCGTTGATACGGTCCTTGCCGTCGGCGCGGGCGGTCAGCATCAGGATCGGCACGGCAGAACCGCCGCGGAAACGGCGGGCGAAGTCGAAGCCGTTCTCGCCGGGCATCATCACGTCGAGCACGATTGCGTCGAAGACGAGGTTGCCGAGCCGGGTGTCGGCCTCCGCCGCATTGGCCGCGGTGGTGACGCGATAGCCGTTGTCGCCGAGGAAGCGGGCAAGCAGATCGCGCAGGCGGCGGTCGTCGTCGACGACGAGGATATGCGGCGCCTCATCGGGCAGCGGCTTGCGGGTCGGCTTCGCTAGGGTCTCGCTGGCGATCATGCTGGCGGCTTCCTCCTGCATCCGGGCTGGGAGCGATCACGGTGCCCGGCTGCCTTAGCACAATGCGCGAGGTGGGTCGCTGTCAGGGCTTCGCGAGCAGGCGCTCGACCTTTGGCCGCTCCGCCGGGTCGATCAGGGCGGAAAGGTATTGCGCGGCGATGGCCGCTGCTTCGGGGCCGACGCCGTCGAGCGCCCGGTGGATGCGCTTGGCCTGGAGCCGGACGAGGCGAAGCGCCAGGTCCTGGCCGGCGGCAGTGGTGTGGAGATGGCGCTGGCGCTTGTCCTGCCGGCCGGTGCGCTGCTCGATATAGCCTTTCTCGACCAGCTCCTTGAGGACGCGGTTCAGGCTCTGCTTGGTGATCTGCAGGATGTCGAGCAGCTCGGCGATGGTCAGGCCGGGACAGCGCTGAACGAAATGGAGGACGCGGTGATGCGCCCGGCCGAAGCCGTAATCCGCCAGTATCCTGTCGGGGTCGCCGACGAAATCGCGATAGGCGAAGAAGAGCAGCTCGATCAGGTCGTGCGGAACGGCCTCGGACGAGGGCTTGAGGGTTGCGTCGACAGGGCGAGGTTCGGACAGGGTCAAAACTGTGCTTCCAAAAATTTGGGTCAGCCTTATTGACATATCTCAGACGGAAGATTACCGGTCAAGGGCGCTGAGCGAACGATTATTTCAAAACCTGTCGTTACGGCGCAGCTTTAGACTCATGCTTGCGTTCCTAAATCGGCTGTGCCGGAGTTCGGGGACAACAAGCACCCAGGAGAAGGTCCCATGTCAGTCATTCCTTTCGACCAGCGCGACGGCGTCATCTGGTTCGACGGCAAGCTCGTGCCGTGGAAGGACGCCAAGATTCACGTACTGACCCACGGGCTCCACTACGGCTCCTGCGTGTTCGAGGGCGAGCGCGCCTATGACGGCGTCATCTATAAGTGCACGGAGCATTCGCAGCGCTTCCACAAGTCGGCCGAGATCATGGATTTCACGATCCCCTATTCGGTCGCCGAGATCGACGAGGCCAAGTATCTCTGCCTGAAGGAGAACGGGCTCAAGGACGCCTATCTCCGCCCGGTCGCCTGGCGCGGCTCGGAAATGATGGCGGTGTCGGGCATGAACAACAAGATCCATACCGCGATCGCGGTGTGGGAATGGCCGAGCATGTTCGACATGGCGCAGAAGCTGAAGGGCGTGCGCCTCGATGTCGCCGATTATCGCCGGCCGGACCCGGCCTGTGCGCCGGTCCATGCCAAGGCGGCGGGCCTCTACATGATCTGCTCGCTGTCGAAGCACAAGGCGGAACGCGCCGGCTACGCCGATGCGATGATGCTGGACTGGGAAGGCAATGTCGCCGAATGCACCGGCGCCAACATCTTCTTCATCAAGGACGGCGTGGTCCACACCCCGACCGCCGATCGCTTCCTCAATGGCCTCACCCGTCAGTCGGTGATCGAGCTGTGCAAGAAGCGTGGCTTCGAGGTGGTGGAGCGGCGTATCCGTCCGGAGGAGCTGGAAGGCTTCAGCGAGTGCTTCATCACCGGCTCGGCCGCCGAGGTGACGCTGGTGTCCGAGATCGGCCCCTACAAGTTCATCACCGGCAATATGGGCAAGGTGATCATGGAAGACTACTCGGCCGCGGTGCGCCCGCAGTCGAAGGCGGCGTGAGCCAACGCCGTCATGTCCGGGCTTGACCCGGCGTTGTCTGGTTCGTTTTGAATACCTTCTTGGAAAGCACAATCGAAGGCTTTCCAGAGAACAGCGACGGAGATGACAGGCGCGGGGAACCCCTCCCCCTTGTGGGGAGGGGCAGGGGTGGGGGTCGAACGACTGGGTTCAGCGCTCACCAAGCGGAACCACTCCCATCCCCATACCCTTCCCCACAAGGGGGAAGGGAGGAGCCCGCCCCGGCACCCGCCTGCGCGGTGAACCGGACAGCCATGCGGGCATCTCGGAAGCCGGTGACCTTTCGCCACGAGATTCTCGGGTCGGAGCTTTGCACCGCCCGAGAACGACGCTCCTTACTTCACCTCGCTGCGGTAGAGCGTGATCCAGTCATCGGAGCCGATGCCGCGGCATTCGCCCATCATGCTGAATTCGGTCTGGACGAAGGCGGTGCCCGTCCAGGCGTAACCGCCGGTGGCGCCGCAATCGCCGAGCCCGCGGCCCTTGGCGAAGAAGCTCAGCCGGCCGGTCTTCGGGTCGAAATCCGCATTGGTCAGCATGTTCTTCGCGTCGCCCTCGCCCTCCGGCAGGGCAACCGGCTTCGCAGCAGCGACATCGCCGCGCTCGACCATCCAGAAGCCCGTGCTGACATTGTAGGCGCCGCGCGAGCAGGCGAGGCCAACAAGACGACGGTCGCCGTCGAGCGGCCAGGCACCGTCGGCCGCGACCAGCATCTCGTCATCTTCGCAAAGATCGGCGTCGCGTTGCTTGATCTGCTTGCGCAGCGTTGCAGCGAGCGCCTTCCCGTCTTTCTCCGATAGCGTGCCGGCCGCCGGCTTTGCCATGATGACCGGCAGCGCCGGGGCTGCCGGAACGGCGGTGCCGCTGCCCTTGCGGACGAGGGCGGAGGTCGTGTTCAGCCGGCCCTGCTGCTCATCGATCCAGAGCATCGCTGCGACCGAACCGGAGAGCGAGACGCTCGCCGCCACGCCGGGCGCCGCGATCGAGAGCTTCGTCGCCTTGCGGGCGGCTTCGATCAGTGTCGCGATCTCGGCAGGCTGGAAGGATAGCGACACCATGTCGCCATCGGCCGCCGCTGGAAGCGCCTTGCCGCCGGCGGGGAAGGGGGCGCCGTCGAGCTTGAGCTGAAGCGCCGTTGGCAGCTTCTTCCAGTCACCGCGCAAGCGCAGGACGAGGCTGACTGTGCCGTCAGGCCCGGCCGGACGCTCGAGACGCAGATAGGCGATGGCGTCGGCGCTCTCCGCCGGCAGCGACAGGGCGGTGCAGCTCTTGAGATTGTCGCAGCCGGCCATCCAGTCGCGAAAGGTCTTCGGTTCCGGCGCGGCTGCCAAGGCCAAGGCCGGCAGCAGCGTCAAACCGCCAACCAGAACGCAGCCCTTCAGCCCTTCAAGGGGTCTCTTCCCAGCGCTTCGCCGCATCGTCGTCATCCGTATTAGCCTCGACCCAGCCGCCGAGCGTTCCGTCAGCGCGGTGCTCGCGCTTCCAGAAGGGCGCGCGCGTCTTGAGGTAGTCCATCATGAAATCGGCGGCCTCGAAGGCAGCGCGCCGATGAGCGGATGCCGCGAGCACCAGCACGATCTGCTCGCCCGGCCGGATCAATCCGTAGCGGTGGATCGCGACGAGTCCCATCAGCGGCCAGCGCGCCGCGGCTTCGGCAGCGACGCGGCCGATCTCTGCCTCGGCCATGCCGGGATAGTGCTCCAGCTCGAGCGCGGCGAGACGGCCGTTCTCGTCGCGGCAAAGCCCGGTGAAGGAGACGACGGCGCCGATATCGGCGCGGCCTGCGTTCATCGCCGCAATCTCGGCCGAGAGGTCGAAATCCTCACGCTGGATGCGAACGACAGGTGTCATGGTTGGCCTCAGCCGCCGGTCATCGGCGGGAAGAAGGCGATCTCGCGGGCATTGCCGAGGGCGGCATGCGGCTTTGCGTGAACCTGATCCAGTGCGGCGCGCACGACAGCCTCGTTGGCGAATGCCGCCTCATAGCCCTCTCCGCGCGCCTTCAGCCAGCGCACGAGATCGGCGATGGTGGCGAGGTCGGCGGGGATGTCGAGCGTCTCTTCCGGCAAGCCGACGCGTTCCCGCACCCAGGCAAAATAGACGAGCTTCACTGTGCGGGTGGCGGACGGGGCCATGGGCGAAACGGCGTTCATGACATGCGCTCGTCCTGCTCGACGAGGTGGCGGATGCCGGCGTTGAAATAATCCCAGCCGGTGTAGATCGTGAGGCCCGCCGCCGCCCAGAGCAGCACGGTGCCGATCATCGTGTTGCCGGGCAGGACCTTGTCGCCCGCCGGGCCCGCGATCAGGAAGCCCAGCGCGAAGAGCTGCGCCGTCGTCTTCCATTTCGCGACCTTGCTGACCGGGACGCTGACCTTGAGGTCGGCCAGGAACTCGCGCAGGCCCGAGACGAGTATCTCGCGGCAGAGGATGACGATAGCGGCCCAGAGCGTCCAGCCTTGGATCTGGCCGGTATAGACGAGCATCAGCAGCAACGCGGCGACGAGGAGCTTGTCGGCGATAGGGTCGAGCATGCGGCCGATGGCCGATTGCTGGCTCCAGGCGCGGGCGATGTAGCCGTCGAGATAGTCGGTGATGGCGGCGAGCGTGTAGATCGCCAAAGCGAGCCAGCGCATCCAGTCGTCGCGCGGCCAAAACAGAATCGCCACCAGCGCCGGGATCGCCAGGATCCGGCCGTAGGTGAGGAGGTTGGGCAGGGACCACGGGCCCCGCCGCCTGATGGCGTCTGGAAGAATCGTCACATCGAGCACCAAAGCAATCCGGCCGCCGCAGCGTCAACACGCAAAACCGCGAGGGCGTTATTAGTTTCAGGCATCGTGAAAGAAATCATGCACCGCCTTGGCTGTCGCGGCATTGACGCCGGGGGTGCGCATGAGGTCGTCGAGCTTGGCGCGCTGGATCGCCTTCACCGTACCGAAATGCAGCAGAAGCGCCCGTTTGCGCGAGGGGCCGATGCCGGGGATCTCGTCGAGCGGGTTCTTCATCGTCTCGCGCTTGCGCTTGGCGCGGTGGGTGCCGATGGCGAAGCGGTGCGCCTCGTCGCGCAGGCGCTGGATGAAATAGAGCGCCGGGTCGCGTGGCTGCAGCTTGAAGGGCTCGCGGCCGGCCATGTGAAAGGTCTCGCGCATGGCGTTGCGGTCGGCGCCCTTGGCGATGGCAACGAGCGGGATGTCGATGGCATTGAGCTCGGCCATGATCTTGCGCGCCGCCTCGAACTGCCCCTTGCCGCCGTCGACGATGACGAGGTCGGGGCGGGAGGGAAAGGCGTCGGGGTCTTGCGGGGCGCGCGTTCGCCGGGAGGGCTCTTCCCTTCCCCCTTGTGGGGAAGGGAGAGGGATGGGGGTGGTACCGCTTGGCGAGCGCTCACCTGGCGGCACCACCCCCACCTCCAACTCCTCCCCACCAGGGGGAGGAGAGTCGGTCGCGGTTCCGTGGCTCCGTCCTTCTTCCTTCGCCAGCCGCGCGAATCTGCGCGTCAGCACCTCGCGCATCATGCCGAAATCGTCGCCGGCGATGGTGTCGGTCGAAATGTTGAAGGTGCGGTACTGGTTCTTCACGAAGCCGTCCGGCCCGGCGACGATCATGCCGCCGACTGCGTTCGTGCCCATGATGTGCGAGTTGTCGTAGACCTCGACCCGGCGCGGCGCGGACTCCATGCCGAAGGCGGCACCGAGCGCGGCCAAGAGCGCGCTCTGGCCGGCATTGTCGGCGAGCTTGCGCGAGAGCGCCTCGCGGGCGTTCTTGACAGCATGCGCCATCAGGTCGGCGCGCTCGCCGCGCTTGGGATGCGCGACCTCGACCTTGCGGCCGGCGCGGGCCGAGAGCGCCTCGCCGATCAACTCGATTTCCTCGACGGGGTGGGAAAGGAGCACGAGTCGCGGTGGCGGCTTGTCATCGTAGAACTGGGCGACGACGGAGGCCAGCACCTCGGCCGGCGTCAGCGAGCGATCGGCGCGCGGGAAGAGGGCGCGGTTGCCCCAGTTCTGATGGTTGCGGAAGAAGAAGATCTCGACGCAGAAATGCCCGGCTTGCTCGTCGATGGCGAAGACGTCGGCTTCTTCCACGCCCTGCGTGTTGATGTCCTGCCCGGCCTGCACGGCCGAGAGCGCGGCGAGGCGGTCGCGGTAGCGCGCGGCCTTCTCGAATTCCAGCTCCTCCGCCGCTTGCTGCATCCGGGCCGAGAGCAATTGCTTCACCGCCGAGGAGCGGCCGGAGAGGAAGTCGCGCGCCTGGCCGGCCAGCGCCTGATAGTCGGGAATCGAGATCTCGCCGGTGCAGGGGGCGGCGCAGCGTTTGATCTGATAGAGCAGGCAGGGGCGTGTGCGGTTCTCGTAGAAGGAATCCGAGCAGGTGCGGATCAGGAAGGCCTTCTGCAGCGCGTCGATGGTGCGTGTCACCGCCCAGACCGAGGCGAAGGGGCCGAAGTAGTCGCCCTTGCGATGGCGCGAGCCGCGATGCTTGAGGATCGCGGGCGCGTCATGGTCGCCGGTCAGCAGGATATAGGGGAACGACTTGTCGTCCCGTAGCAGCACGTTGTAGCGCGGCCTGAGCTGCTTGATCAGATTCGACTCGAGCAGCAGCGCCTCGGTCTCGGTGCCGGTGGTGACGAACTCCATATTCGCCGTCTCGGCGATCATCCGGGCCACGGCGTTGGTATGCGCCATGCCGCGGGCATAGGAGGTCACGCGGTTCTTCAGGCTCTTGGCCTTGCCGACATAGAGCACCTCGCCGGCCCGATCGAACATCCGGTAGACGCCGGGCTTGTTCGGCAGGTGCTTGGCGAATTGCTGGATGACGTCGATGCCGGCCTTGAACGCGCCGGGCGCGGCCTCGCCGAGGTCGAGCGTGGGGTCAGGCGCGGGGAGGGTGTCCTCCTCGTCCTCGAACTCATCCCGCGGCAGATCGTCCTGGCGTTCGCGACTCATGGCCTGCATGTAGGATGTCGGAACGGCTTCGTCATGTCAGGAGCAGCATTCTTCTGCCAGGCAGGCACCGCTTCGGCCTCCAGGAAGACCTCCGCAATGACTACGACGAATCTCCAACCGAAGCCCGGCCGCATCATCCTGCTCAACGGTGCCTCGAGCAGCGGCAAGTCTTCGCTGGCGCGGGCCCTGCAGGGCCGGATCGAGACGCCCTTCTGGCATATCTCGATCGACCATCTGCGCGATTCCGGCGTGCTGCCGACAGCGCGGATCAAGAGCGGTGAATTCGACTGGCGGATGATGCGGGAGGCCTTCTTCCTCGGCTTCGAGCGTTCGCTGCTCGCCTATGTCGAGGCTGGCAACGATCTCATCGTCGAGCACATCATGGAGAGCGAGGACTGGCTGCTCCGGCTCGCCCACACGCTCGCCGGACAGGATGTGTTCTTCGTCGGCGTGCATTGCGAGCTTGCCGAGCTGGAGCGCCGGGAGCTGGCGCGCGGCGACCGGCGGGTCGGCGATGCGAGGCGGGACTATTTCCGGATCCACTCCTACTGTCTCTATGATTGCGAAGTGGACGGGGCGCAGGACGCTGAGGCCAATGCCGATGCGGTCATCGCTGCGTGGCGCGATCGCGTGCGGCCCGCGGCCTTCGAGCGGTTGAGGGAGCGGCGGGATCGGGCCTGACAGCGCGCGATGGCGGCGGCCCTGCCATGCCGGAAGTGCGTCCCGCCTCCGTCTGGGAACGCGGATCGAAGCCGCTACCCATCGTGCGACGCCGAGCCAATATGAGAAGGATCGGCCCATACTGCGCTATTCATGGAGGATCGAAACTCATGTCCCAGTCTGACAGTGTTCGGATCGTTCTCGCCTCCCGCCCGGAAGGGCGCCCCAGCCCGCAGAATTTCCGGCTGGAGCACACCGCCATCCCGGCGATCACCGACGGGCAGGTCCTTCTCAAGGTCCTGTATCTCTCGCTCGATCCTTACATGCGCGGGCGAATGAGCGCGGCGAAATCCTACTCTGCTCCAACCGAGATCGGGCAGACGATGGAGGGTGGAACCGTCGCCGAAGTACTCGAAAGCCGCGACCCAGCCTTCAAGCCCGGCGACATCGTGCTGTCCTATTCCGGCTGGCGGTCGCATGCGGTGGCGAACGGCTCGCAACTGCGCAAGCTCGATCCGAAGAGCGCGCCGGTGACAACAGCGGTCGGCGTTCTCGGCATGCCCGGCTTTACAGCCTATGCCGGGTTGCTCACGATCGGCCAACCCAAGCCGGGCGAGACGGTGGTCGTGGCCGCGGCGAGCGGGCCTGTCGGCTCCGCGGTCGGGCAGATCGCCAGGATCAAGGGCGCGCGGGCAGTGGGCATTGCCGGCGGGGCCGAGAAATGCGCCTTCGTGCGCGATACCTTCGGCTTCGACGCCGTCATCGACCATCGCGATCCCGACATGGCGAGCAAGCTGGCCGCAGCCTGCCCGGACGGAATCGACGTCTATTTCGAGAATGTCGGTGGCCATGTCTGGGATGCGGTCTTCCCGCTGCTCAACACTTTCGCGCGCATCCCGGTTTGCGGTCTCGTGGCGCATTACAATGCGAGCGGCGACTTCCCCGGCCCGGACCGGCTGCCGGTGCTGATGCGCCAGGTCCTCTCCAAGAGCCTCACGATCCGCGGCTTCATCCAGCGCGAGTTCGTCGCAGCGCAGGGGCCCGCCTTCCGCGAGGAGATGGCGCGCTGGATCGCGGAAGGTGCAGTCAAATACAAGGAAGACATCGTCGAGGGGCTGAAGAACGCGCCCGAGGCCTTCATCGGCCTGCTGGAGGGCAAGAACTTCGGCAAGCTGATCGTCAAGCTCTGAGACCGCGTGCCACGGGCAAGCCTTTTTCCTTGACCATTCAGCAGGCGCGCGGCCATCACCGTGCGCCCGCTACCGGACCTCGCCCATGCCCGTTTTCGCCATTCCCTTCCCAATGATCGATCCCGTCGCGGTCCAGATCGGGCCGCTCGCGATCAAATGGTACGGGCTCGCCTATGTCGTAGGCCTCCTCGGCGGCTGGTGGTATGCGCGCCGGCTCGTCGCATCCGACGGGCTGTGGGGCGGGCGGGCGCGGCCGCAGCCGGTCGAGCTCGACGACATGCTGCTGTTCGTCGCCTTCGGCGTGGTGCTCGGCGGGCGTCTCGGCTTCGTGCTGTTCTACGACCTGCCGCGCTATCTCGAACGCCCGCAGGACATCTTCGCGATCTGGCAGGGCGGCATGTCCTTCCATGGCGGCCTGATCGGCGCGACGCTGGGCCTCTGGCTCTTCGCCAGGCGCCGCGGCTATCCGGCGCTATCGGTCTTCGATCTCGCGGCGGCGGTGGTGCCGATCGGGCTTTTCCTCGGCCGTATCGCCAATTTCATCAATGGTGAGCTCTGGGGCCGGCCGGCACCTGACTTTCCCTATGCGATGGTCTTCCCCAATGGCGGACCGGTGCCGCGCCATCCGAGCCAGCTCTATGAGGCGCTCGGCGAGGGCCTCCTGCTCTTCATCCTGGTGAATCTCGTCGTTCGCTTCGGCGGCTTCAGGCGCCCCGGCCTCGTCGCCGGCATCTTCGGCATGGGCTATGCGCTCGCCCGCATCGTCTGCGAGTTCTTCCGCGAGCCCGACCCGCAGCTCGGCTTCCTGTTCGGCACCTCGGTCAATGCGCTCTCGGGCGGCATCACCATGGGCATGCTGCTCTCGCTGCCGGTGTTCTTCGCCGGGCTCTGGCTCGCCTTGCGCAGCCGGCAGGCGGGGCAAGGCGAGGTGCGTGCGTGAACGCCCTCAAGGCCGAGATCGTCGATCTGATCCGGCAGGAAGGGCCGATCGGCGTCGGTCGCTATATGGCGCTGGCGCTAGGCCATCCGCGTCATGGCTACTACATGACGCGCGATCCCTTCGGACGCGACGGCGACTTCACCACGGCGCCGGAGATCAGCCAGATGTTCGGCGAGCTGATCGGGCTGTGGGTCGCGCATCTCTGGCAGGCGATGGGCGCGCCATCGCAACTGCGCCTTGTCGAGCTCGGGCCGGGGCGGGGTACGCTGATGGCCGACATGCTGCGCGCGACGCGGATCGTGCCCGGCTTTCGCGAGGCGATTTCGGTCCATCTCGTCGAAACCAGTCCGGTCTTGCGCCAACGCCAGGCGGCGACGTTGAAGGGAAGCGAACCGGTCTGGCATGACAATGTCGCCGAGGCGCTGTTCGGCCCGGCGATCGTCGTCGCCAACGAATTTCTCGATGCGTTGCCGCTCGACCAGTTCGTGATGACGCCTGAGGGCTGGCGCGAGCGACTGGTGGGACTGGATGCTGCCGGCAATCTTGCTTTCGGTCTGGCTGCCGGGAAGGAGGACGCTTTGCACGTCGCCGCCCCAGCCGGAACAACTTTCGAGCAGCCGACGCTTGCGCTCGACATTGTCGCGGAGATCGCCGGCCATGTCGCGGCGGAGGGCGGCGCGGCGCTCTTTATCGACTACGGCTCGGCTGTCTCCGGCCTAGGCGATACGCTGCAGGCGATGAAGCGGCATGAATTCGTCGATCCGCTGGCCGAGCCGGGCGAGGCCGACCTCACCGTGCATGTCGACTTCGAGCGGATGGGGCAGGCAGCGCTCAAGGCGGGCGCGGCCCTGCACGGCCCCGCGAATCAGCGCAATTTCCTGTTGGCGCTGGGATTGCCGCAGCGGGCGCAGGTGCTGTCGCTCAAGGCTGATGCCCCTCAGCGTGCGGCGATCTCCGCCGCCTTCGATCGGTTGATCCAGCCAGGCGAGACGGGCATGGGCGATTTGTTCAAGGTTCTCGCGTTATCGCATCGGAACCTGCCGCCCCTGCCCGGATTTGACCTTCATAGGCTGCCAGACCAGGGCTGAATTCAGCGGAGCCGCTTGCGGCTTCGCGCAAACCGGACTCGAGCCATGTTCATCACCGCCCGCGAACTCGCCGGAGAGCCCGGCATCCGCCACGCCTTCTTCACGCGCGAAGGCGGCGTCTCGACCGGCATCTACGCCTCATTGAATGGCGGGCTGGGCTCCTCGGACGATCCGGCCGCGATCGCCGAGAATCGGATGCGGATGGCGCAGCACCTCGCGGTCGAGCCTGCGCATCTCGTCAGCCTCTATCAGGTGCATTCCGCCGATGTAGAGGTGGTCACGGGCCCCTGGCCGGGGGAGCGGCCGAAGGCCGATGCGATGGTGACGACCGCATCGCATGTCGCGCTCGGTGTCAGCACCGCCGATTGCGGGCCGATCCTCTTCGCTGATAGCGAAGCGCGGGTGGTCGGAGCCGCCCATGCCGGCTGGAAGGGAGCCTTCGGCGGCATCGTCGGCGCGACCGTGACCGCGATGGAGAAACTCGGCGCCCGGCGCGAGCGCATCACCGCGGTGCTCGGGCCGACCATCAGTGCCAAGGCCTATGAGGTCGGGCCGGACTTCATCGAGCGCTTCAAGGCGGAGAATCGGACCTATTCCCGGTTCTTCACGCCGTCCGAGCGGCCGGCGCGTGCGATGTTCGATCTGCCGGCCTTCATCGCACTCAAGGCACATGAGGCGGGGATCGGCCGATTCGTCGATATGGGCCTGTGCACCTATGGCGACGAGAAGCATTTCTTCAGCTATCGACGCACCACGCATCGCGGCGAGCCCGATTACGGCCGCCTGATCTCGGCGATCGTGCTCGACTGAGCAGGAAGCGGTTGACGGATCGGCCATCGCGCTTGTCGCGGCCTGCCAGCCGAGGCATCGTCGCTGCAGGCTGGTCGGAATGCATCGCTGCCGCGGCTCAGAAACGTTCTTCGGGCGATGCATTCACATGCGGGGGCCGAGATGGAACAGATCCTGATGAACCTGATCGCCGGTGCGATCGGCGGCAATGCGGCCGGCAAGGCCAGTCCCAGCTTCGATCTCGGGACATTGGGCAACACCATTTCCGGACTGGTCGGCGGCGGCGTGCTTGGCCAGCTCATTCCGATCCTGCTGCCAGCGATCAGTGCGGCGGCTCAGGGCGGCAATCTCAGTGTCGGCGGGATCCTGACCAATCTGATCAGCGGCGGCGCCGGTGGCGCCATCCTCACCGCGATCATCGGCGCGCTGAAGAACAGGGCCGCCTGAGTACGGCCGACCAGCCCGGCAGTCTGGCTTCCCGCGGAGCCGGGCTGCGTTCTCCACAGGGGCGTGGCCTTGCGAGCGACGCGCGTGGCGAGGATGCTGCACCCGGAAAATACCGTGGAGGCCGCCTTGTCCCGCTCGATCACCTATTACTTCTCGCTGCATTCGCCTTGGACCTATCTGGGCAACGCGGCCTTCCATGAGATCGTGCGCCGGCATGGCTGCACGATCGACTACCGGCCGATGCCCTTGCGCTCGGTGTTCGATGAGACGGGCGGGTTGCCCCTGCCGAAACGACACCCCGTGCGGCAACGCTACAGGTTGGTCGATCTTCAGCGCTGGCGTGAGCGGCGCGGTCTGCCGCTTGTGCTGCAGCCCAAGCATTTTCCCTTCGATCCATCACAGGCCGACCGGATGACAATCGCGATTCTGGCAGGTGGCGGCGATCCCTTTGCCTTTATCAGCGATGTGATGGCGGGCGTCTGGGCACGTGACGAAGACATGAGCCGCCCTGAATCGCTTCTGGCTTGCGCGGACCGGGCGGGGCTCGATGGGCAGGCTCTGCTCGCCGCGGCCGACAATCCGCCGATCCGGCAACGCTACGAGGATGCGCTGGGCCAGGCCGTCGAGGCCGGCGTCTTCGGGGCGCCGAGCTATGTGCTCGATGGCGAGGTGTTCTGGGGGCAGGACCGGCTCGAACTGCTCGATTCGGCGCTGGCGAGCGGGCGTGCTCCCTATCGGCCCGACAGCGGCACCTGAGAATCAGAGCATTTCCGCGCTTCTTTGAATCGCAGAAATGCTCTAAGCTATTGTTTTAACGCATTTTCTTCACGCGAACCGGTATCCACTTCGCTCGAAAATGCTCTAGCCGACGATGTCGGGCGTGCGCCAGCCGAGATGCTGGCCGGCATCGACGGCGATCATCTGGCCGGTGACCGAGCGCGCCTGCGCCAGATAGAGAACGGCGTCCGCGATCTCACCCGGAGAGACCTTGTGGCCGAGCAGGGTCGCTGCGGCCTCCTGCTCCATCAGCGCGGGGCCGTCATAGGTGTTGGGGAAGGTCGGGCCGGGGCCGACTGCGTTGACGCGAATCCGTGGTGCGAGCGCCTGCGCCAGGGTCCGCGTCGCGGTGAGCAGGGCGGCCTTGGTCAGCGTGTACGAATAATATTGCGGTGTCAGTTTCCAGACGCGCTGGTCGACGATGTTGACGACCGCACCGCTTGCTTGCTCCGGCAAATGCGTTGCCAAGGCTCCGATCAACAACGAGGGCGCGCGCAGATTGATCGCGAACTGGCGGTCCCATGCGGCGACATCGAGCGACCGGACATCGTCGTCGACGAAGCTCGCGGCGCTGTTGACCAGCAGCGTCACCGGTCCCAGCGCCTGCGCTGCTGCCGGAATCAGGGCAGACGCGGCCTGCGCGTCGGCGAGATCGGCGGCGAGGGTGCAGCAGGTGGCACCCGCCTCGCGGAGTTCCGCAGCCAAGGCTTCCGCCTCATCGCGACTGTCACCATGGTGGATCGCGACGGCGTAGCCGGCTTGCGCCAGTCGCGTGACGATCGCGCGGCCGATTCGCCTTGCGCCGCCCGTGACCAGCGCGACCTCAGCCATGGGAGGAGGGCCGGTCGCCGGGCTTCGCCGTATCCTTGACGGAGGAGCGCCGTTGCAACCGGCGCTCCCAGTGCTTGGCGGCGCGCAGATAGCGATAGAACGCGTAGTTCATTGCGGTCATGAAGCCATAGACACCGCGCAGCGCATGGCGGCGGCCGATATAGGCCTTGACGAAATTGGCGGGAAATTCAGCCAAGAGCCTGAATGCCGAGATCGTCTCGCCGCGGGCGTCGAGATCATCCGCCTGGGCATCGCTATAGGCATTGAGTTTCTCCATCTGCTCGCCGAGCGAACGGACGGAGAAGTGGTGGATCGTCCCCCTCAGCCGCCCGACCTTGGTGCCAGGCAGAAGATCGACGCGGTCGTGCACGGGCGAAACCGAGTAGCGCCCCCAGCTCTTGCGATAGAGCCGCACCGGCGCGAGCCCATAGGCGAAGCGATGCGGCGCCTTCTCGCCGGGGAAGATCTCGGCGATGCGAATCTTGTAGGCATCGGCTGGCGGCGATCCGCTGGCAAAAAGCGCGGCGATCTCGGCGATGAGATCGGGCGGCAGCACTTCGTCGGCATCGACATTGAGGAGCCAATCGTGGCGACACTGCTCTTCCGCGAAGCGCTTCTGCTGCCCGTAGCCCGGCCATGGATTGAAGATCACACGGGCGCCGAGCGATTCTGCCAGGGCCTGGGTCCCATCGGTCGAGCCCGAGTCGACCAGCACGATGTCGTCGCTGAGCGCCCGGGCGGCCTCGACGGTGCGCCCGATCCGGTCCACTTCATTCAGAGCGATGATGAAAATCGAGAGAGGCGGCACGGTTCTGTCACTTCTTGAGATTTTCAAGGCTTAAGCATGTCCGATCCTGTGCGGCAAGGTTAGAGCCTGAAGCTCCGGCCAGATCTCGTCGAAAATGCGGAGCCCTAGACAGGGGCCTGCGTTCGTAGCCCGGACCGGTTCCGGTCATCGAACGGGTCTAGCGTACTAGTAGTATTCGATTTACCATGGCTGTTGGGAGGGGGGTGGTTAACCTGGCTTTACCTATTTGCGTGCAGTCATCGCATTCGTGCCGCATTTCTGCCGCGCTCTGCAAGGTAGATGTGCTTCCGATGCAACAGACAAAGCCATTGCCCTGCCCTATAAAGGGTTCATCGAAATCACCTGCCGGCTCGTCCGGCGCCCGCGACGACTAAGGAGTCTATCATGAAGAAGTATTTGCTTGCGAGCGTTGCCGCGCTCGGGATTGTCGCCGCTGGCGCCGCCTCGGCTGCTGACCTGCCGTCCCGCAAGGGGCCGATCGCTGCCCCGGTTTACGTCCCGGCCTTCACCTGGACCGGCTTCTACCTCGGTGTTAACGCCGGCTATGGCTGGGGCAACGTGAACACCAACAACTTTGGTCAGATCGGCAGCGCCGGCAACCTCGACGGCTTCGTCGGCGGTGGTCAGGTCGGCTACAACTACCAGATCGGCCAGTTCGTGGTCGGCGCGGAAGCTGACATCCAGGGTGCTGACCTCAGCTCCGGTGGCGACTTCTTCGGCAGCAGCGTCAAGACCGAGTACTTCGGCACCGTCCGTGCTCGCGTCGGCTACGCCTTCGACCGGTTCCTGCCTTACATCACCGGTGGTTGGGCTTATGGCAACGTGAAGACCTCGATCCCGTTCATCGGCTTCTCGTCCGACCGCACCCACACCGGCGGCTGGGCCCTCGGTGGCGGTCTCGAGTACGCCTTCACCAACAACATCATCGCTGGCGTCGAGTACCTCTACGTCGACCTCGGTGAGAAGAACATCACCACGCTTGCTGGCACCGGCAAGGCCGGCACCGACTTCTCGGTCGTCCGCGCTCGCCTGAGCTACAAGTTCTGATTTTCTCCTCCCGGAGACAGAACGAACCCGGTGGCCTCGGCCACCGGGTTTTTTGTTGCCTCCAGGTCCCGTGAACACTTGGCCAAGCTGGCCTTGTTGTGGCACCGCGGTCTTTCCGGGGCAGGCCGAAGGCCTGAGCCCGGAACCCATGAACACTGTCTCAGCAGGAAGAGCCGTGCTCCGAACCGGTCCGGCTCTATATCTGGAGCGGTCGTGGTCATGGGTTCCGGGCTCGGCCCAAGGGACCGCCCCGGAATGACGGCGGCGGTTCCGGCCGATCCATCTCGGCAGCTGTCCACTCCGCTCTGAGCTTCGGCAACAAAAACGCCGGCAGCTTTTGACTGCCGGCGGGCCAGGTTCATCAAGACATCGGCATGGCCGATGCCTTGCTCCATTCGCGTTGTTCAGCCTTTGAAGCGTGTTGCCTCGAAGGCCGGGACGCGGGCCGCGAAGTCGTCGAGCCAGCCGACGAGCTTCGGATGGGCGGCGCGCCATTTTCCTTCGAAGCGCAGATCCAGATAGCCGAGTGCGCAGGCCAGCGCGATCTCGCCGATGCGCGGGCGATCCGGGAAGGCGGGTGGCTCCGCCTCGAGCGCGGCGAGGCCGCGCGCCACCTTGCCGCCCTGATGGGCGAGCCAATTGGCATTGTGCCCTTCTTCCGGGCGGAAGCGCCCCTCATAGACCTGGAGCAGGGCAGCGTCGGAAATGCCGTCAGCGAGCGCCTGCAGGCGCAGTTGCTGGAAGCGCGCTTCGCCCGCCGGAATGAGCCTGCCGCCAGCAAGGTAGTCGAGATAGTCGACGATGACGCGCGAATCGAACAGCGTCGTGCCGTCCTCCAGAACCAGCGTCGGGATCTTGCCGAGCGGATTCTGCTGGCGCAGCGGTTCCGACGGATCGTTGGTGTCGGCCGCGACGATCTCGATGCGGTCCATCAGCCCGAGTTCGAGAGCCGCCATCTTGACCTTGCGGCCAAAGGGTGAGGCGGGGGAGGAGCGCAGGACGAGCATCGACGGGTTCCTTCAGGAAGAGCGGGCGATCAGCCGTCGGGGCGGATCGCTTCACAGAGATAGCGCGGTCGCGGCCCCTGCGCGAGCCGCTCGGTCAGGGCCGGCAGCAGGATTTCCGCTTCCTTGGCGAGCAGCCAGGGCGGATTGGCGATCAACAGGCCTGTCGCGCCGAGTCCGCCGGCCGCCTCGGGGCGATCGACCGCGATCTCCAGGCGCAAGAGCCGGGTGATTCCGGCCTCGATGATCTCGTCCATCATGCCCTCCACCGACCGCAGGTCCTTGATCGGATACCAGAGCGCATAGATGCCGGTCGGCCATTTGCGATGGGCTGCGATGAACTGGGCAGCGAGAGTCGCGAACTCGTCCTTCTGCTCGAAAGGCGGATCGATCAGGACGAGGCCGCGGCGTTCCTTGGGCGGGACATTGGCCCTCAGTGCCGTCCAGCCGTCGATCGCCAGGGCCTTGCAGCGCTTGTCGCGGCCGATCGCCTCGACGAGCTTCTGATAGGTCGGCGGATGCAGCTCGGCCGCGATCAGTCGATCGTCCGGCCGCATGACATGGCGGCAGAACCAGGGCGAGCCCGGATAGGCACCGGCGCCATAAAGCGAGCGAATGCCGGCAAGCGCGGCACGATAGGGGGCGAGCAGTTCCTCTGCTGCCGGGGCGAGCGGCGACTGATCGATTCGCGCCACGCCGTCCTTCCATTCATGCGTGCGGAGCGCTTCTTCGGAGCCCAGATCGTAGCGCCCGCTGCCGGCATGGGTGTCGATGATGCGATAGGGCGTCGGCTTGGCAGCGAGATGCAGCAGGATGCGCGTGAGAATGACGTGCTTGAGCACATCGGCGAAGTTTCCGGCGTGGAAGCCGTGGCGGTAGTTCATGCCGGCGTTGTTAGAGCAAGCTGCTCGTGCTCGAAAGCGGCAAGCCGGCGCGCTCGGCTGCTTTTCAGCGCGGGGCGACGACAGTGAATTCGCGGGCGCGGCAACCGGAGCGATCGACCTGCTGGCAGCTGCGAAACTCGCGGAGATCCTTGCTGAAGCAGATCCGGACTTCCTGCAGCACGCCGCGCTTGCAGGCGACGGACATCATGTCGGTGCGCAGGTCGGGATTGGCGGCGACGAAGGCGCGTTCGAGGTCGATCGCCGTCCAGCTCTGGTCGCGATCGGCCTTGGCGAGAGCCGGCGGGATCGCCACCTTGTCGCGGGCGCGCCGGACGTCGCGGAAATAGTCGCTCGGGCTCGATCCGCTGCAGGTGCCGTGCTTGCGCCACTCGTAGCGGGCGAGGCTTTCGGTAGGGAAAAGGCCGTCCGCCTCGCTCAGCGCAATCCGCGAGGGCGAGCGGCCGGCGGGCCCGCAATCGCTCGGATAACCACGCTCGTTCTGCGGCCAGAGGCCGTGAACCACGAAGCGAAGGCCGCTGCCTTCGCCGCACTGCTCACGGTTGCGCGTACGGTCGCCATCGAGCTCGCAGAAGCCCGGCGACCAGGACAGGGCCAGGACATAGAAGTCGAAATCGCCCGGCACGCCGCCGCGCGACCCGAAGCCCTGCGCGGATGCGGCAGCGCCGAGGCAAAGCAGCGACAGGGCGGCGAGCGCGAGGCGCTTCATCATGGAGCGGTCTGTGCGTTAGGGGCGCGCCATTTGACAATCGGGCGCGTAGGCCCGGTTGCGGTCGAGGCCGCTGACGCACCAGTTGACGTTCCAGGTCCATCCGAAGAGGCCGAGACGCTCGCGCACGGAATAGTCGACGCGGTGAAAGCTGCCGTCGTTGAGCAGGATGCGGCCGGAGCAGAAGCGGCGCGGAATGAAGTCATCGCCCCAGGAGCGGAAGCCGATCTGCGCGATACGGTCATAGGTTACGGCCCGGAGGGGACCCCAGAACTTCTCCTCGCGGGAGTTGAACCAGCTCGTCAGCTCATCCAGCACGGCAGGGTCCTCGCAGGCGGGAACGTTGCCGGAATAGGGAATGATGCGCTCCTCCGCCCGGTCGGCGGGATGGACGTAGCGGCGGCCGGTTGCGTCGGCGGCAAAGGCCGTCAGGCAGGCGAGGGAGACGAGGGCGGTTCGCAGCAGAGCGCGGCGCATGGAATCAGGCCTCTTCAGGAGGGCAAAGCTAGACGGCACGATGGCGATGCCGCAGGCGAGGGTCAAGAAAAGATGCTTCTCGTTACTGCTGCGGAGCGCTCCGGGGGCTTTGCGGTCACAGTCGCGTCGTCATGCGAACCGCTCGGGGCGTCTCGTCGGATGCCATGCTGGTGCGCTTCTCCGGCTTCGGACAGATTGTCCGCAGATGGGGGAGACGCCATGACCGACTGCTTCGACGACCCGGCCGCGCGCATTGCGGATGCCGATGCCTTGCGCGGCCATATCGGCCCGGTCCATCCGCTGGCGACCGCCAAGGTGCTGAACAGGCTCGACCAGTTCTGCCGCGACTTCATCGCTCTCTCGCCGTTTCTGGTGCTGGCAAGCTGCGATGCGCAGGGCAACGCCGATGCGAGCCCGCGCGGAGACGGGCCCGGCTTCGTGCGCGTGCTCGACGACAAGACCCTGCTGATCCCGGATCGGCGCGGCAACAACCGGGTCGATTCCCTCGGCAACGTCATGTCCGCGCCGGGCATCGGCCTCGTCTTCATGGTGCCGGGTATCCCGGAGACGCTGCGCGTGAACGGCAAGGGGCGGGCGACGCGCGATGCCGAACTGCTGGCGCCTTCAGCCATGCTGGAACGCGCGCCCGTCACCGGCCTGATCGTCGAGGTCGACGAGGCCTTCTTCCATTGCGGCAAGGCGCTAATCCGCTCGAAGCTATGGGATCCGGCCTCGCAGGTGCCGCGCCACAGCTTCCCGACGCTCGGCCGCATCATCGCCGACCAGACCAAGGCGGTCGATGGCGACGAGGCCGACCGCAATCTCGAGGAAGGCTATCGCACGCGCCTCTATTGAGCGGCGCGGAGGCGAGCCTCAGAACGAGGCTTCGAGCATGGCGGCGTAGGCGGCCGCCGTGGCCGGGCGCGGATTGGTCGCGCTCGAATGGTCGAGCGTCGCCGCTTCCGCGATCGCCGGCACGACATGGCGCGGCAGGCCCATCGCCGAGAGGCTGCCGGGCATGCCGAGCCGGGCGACCAGCCCAGCGATCCATTCAGCCAGGTCGGCGTCGGGGCTAAGGCCGAGAACGCGCCTGATCTCGGCATATTTCGCTTCGGCCGACGGGGCGTTGAAGCGCAGCACCGCGGGCAGCAGCACGGCATTCAGCGTGCCGTGATGCAGTGAGATTTCCTTCAGCCCGCCAAGCGGATGGGAGAGGGCGTGGACGGCGCCGAGGCCCTTCTGGAACGTCATGCCGCCCTGCAGCGCGGCCATCATCATCTCCTTGCGCGCTTCGCGGTCCGAGCCGTCCTTCACCGCGCGCTCGATATGCGTGACAGCGCGCTTCAGCCCATCGAGGGCGATCGCCTCGGCGGGCGGGTTCTCGCGCGGGCTGAGATAGGTCTCGATGCAATGGGTGACGGCGTCCATGCCGGTCGCGGCGGTGAGCCAGGCCGGCATGCCCAGCGTCAGCTCGGGATCGCAGATGGCGAGGCGCGGGATCAGATGCGGCGAGATGAAGCCGAGCTTGCGCCCGTCCTTCAGCGTGATCAACGCGGCACGGCCGACTTCGCTGCCGGTGCCCGAGGTCGTCGGAATGGCGATGACGGGCGCGACCTTGGCAGTGACCTTCGGGATGCCGCCGAGGATCGCGGCATAGGTTTCAAGCGGGCCATCATGGCCGGCGAGCAGCGCGACGCCCTTGGCGAGATCGATCGGCGAGCCGCCGCCGATGGCGACGAGCCCGTCACAGCCGTGCTGGCGGTAGAGCGCGAGCGCGGCCTCGACCGCCTCCTCGGTCGGGTTGGTCGGGGTGTCGACGAAGACCGGTGCGGATTGCAGCGCGGCCGCATGATTCTGCACAGCGGCCACAAGCCCGGCCGCGGACACGCCCTTGTCGGCGACGATCATCGGCCTGGCGATGCCGAGCCCGGCGAGGTCTGCTTCGATTCCGGCAATCTCGCCGAAGCCGAACTTGATCGTGGTGAGATAGGTGATCAACGCCACAGGCAAGCCCTCATTCGTCGGTTGTCGTCAGTTGGAGGGCATCATGGAGCGCCGACTCCCGTTGCTTCAAGCGGCGATGGCGCCGGGGCGGCCCGGCGTTCGAGGATGAGCAGCGCCAGGCCCGCCGCGACGATCAGGGCCGCGCCACACAGCATCGCGGGGGTCGGCCAGTCGCCGAAGATGAACCAGCCGAAGACCAGCGCCCAGACGATCAGCGTGTACTGATAGGGCACGACGACCGAGGCTT
This sequence comes from Bosea sp. F3-2, assembly GCF_008253865.1. Lineage (NCBI taxonomy): Bacteria > Pseudomonadati > Pseudomonadota > Alphaproteobacteria > Hyphomicrobiales > Alloboseaceae > Allobosea > Allobosea sp. F3-2. The sequence continues at coordinate 5,823,086 of NZ_CP042331.1, forward strand.
CGGCGAGCTTGAGCGAGCGGGTGACGCAGATATGCGCGGTCATGGCGACGATGCCGAGAAGGCCAAGGAGGGCTGCATCCTTGAGGCTCGGCGTCACCCAGCCGAAGGGCAGCAGCGCCAGGCCCATCAGCAGGGCGCCGAGCGTCTGCCAGGTCACCAGCGTCACGTCCGGCGTGCCGCGCAGCTGCCGGCCGGCGATCATCATCGCGGCGAAGAGGAAGCTGCCGAGCAGGGCGATCAGCGCCGGCATCGACAGGCTTGCGCCGCTGGGATTGAGCGCGACCGCGACGCCGACGAAGCCGAGAGCGACGGCAAGCCAGCGCCGGCCATCGACGCGCTCCCCCAGCAGCAAGGCCGCGAGGATGACGACCCAGACCGGCGCGGCGAGCCAGATCGTCATGGTGTCCGCGAGCGGCAGATAGCTGACGGCGAGATAGAACAGCGCGACCTCGCCCGAGCCGAAGAGCACGCGCAGCGCCTGCAGGCCGGGGTGCTCCGGCCTCAAGGTTCGCCGCACGCCCTGCTTGAAGACGAAGGGCATGATGACGACGAGCGCCGCCAGGCTGCGCATCACCAGCACCTGTCCGACCGTGTAGGTGGCGACCAGCCATTTGCCCATCACGTCGTTGAGCGAAAACAGCAGGATGCCGAGGAGCATCATGGCGATGCCGGCGAGCGAGGCGTTGCGGGAGGTCATGGCGGGGCGTCGGTTCTCAAAGGCGCGCCACAACTGGCCGACTCGGGGACCGCTGGCAATCCTGCGTCGCAGCATGCAGCGGTCGCTCTCATAATTTAAGTATTGACTTAATTAAGTGATAGCGGAATCATTTTGGACATGGACCGCTTCGCCGCCCTTGCCGACCCGACCCGCCGCAGCATCGTCGAGATGCTGGCGGAAGGTGCGCTGCCGGCCGGAGAGATCGGAGCACGCTTCAGTGCAAGTCCTCCGGCGATTTCGCAGCATCTCAAGGTGTTGCGGGAGGCAAGGCTGGTGACGGTCGAGGTCCGCGGCCAGCAGCGGATCTACCGGCTCGACCCGGCCGGGCTCGATGCCTTCGACGCCTGGCTGCGCCGGGTGCGGCGCTTCTGGGGGCGCCATCTCGATCTGCTGGAACAGGAGCTCACAAAGCCCGAAACGGACGAAGGAGACACGCGATGAGCGAATATGGCGTTGTGCTGGAAAGCGGGGCAGTGCGCTTCGAGCGCCTGCTGCCGGGGCCGATCGAGCGCGTCTGGTCCTATATCACCGAGTCGGACAAGCGCGGGCAGTGGCTGGCATCGGGACCGTTCGACCAGCGTGTCGGCGGGCGCACCGAGCTGCTGTTCAAGCATTCGCAGATCACCGACGAGGTGCCGCCGGAAGCCTACCGCAACGTGCATGAGAACGGCGTGCGCGCGACCGGTATGATCACCCGCTACGAGCCGCCGCGGGTCATCGCCTTCACCTGGGGCGGCGGCAGCGAGCCTGAATCCGAGGTCGAGTTCGCGCTGAGCCCGAAAGGCGACAAGGTCCTGCTGGTGGTGACGCATCGCAAACTCCCCAGCAAGGCGGAGATGACCAGCGTTTCCGGCGGCTGGCACATGCATCTGGGCCTGCTGGAGGATCTGCTCACCGGCAGTCCGCGTCGCGGGTTCTGGTCAAGGCACGCGAAGCTCGAAGCGGAATATGCCGCGCGTTATGCCGATCTGCCGGAACCGGGCGGCGCGGCCTGACTACAAGCTCGCCGCCGCCCGCGCCGCTTGGTCGTACTGGCCGGAAAGCGAGCGCATCGCGGCGGCGATCTCTGACAGCCGCGCGGGGTCGGCGCCGGTTGCGCGCACGGACTTGACCAGGAGCTGTTCGCGGATCTGGGCATAGCGCTGGCAGGCTTCCTCGCCGGCCGGCGTGACCTCGACCGTCTTCTCCTTGCCTTTCCGCCCGCCTCTGAGCAGCTTCAGCCGCTCCAGCTTCTTCAGCGAATAGTTGACCAGATGCGTGTCCTCGATGTTGAGGACGAGGCAGATGTCGGCCAGCCGCTTCGGCTTGCCGCGGTGATTGACGTTGTGCAGCACGATCACGTCGAGCGGCGAGAGATCGGGCAGTCCCGCCGCCGCCATGCAGCGCACGATCCAGCGATGGAAGGCGTGCACCGTCATGCTCAGCGCGAATTCGAACTCCGACAGCGCCGGCAGCGCCCCCGCGGCGAGATGACCGGAGGAGACGATCGGGCCGAGCGTGTCGGGGAGAGGGGGCTGGGACATGTCTGGACTCGCGTCATTCCCGGGCGGCGCCTGGCGCCGACCCGGGAATCTCTGATCGGGAGATGGTCTGCTCAAGGCCGACCATGACGGGCGGCGAAGGCCGTGTGCGGAACGCGCCTCACATCTTCTTGTAGGCGTCGATGATCGACTGGCCGTCGGCGCCGGCCTTCTTCAGCCAGTCCGCGGTCAGCGTATCGCCGGCCTTCTTGAAGCCGCTGGCGAGTTCGGGTGAGGGCGCCTGCACCTTCATGCCCTTGCTCTTCAGCTGGTCGAGATACCAGCCGGCCTTCTCCTGCCACATCTTCCAGCCGCGCTCCTCGGCAGTGGCGGCGGCCTTCAGGAGTGCATCCTGCGTCGCCTTGTCGAGGGCGTTGAAGGCGGCCTTGTTGACGAAGGTGGCGTCCTTCGGGATCCAGGCCTGGACGTCGTAGAAATGCGTCAGCGACTCCCAGACCTTCGAATCGTAGCCGGTGCCGCCCGACGACATGAAGGAGTTGACGACGCCGGTCGCGAGCGCCTGCGGCAGCTCCGCCGCCTGAATCGTCACCGCCTGCATGCCGAGCATTTCGCCAAGGCGGGCGGTGCCGACATTGTAGGAGCGCCACTTCAGACCCTTCATGTCCTCGACGCTGTTGATCTCCTTCTTGGCGTAGACGCCCTGCGGCGCCCAGGGGACCATGAAGAGGAGCTTGACGCCCTGGCTGTCGAGCTTCTTCTCGATCGCTGCCTTCGAGGCCGCGTAGAGCTTGCGCGAGTCGGCGAAGCTTGTCGCAAGGAAGGGCACGACGTCGATGCCGTAGACCGGGTCTTCGTTCTCGTGCAGCGACATCAGCACCTCGCCCATCTGGGCCTGGCCGGTCTGGACGGCGCGCTTGATCTCCGGCGCCTTGAACAGCGCGGCGTTGGCGTGAACCGTGATCGAGAGCTTGCCGCCGGTCGCCGCCTCGACATCCTTGGCGAAGAGGACGAGGTTTTCCGTGTGGGGATTATCCGACGGATAGGCGTTGGGCAGGTTCCACTTGGTCTGGGCCGAGGCCGGGGCGGCCGCGAGCGACAGGGCGCCGGCCGCGACGCCCGCAACGAGAAGGCCCTTGATGAAATCCTTGCGATGCATGGTCTTGTCTCCGTTCCCTTGGTTTTGATGCGGTATCATTGAGGCGGAAAGGCCATTTCGGGCAAGACCATCACGATCTGCGGGAAGACCGTGATGATCGCCACGGCCGCGACGAGCAGGAAGAAGAAGGGCAGGGCCGCCAGCGCCACCGTGTTCGAATCCTTGCCCGACATGGTCTGGAGGACGAACAGGTTGAAGCCGACCGGCGGCGAGACCTCGGCCATCTCGACGATCAGCACGAGGAAGATGCCGAACCAGACGAGGTCGAAGCCGGCGGTCTTGATCATCGGGATGACGATGGCGGTGGTCAGCACGATCATCGAGATGCCGTCGAGCGCCGTGCCGAGCACGATGTACATCACGGTCAGCGCCGCGATCAGCGCGTAGGGCGAGAGGTGCAGGCTGTCGACCCATTCGGCCAGCGCCGCCGGGATGCCGGTATAGGCCATGGAGGTCGACATGAAGGAGGCGCCGGCCAGGATCAGCATGATCATGCAGGTGATCCGGGTAGTGCCCATCACGCTCTGCCAGAAGGCCTCCTTCGTCAGCGATCCCGACCACCAGGCGATGCCGAAGGAGCCGAGCACGCCCCAGGCCGCGCATTCCGTCGCGGTCGCCCAGCCGAGCAGCAGCGACAGGAAGACCAGCGCGATCAGCAGCATGCAGGGGATGAGCTGCGCCGATTCCCTCATCTTCTCGCGGAAGGGCATCTTCGGCTCGGGCGGCGGCGACTGCTCCGGGTGCAGCAGATGCCAGACGATGATGTAACCGGAATAGAGCACCATCACGAGCAGGCCCGGCAGGAAGCCGGCGAGGAAGACCTGGATGATCGAGACGTTCGCCGCCACCGCATAGACGACCATGGTGATCGAGGGCGGGATCAGGATGCCGAGCGTGCCGGCGCCGGCGAGCGAGCCGAGCGAGACGGTTTCGTTGTAGCCGCGCTTCTTCAGCTCCGGCAGGGCGATCTTCGCGACGGTGGCGCAGGTCGCGGCCGAGGAGCCGGAAACCGAGCCGAAGATGCCACAGGCCAGCACGTTGACGTGCATCAGCCGGCCCGGCAGCCAGTTGAGCCAGGGGGCGAGGCCGCGGAACATCTCTTCCGACAGCCTCGTCCGGTAGAGGATTTCGCCCATCCAGATGAAGAGCGGCAGCGCTGCCAGGGTCCAGGAGGCGCTGTTGCCCCAGATGGTCGTGGCCAGCACCGAGCCGGCCGGAATGCCGCCGCCGACGAACTGCATCGCCACCCAGCCGCAGGCCATCAGCGAAATCGCGATCCAGACGCCACCGGCGAGGAAAATCGCCAGCAATAGGAGCAGAAGCCCCGAGATTTCGATCATTGCCATGCGTCACACTCCGCTGGCCATGGCGCGCTCGACGATCTCCTCGTCGGTTTGCGCAGGGGGCTTCTCGTAGCGCGGCTCCTGGCCGCGGATCACGACATGGACGAATTCGTCGAGGATCGCGATGAACAGGATGGTCAGTCCGCCGGAATAGCCGAGCTGCGGAATCCAGAGCGGCATCGGCACGACGCCGCCGGCGACATCGTTGAACTCGAAGGACTGCCAGGTCATCACCGCCGCGTGCCAGGCGAAAAAGCCGGAGAAGCCGAGGCCGAGCACGAGCGAGAACACCTCGAAGCACCAGCGCTTGCGGCCCTTGAAATGGTCGATCAGCAGCCCGACGCGGATCATGTCGCCGGATTTGAAGGTGTGGGCGAGGCCGAGGAAGGCCATCGCCGCCATGCACCATGAGGTGAAGTCGTCGCCGGCGGGGATGTTGAAGCCGATCTCGCGGCCCACCGACATCACCATCATCAGGACGAAGATCAGGACGAGGAAGACACCGGCCGCATAGCCGGCCCAGAGGTAGAGCGCATCAAGCGTCCTGCGGATCATGGCGCGCGCCGCTCCCGCAGGTCGATGGCGCGTGCGCGCCCGGTTGCCAGGGTTGCTCGCATCGTCACATCCTCCGCATTCGTGCCGGCCCGGCCCCTCAGCCATGTTCCAGCCACAATCGGGATCGTAGCCAGCGGAATCGCCTTGTCAATAACTCATCGACGATTTATCGATGAAACGTCAGCGTCATCCATCGCTGGCATGGCGGAGGGGAGAACGTCTTATGTCGGCAGCGTCTTGGGACTTCTGGATCGATCGCGGCGGCACCTTCACCGACGTGATCGGGCGTGATCCGGCTGGCAATCTCCATGCCAGGAAGCTGCTCTCGGAGAATCCCGGCGCCTATCGCGATGCCGCGGTGCAGGGCATCCGCGACCTGCTCGGGTTGAAGGCGGGCGAGGCGATTCCGGCCGGCGCCGTCGGCGAGGTGCGCATGGGCACCACCGTCGCCACCAACGCGCTGCTTGAGCGCAAGGGCGATCGGACGCTGCTCGTCACCACCAGGGGGTTCCGCGACGCGCTGCGCATCGGCTACCAGGCGCGGCCCGACATCTTCGCCAAGCAGATCATCAAGCCCGAGCAGCTCTACGAAGACGTCATCGAGATCGAGGAGCGCGTGCTGGCTGATGGCACGATCGAACGTGCGCCCGACGAGGCGGCGATCCGCAGGGCGCTGCAGGCGCAGTACGATGCCGGCTTCCGCGCCGTCGCCATCGTCTTCATGCATGGCTATCGCTATCCTGCCCATGAGCAGGTCGCGGCCCGGATCGCTCGCGATATCGGCTTCCCGCAGGTCTCGGTCAGCCATGAGGTCTCGCCGCTGGTGAAGCTGGTTGGCCGGGGCGACACCGCCGTGGTCGATGCCTATCTCTCGCCCATCCTTGGCCGCTATGTGCAGCAGGTTTCGGAGGAGTTGGGGATTGTTGCTGGCGATGCCGGTGCGCGCGCCTCTCTCCCCCCTGGTGGGGGAGAGATGGAGAGGGGGGGCGAACGACTGGGTGAGCGCTCACCAAGCGGGACGCCCCCCACCCCCAGCCCCTCCCCACAAGGGGGAGGGGAGGAACCCATCCGCCTGATGTTCATGATGTCCTCGGGCGGGCTCACCGCAGCCGAGCTTTTCCAGGGCAAGGACGCCATTCTCTCCGGTCCCGCGGGTGGCGTGGTCGGCCTCGCCGAGACCGGCCGCTCGGCCGGCTTCGACAAGGTGATCGGCTTCGACATGGGCGGCACCTCGACCGACGTGGCCCATTTCGACGGCGAATATGAGCGCGCCTTCGAGACCGAGGTTGCCGGCGTGCGCATGCGCGCGCCGATGATGCTGATCCACACCGTCGCGGCCGGTGGCGGTTCGATTCTCCACTATGACGGCGCGCGCTTCCGCGTCGGTCCGGATTCGGCCGGCGCCAATCCCGGCCCGGCCGCCTATCGCCGTGGCGGGCCGCTCGCGGTGACCGATGCGAATGTCATGGTCGGCAAGCTGATCCCGTCCTACTTCCCGATGATCTTCGGGCCGCAGCAGGACCAGCCGCTCGATGTCGGGACGGTGCGGGCGAAGTTCGCCGCGCTGGCGAAGGAGGTCGGCGACGGCCGCTCGGCCGAGGAGGTCGCGGACGGCTTCATCCAGATCGCCGTCGCCAACATGGCCGAGGCGATCAAGAAGATCTCTGTCCAGCGCGGCTACGACATCACCCGCTATGCGCTGAACTCCTTCGGCGGCGCCGGCGGCCAGCACGCTTGCCTTGTGGCCGATGCGTTGGGCATCAAGACCGTGCTGCTGCACCCGTTCTCCGGTCTGCTCTCGGCCTATGGCATGGGGCTCGCCGAAATCCGCTCGACGCGCACCGCGGCGCTCGATGTCCCGCTCGACGGCGAGGCGAAGACCGCGATCGAGGCTGTGGCCGAGAAGCTCGCGGCCGAGACAAAGGCGGAGGTCGCGGGGCAGGGCGTAGCGGAGGGCGATATCGCCGTCCATACCAGAGCCCATATCCGCTATGCCGGCACTGATACCGCCATTGCGGTTCCCGCCGGCACGCGCGCCGCGATGCAGGAGGCCTTCCAGACCGCGCACAAGGCGCGCTTCGGCTTCATGGACGAGACCAAGGCGCTGGTCGTCGAGGCCGTCGAGGTCGAGGCTGTCGGCGGCGGCGCGAAGTTCGAGGAAGCCTCGACCGTCGAGCAGGCGGGCGAGCCGGCGGTTGCCGAGCGCACGCGGCTGTTCTCGAAGGGCGAATGGCATGATGCGGCGATCGTCCGGCGCGAGGCGATGCAACCCGGTCAGAGCGTCGCCGGTCCGGCGATCATCATCGAGCCCAACCAGACTGTCGTCGTCGAGGATGGCTGGAGCGCGAAGCTGACGGCCAAGGATCATCTCGTCCTGGTCCGCGTGAAGGCGCTGGTCCAGCAGGCCGCGATCGGCACCAAGGCCGATCCGGTCATGCTTGAGATCTTCAACAACCTGTTCATGTCGATCGCCGAGCAGATGGGCGTGACGCTGCAGAACACCGCCTATTCCGTGAACATCAAGGAGCGGCTCGACTTCTCCTGCGCCGTCTTCGATCAGACCGGCGCGCTCGTCGCCAACGCGCCGCATATGCCGGTGCATCTCGGCTCGATGGACCGCTCGGTCGAGACGGTCATCTCGAACAACCCGGTCATCAAGCCGGGCGATGTCTACTGCCTCAACGCGCCCTATAACGGCGGCACACATCTGCCCGACATCACGGTCTGCACGCCGGTCTTCGATGCCGAGGACAAGGAGATCCTGTTCTGGGTGGCGAGCCGCGGCCACCACGCCGATGTCGGCGGTACGGCGCCGGGCTCGATGTCGCCGCTGGCGACCAATATCGAGGAAGAAGGCGTCTATATCGACAACTTCAAGATCGTCGATCAGGGCCGCTTCTGCGAGGAAGACCTCGTCAAGCTCCTGACCGGCGCACGCTATCCCGTCCGCAACGTCGTGCAGAACGTCAACGATTTGAAGGCGCAGATCGCGGCCAACGAGAAAGGCGTGGCGGAGCTGCGCAAGATGATCCGCTCCTTCGGCCTCGACGTGGTGCAGGCCTATATGGGCCATGTCCAGGACAATGCGGCCGAGAGTGTGGCGCGGCTGCTGACCAAGCTGCACGACGCCGAGTTCACCTATCCGATGGACCAGGGCTGCGCGATCAAGGTGAAGATCACCATCCACCGCGAGAAGCGCGAGGCGACGGTCGATTTCACCGGCACCTCCGAGCAGCGGCCGGACAACTTCAACGCCCCGGCGCCGGTGACGCGCGCTGCCGTGCTCTACGTCTTCCGCGTCATGGTCGACGACGCGATCCCGATGAATGCCGGTTGCCTCAGGCCGATCCGGATCGTCGTGCCGGAAGGCTCGATGCTGGCGCCGCGCTATCCGGCCGCCGTGGTGGCTGGAAATGTCGAGGTGTCGCAGGCGGTGACGAACACGCTGTTCGGTGCGCTTCAGGCGATGTCGGCGTCGCAAGGCACGATGAACAATCTCACCTTCGGCAACGACCAATACCAGTACTACGAGACGATCTGCTCGGGCTCGCCGGCAGGCCCCGGCTTCAACGGCACCTCGGGCGTGCATGTCCACATGACCAATTCGCGGCTGACCGATCCCGAGATCCTGGAGACACGCTTCCCGGTCGTGCTGGAGGATTTCCACATCCGTCCCGGTTCCGGCGGCAAGGGCGAATGGACGGCCGGCGACGGCACCAGCCGCACCATCCGCTTCCTCAAGACGATGGACTGCGCGATCCTCGCCTCGCACCGCAGGGTTCGCCCCTTCGGTGTGAACGGCGGCGAGCCCGGCCAGCTCGGGAGGACGCTGGTGCGCAGGCTCTCGGGCGCGATCGAGGAACTGAAGCCGTCCGACCAAACGCTGCTGGAAGCCGGAGAGGCCGTGACGGTGATCACGCCGACGGCGGGGGGCTACGGCAAGGCGAAGGGCTGAGGCGCATTTTCCCGTCATGGTCGGGCTTGTCCCGACCATCCATGTCTTCGCTGGTCGAAGGTCGTGCTCAGGATGTGGATGCTCGCCACAAGGGCGAGCATGACGAAATTGCGTTGGCCGCTCTGGCAAGCCTTCCCGAAGGGGCCTAGCTGAGAGTCTTCTGTAAGGAGACTCTCATGCCTCAGACTTGGATGATCACCGGCGCCAATCGCGGCATCGGGCTCGCGCTCACCATCGAATTGCTGCGCCGGGGCGACCATGTCATCGCCGCGGCGCGCAACCCCTGGGGCGGAGCGCTCGGCGAGCTCGCGGCCGCGCATCCCGGGGCAGTGACGCTGGTCGAACTCGACGTCACCTCCGATGCGAGCGTCGCCGCTGCCAAGGAAGCGCTGGCCGGCCGTGCCATCGACGTGCTGCTCAACAATGCCGGCCTCTATGGTCCACGCGACCGGCAGGGCGGGCTCGACGTCGATTTCGACGCCTGGCGCGAGGTCTTCGAGGTCAATGTCTACGCGCCGATCAGGGTGGCGCAGGCTTTCCTGCCGAATATCGAGGCCGGGCAGGGCCGTAAGATCGCGACGATCTCGAGCCGCATGGGCTCGATCGGCGCCAATCCCGGCAACGCCCTGATCTACCGCTCGTCCAAATCGGCGGTGAATATGGCGATGGTGGTGTTCGGAAACAGCGTGCGCGAGCGCAATGTCAGCGTGCTGCTGTTCCACCCCGGCTGGGTCCAGACCGACATGGGCGGCAGCGGCGCCGACATCACCCCGGCCGAGAGCGCCGGGGGGCTGATCCGCACCATCGACGCTTCCGGCATGGGCGAGACCAACAGTTTCCGCGACTACACGGGCGAAAGAATCGCCTGGTGAGGCGAGGCCAGTGGCCGCTCAGTTCGCCCGTGTCGAGGCGAGCCAGAGGCCGCCGCCGACCAGGAAGCCGCCGCTGAGCTTCGACAGGAGCCGGACGCGCCGCTGCGAGAGCATGTGGCCGGCGCGCCCGGACAATACCGCATAAGCGCCATCGCTGAGCGCGGCGAAGGCCAGCGCCGTCGCGCCCATGATCGCAATCTGGGTGGCCTGGTCCCGCGACGGATCGAGGAATTGCGGGAAGAAGGCGCCGAAGAACAGCAGCGTCTTCGGATTGCTGAGGGCGACGAGCGCGCCCTGCAGGAAGAAGCCGCCGCGCGGCGGCTTAGCCGGCGCGCTGCCGTCGAGGCCGGCGCCAGCCGAGCGGAACATCTTGCAGCCCAGCCAGATCAGATAGGCGGCGCCGGCCAGCCGCAGCCACTCGAACCAGTGGCCGAGCGCTGCAATGACCGAGCTCAGCCCGATGCCAGCGACGATGACCATGATCGCGAGGCCGGCCTGGGTTCCTGCCACATTGAGGAGGCCGGCGCGGGTACCGTGCTTCAGGCTGTTGGCGACGATCAGCGTGACCGTGGGGCCGGGAACGATAATGATGACGATGCAGGCGAGCAGATAGGCGGCGTAGACTTCAAGCGACATGGCGCGGTCTCCGGCTGTGTCGCCTAGTGATCTGCCGATGTCGGCTTCCTGTCCAGCCGTCTCGCATCGCCATTGAAGGGAAGGTCGCGATGGACCGAACAGGTTTTTCCGTGGTGCCGCTCACGCCGGAGCGCTGGAGCGATCTGGAAGATCTCTTCGGGCCGCAGGGGCCTTGCTATGGCTGCTGGTGCAATCATTTCCGCATGCCGCAACGATTGCGCAAGCCGTTGCTCGGCGAGGGCGCGCGCCGGCTGTTCGAGGAACGGGTGAAGCGCGGGCCGCCTCCGGGCGTGTTGGCCTATGCGGAGGACAAGGCCGTCGGCTGGCTGCAGGTGGGGCCGCGGGCACATGTGCCCGAGTGGAACAATCCGCGCCGCGCCTCGACACCGCTGCCGGACGCGCCGGCCGAGGATGAGCGCAACTGGGCAGCTTCCTGCTTTTTTGTCAGGCGCGGATTTCGCGGGCAGGGCGTCACCGGCGCGCTGATCGAGGGCGCGGTCGATTTCGCGCGGGAGAGCGGTGCACGGCTGATCGAGGCCGCAGCGATGGACAACCGGGAGAAGCGCAGCGCCGACGGGCTCTATGTCGGACCGGAAAGCGTGCTCCGACGCGCCGGGTTTGTCGAGGTGGCCCGACAGAAGCCGGGGCGGCCCCTGCTCCGGCTGGTGCTGTGAGGGGCCCTAAGGTGCGACGCTTTGGATGAACGCCGTCAGCCGGTCCAGCGCCTGCCTGCCCTCGGGGCGATCGAGATCGAACTGGTACTCGTGCGGCAACTTCGGCTCGGTCTCCGGCGGGAAGAACAGCGTGTCGACCTTGACGCCGCGGTCGCGCAGGGCCTGGGCCATCACCACCGATTGTGGTGCCAGCGGGTCGCCGTTGCCGACCGAGATGAAGCTGCGGGGAAAGGCTTCCGTCACATAGCGAGGCACCGCGGCCTCTGTGATGCGCTCGTTGTCGAACGGATTCGACGTGCCGAAATAGGCCAGGAGCACGGAGCGGATGAAGCCGCCGAAGGGACCGGTCAGCTCGAACGCTGTCGGGTCGAAGGCGCCGCAGAACAGTACAACGCCCCGCAAGGTTGCAGGTGACGCGGTCGGCTTCAGGCCGAGCAGCTCGGCATAGTCCCCGCCTGTCAGGCCGGCGGCGAGTTGCGCTGCAACATGGGCGCCGGCCGAGTCACCTGCAAGCACAATTCGGCTGGGATCGAGGCCGAGACGTTGACCTTCGCGCTGCAGAAAGCCGAGCGCCTCGTTCACCTGCAGAACCGGCTCGGGATAGCGGGCGGTCGGTGCACGGGTATAGCCCACGGCAACGGTGGGAAATCCGCGCCCGGCCAGGATCTTCAGATAGGGAGCGACATCCCGGCGGTCGCCGGCGACGAAGGCGCCGCCATGGATCCAGACGACGGTCGGTCGCCCCGGCTTGGCATCGCCTTGCGGAAGATAGACATCGAGCCGTGCCTCTTCCGCTGCGCCATAGCGGATATCGAGCTGCTCGCGGATACTGGTCGGAACATGTTTGGCGAGGGCGGCATTGGTCTTCGCGGCGCCGTAGCCGAAGGCAAGCCGCGTCAGCAGGGTCGAAGGCCAGGGCGAAAGGACGAAGGCTGCATAGGCTGCCAGCGCAAGGCCAAGACAGAGCAGGAGAATCCGGGTGGCGCGAGGTCTCATGTCGCGAAGCTAGGCTGCCTCATCTTCGCGGGCAATGGCGGCGGAGGCGAACCGCAGAGCGGCTGTCTTCATCATTATGTAATCGGCTAAAATATTGATTTTGTTTTGGTATGTCAGTTCGCATTAACCTTGCGTTCGCTCGCATCTGCGAAAGGAGCCCTGGCTACGAGGTGGTGACGACCATGAGGCGACTGGGATTGACGGCGAAGATCATGGCATTCTTCGCGCTGCTGAGCCTCGCCGGGGCGCTCGGCCTCTTCAGCGCGTTGCGCGGCTTCGACGAGGCCCGGCGCATCGATGCCGCCGCCTTCACCGATATCGGCCTCGCCAGCAGCGCTTCCTTGCTGTCCAGCCGTGTCGCCGCCACGGCACTGCTGAGCAATATCGATCCTGAGATGTCGAAGCCGCAGGTCGAAGCCATGCTCGAGCGGCTGGAGGGCTCCCTTGATCTGGTCGATGCGGCACGCGCGCATCTGATCTCGGCCTTGCCTGCGGCCTTGCGCGAGGCCAACCCGACCCTGGACGCGCGGATCCGCACATTCATCGCCTTCCAGCGCGGCATCGTCGACATCGGCCGCCGGGTTTCGGCGAAGGCGGCACTTCTGGAAGCCGGGGCCGAAGACGCGCGCATCAATGTCGACCAGATCATCACGACGACATCGACCTTGCGCGACCAGCTTGCGCGTCGGGCCAGCGAGGCGACGGCCCGTGCCGGGGAGCGCGCAGGCAATGTCCGCCTCTGGACCATTCTGTTTGCCTGCCTGTTGCCGCTGGGCGGTGGGCTCGCGACTTTGCTGCTGCTCCGCAGCCATCTGACGCGGCCTCTGCGACGCCTGATGGCCGCGATCGGTGAGGCCGCGGCCTCGGACCGGGTCATCGAGGTGCCCTATCGCGGGAGGGCCGACGAGATCGGCCAACTCGCCCGCGTCGTGCGCCAGTTCAGCGAGGTTAGAGCGACGCTGGTGACACGCGAGGCGGAAGCGGGCGATGCGCGGCGCCACGCGCAGATGCGCAGCACGGAGCTTGCCCGGATCGCCGACGAATTCGAGACGCGGCTCGGCGTGCTGCTCGGCGAGATCGGGCGGGAGAGCGAAGTGCTGCGCATGGCGCTGCAGGACTCGGCGGTGCGGGTCCATCAGGTCTCGAAGAGCACGGAGACGGCTGCTGCTTCCGTCGACGGAGCCGGGGTCGAGGCGATTCGTTCCAGCGAGGCCGCGCTGCGGATGGAGCATGTCATCGGGCAGATCAATGCCGAGGTCAGGCGTGTCTCGGAGATGGCAACCGCCGCGACCCGCGAAGCGGCAGGAACCCACGCTCTGGTCTCGCGGCTGACGGAGAACGCCGCACAAATCCGCGATGTCGTCGGCATCATCGAGGCGGTCGCGCGCCAGACCAATCTGCTGGCCCTGAACGCCACGATCGAGGCGGCGCGCGCCGGAGCGCAGGGACGCGGCTTCGCTGTCGTCGCCGCCGAGGTGAAGACACTGGCGAACCAGGCGTCGGAGGCTGCCGCGCGGATCGTCCATCGCATCGCGCAGGCCGACGAAGCCCTGTCGCACGCGGCGCAGGCCGTCTCGGCCATCGGGGCGAGCGTCGCGGCGGTCGAGCAGACCGGCACCGAGATCGCGACGATGGTCGGATCGCACGTCGAGCTTCTCGGCTCGCTTGGCGAGACGGTCGGGCGCATCTCGGATGTGACCGCGACAGCCGCGATCGCGATGTCCGAGATCGCAACGGCCAATCTGCAGACCGTCGGGCAGGCCGATATGGGCGCTGAGAGCGCCGGCGAGCTTGACCGGCGGATCAATGCGCTGCAGGCGGAAGCCGGCGCCTTCGTCCGGCGCCTGCGCGCGGCCTGAAGCATCGTCGCGCTTGCCTTTGGCGCGCGACTCTGCCCCATCTGGGCCATGCCTTTTTCGACGTCTCCTTCGCGATGAGCTGGTCGCCCCAGCAGGATGCGGCTTTGACCGCCGTGGCGCGCTGGCTGCAGGCCGGCGAGCCGCAGCTCTTCCGCATGTTCGGCTATGCCGGCACCGGCAAGACGACGCTGGCGCGCCATATCGCCGAGGCGGTCGACGGCGAGGTCGTCTTCGCCGCCTATACCGGCAAGGCCGCGCTCGTGCTGCGCAACAAGGGCTGCACCGGTGCGCAGACCATCCACTCGCTGATCTATCGCTCGCGCGGGGTCGAGGAGGAGAGCCCGACCTTCGTGCTCAACCGCGAGAGCGCCGCCGCCAAGGCCAAGCTGATCATCATCGACGAATGCTCGATGGTGGACGAGGAACTCGGGCGCGACCTGCTCTCCTTCGGCACGCCGGTACTGGTGCTGGGTGATCCGGCACAGCTGCCGCCGGTCAAGGGCGGCGGCTTCTTCACCGAGCAGGAACCCGACGTGATGCTGACCGAAGTGCATCGGCAGGCGGCGGACAATCCGATCGTGCGGATGTCGATGATCGTGCGCGAGGGTGGCAGGCTCGAATACGGCGATTACGGCCCGAGCCGCGTGATCCGGCGCGACGAGGTCAACCCGGAGATCGTCATGGCGGCCGATCAGGTCCTGGTCGGCATGAACAAGACGCGGCGCAACTACAATGCCCGCATCCGCCAGCTGATGGGGCGCACGGACAACAGCCCCGTTGCCGGCGAGAAGCTGGTCTGCCTACGCAACGACAAGAGCAAGGGGCTGCTCAATGGCGGCTCCTGGATCGTGCAGGAGATCAAGACCTCGAAGAAGGGGCTGGTCACCATGCGCGTGACGCCGGAGGACGACACCGGCGCCAAGGCGGTGAAGGTCTCGGTGCTGCCGAACTTCTTCGACGGCACCGAGGAGGAGGTGCCGTGGGAGCTGCGCAAGCACACCGACGAGTTCACCTTCGGCTATGCGCTCACGGTGCACAAGTCGCAGGGCTCGCAATGGGATGACGTTGTGCTCTTCGATGAGAGCTTCGCTTTCCGCGAGCACCGGGCGCGCTGGCTCTACACGGGTCTGACGCGGGCGGCAGAGACGATCACGGTCGTGATGTAGCAGCGCGGCGCCTGCCTCTCCGCTCGCCCGGATGGCACGGACTTCAGTCGACGATGCCGTCGCGGCCTTCGATCGCCATCAGCGTCGCCGTCAGCAGGGCGACGAGCCGCTCCTTGCCGTCATTCTCGGCAAAAACCTCGGCTTGAGTGAGGATCAGGGTTCGGCCGCCTTTCACCACCTTGCCGCGTGCGATCAGGCGCCGGCCCGCTGCCGGAGCCAGAAGATTGATCTTGAACTCGGCCGTCAGAACGCCGCGGTCCGCCGGGAGTGTGCTGAGAGCGGCATAGCCGGCCGCACTGTCGGCGATGGAGCTCACCGCGCCGGCATGGACGAAGCCGTGCTGCTGCGAGATTTCCGGCCTGGGAACCAGCGCGATCTCCACCTGCCCCGGCGAGACATGGGTGACGCTGGCGCCGAGGGTCTGCATCAGGCCCTGCTTGGCGAAGCTGGCGCGGATGCGCCGGTCGATGCTGGCTTCGTCGATGGTCATCCCGAGCTCCGTTTCAGCGCACGGTGCCAGCGCCTCGATGCTGTCGCAACCGCGCAAGTGCACTCGAGTCGACGCCGGGATGCTCGAACATTGCCGAATTGTCATGAATCCCTTTGCTTTTTTGCCATAGTCGCTGTGGATGCTGGTGCGGATGGTCAGCGGAGGCCGGCGGCATGGCGGGACCGGACGATCTGAAGGCAGGAGCCGTCGCCCTGCAGCGTTTCGGCCTCGGGCCGAAGCCGGGGCAGGGCGAGGCCGTGCGCCGGCAGGCGCGGGACCGGCTGCTGGCAGAGATCGCGAGCGGGGTTGTTGCGCAGCCTCAGGGTGCGCTGCTTTCAGGAGCGGCCGAGATCGGCAAGGCGCTCTACGCTTTCGAGGACGAGGAGAAGCGCGAGCGCGAAGCGAAGCGTTCGGCTAGGCAGCCGCCTGCGCAGGGGATGCAGGTCGCCAATGCGACACAGCAGGCCGAAGCGCAGCCCGGCCCGTCGCAGAACCAGATGGCACAGCCTCCGAAGGCATCGAACGAGCCGGCGCTGCCCTATCGCACCTATCGCGACGAGGTGAAGGCGCGGGTTGATCTGGCGCTCGCGGCCGAGACCGGCTTTACCGAGCGGCTGGTGATGTTCTGGTCGAACCATTTCTGCATCGGTGCGACCAAGAGCAACATGTCCCGGATCATGGCGGGAAGCTATGAGCGCGAGGCCATCCGCCCGCATGTCTTCGGCCGCTTCGAGGACATGCTGGTTGCGGCCGAGAGCCACCCGGCGATGCTCGACTTTCTCGACAACCGTCAGTCGGTCGGTCCCAACTCTCCGGCGGGCCGGCGGCGCGGGCGCGGGCTGAACGAGAACCTTGCCCGCGAGATCATGGAGCTGCACACGCTCGGCGTCTCCGGCGGCTACAGCCAGGCTGATGTCACCAATCTCGCCCGCATCATCACGGGCTGGACTGTCGTGGGCCGCGAGGGTGTGTTGGGCTTTCCCGGCTCCTTTGCCTTCAATGCCGGTCTGCACGAGCCCGGCGTGACGCCGCTGCTCGGCCGGGCTTACGACCAACCCGGACGGGCGCAGGGCGTCGCGGCGCTGACCGACCTCGCACGCCATCCCGCCACGGCGCGTTTCATCGCCACGAAGCTCGCCCGGCATTTCGTGGCGGACGATCCTTCGCGCGAGCTCGTCGACCTGCTGGCCACGACCTTCCGTCAGAGCGATGGCGACCTGCCTGCCGTCTATCTGGCGCTGATCGGCAGCAACGCGGCGTGGGCAGCGCCAGCGAGCAAGATCCGCACGCCACAGGAATTCCTCCTCGCGTCTTACCGGGCACTCGGGCGCCAGCCCGATTTCGGCCAGATCGTCGGGCCGCTGGCGGCGATGGGCCAACCCTTCTGGCAGCCCTCCGGGCCGAACGGCTATGCCGACACCAATGCCGCCTGGGCCTCGGCCGAAGGCATCAAGACGCGCATCGACGTCGCTGCCGGCTGGGGCCGGCAGGCGGCGAATGCGGTGCCCGACCCGCGCAGCCTGAGCGAGGACATTCTCGGTCCGATCCTCTCGCCCGAAACGAAGCAGGCGGTGGCGCGGGCGGAGAGCCGGCCGCAGGCGCTGGCGCTGCTGCTGATGTCGCCCGAATTCCAGCGGAGGTGAGGCCGATGGATCACCACGACGACGATGATTGCGAACGGATGACGCCGTCGCGGCGCGCCGCGCTCGGCGCGGCGGGCGCGCTCTTCGCCTGGTCCTTCGTGCCGAAATTCGCCTATGCGGCGCCGGGCAGCCGCGATCCGCGCTTCCTGCTGGTGGTGCTGCGCGGGGCGCTCGACGGGCTTTCGGCGGTGCCGCCGATCGGCGACCCCGATTATGCCGGCCTGCGCGAAGGCATCGCGCTGGCCAAGGACGGCCCCGAGGCGGCCTTGCCGCTCGACGGCTTCTTCTATCTTCATCCGGCGATGCCAAACCTCGCCCGGCTCTATCGCGAGGGGCGGGCGGCGATCGTCCATGCTGCCGCCACAGGCTATCGCGAGCGTTCGCATTTCGACGGGCAGGATGTGCTGGAGAGCGGCCAGCCGGGGCCGGGCCACACCGAGAACGGCTGGCTCAACCGGCTGATCGCAAGCCTGCCGGCCGGGGAGGGCATCTCGCGCAAGGGCGTCCTCGGCGTCGGCGTCGTGCCGCCGCTGGTGGTGCGCGGGCAGGCGCCTGTGCTCGGCTGGGCGCCGCCGCGCATGGCGCGGGCCGGCGTCGACCTGACGATGCGGCTGGCCGATCTCTACGGTCAGCGCGATCCGGGCCTTGCCGCGGCGTTGCAGCAGGCGATCGAGACCGAGGGGTTGGCACGGCGCAGCGGCATGGCCGAGCCGAAAGGCGGCGGCGGGCCGGACACGGCCGACGGCATGCGCCGGATCACTGAGGGTGTCGCCGGGCTCATCGGCGCCGATGACGGGCCGCGCATCGCCGCGCTCGCCTTCGAGGGCTGGGACACCCATGCCAATGAGGGCGGCGCCAAGGGACGGCTGGCGAATCTGCTCGGCGGCCTGGACGGGGCTTTCGCAACGCTGGAGCAGGGGCTGGCGCCGGTCTGGAAGGACACCGTGGTGATGGTCGCGACCGAGTTCGGCCGCACGGCCGCCGTCAACGGCACGGTCGGCACCGACCACGGCACCGGCACGGTCGCCTTCCTCGTCGGTGGCGCGGTGAAGGGGGGCCGGATGATTACGGACTGGCCGGGGCTCAAGACGGAGCAGCTCTTCCAGAACCGCGACCTCAGGCCGACGACCGATATCCGCGCGGTCGCCAAGGGCGTGGTGGCCGATCTGTTCGGGCTCTCGGGACCGGTGCTGGCCGAGAAGGTCTTTCCCGGTACGGGCGATCTCAGGCCGATGCAGGGGCTGGTGGTTTAGCGCCGGCCGTCATGCTCGGGCGAAGACCCGAGCATCTCTTGCCGCAGCCTGGCCATGGGATTCTCGGGTCCGCGCTGTGCGCGGCCCGAGAATGACGCATGGAATCAAGCCCAGGCGCGCTGCTTCAGCTTGTCCTCGAAGGCCTCGATCTTCGACTCCTTCTCCATGGTCAGGCCGATGTCGTCGAGGCCGTTGAGCAGGCAGTGCTTGCGGAAGGGGTCGATCTCGAAGCTGATCTCGCCGCCATCCGGGCCCTTGATGGTCTGGTTCGCGAGGTCGATCGTCAGCGTCGCGTTGGAGCCGCGCTCGGCGTCGTCGAACAGCATGTCGAGCTGCGCGGGCGTGACCTTGATCGGCAGGATGCCGTTCTTGAAGCAGTTGTTGTAGAAGATGTCGGCGAAGCTCGTGGAGATCACGCAGCGGATGCCGAAGTCGAGCAGCGCCCAGGGAGCATGCTCGCGCGAGGAGCCGCAGCCGAAATTGTCGCCAGCGACAAGGATTTCAGCCTTGCGATAGGCCGGCTGGTTCAGCACGAAATCCGGGTTCTCGGAGCCGTCCTCCTTGTAGCGCATCTCCGAGAACAGCGCGGTGCCGAGGCCGGTGCGCTTGATCGTCTTCAGATACTGCTTGGGGATGATCATGTCGGTATCGACATTGACCACCTTCATCGGAGCGGGCGTCGAGGTCAGCGTGGTGAAGGGCTGCATGGTTCTTGTCCTTGCGTGAAGGCCGGCTCAGCCGGCTGCCTGTTCGATGGCTTCCATGTCCTCGTCGGAGAAGCCGAAATGGTGGCCGATCTCGTGGACCATGACGTGGGTGACGATGGCGCCGAGGCTCTCGTCATTCTCAGCCCAGTAGTCGAGGATCGGCCTGCGATAGAGATGGATGGTGTTGGGCATCTGGCCGGTTTGCGGAGAATAGCCCTGCTGGGGCAGACCGACACCGCTGAAGAGGCCGAGCAGGTCGAAGGGGCTCTCCGCCTCCAGCTCCTTCAGCACGTCGTCCTCGGGAAACTCGGTGACGTTGAAGACGACGTCGGCGCAGAGCGCGCGGAACTCGTCCGGCAGGCGGTCGAAGGCGGCCTGCGCCAGCACCTCGAACGCCTCCAGCGACGGGGCCTTGGCCCCGTCCCAGTTGATGTCCCTGCTTTTGGTCGCCACGGCGTCCATATCCGTCACCAGAATTTCAACTGATGGCCGAGCCACCAGGCCAGCACGATGACGCCCAGCAGCGAGAGGGAGCGGCCGATGCGCCGGCCCCAGAGCTCGATGCGGTCGCCCTCGGGCGCGTCGGCGCCCGAGAAATGCTGCGCCGCCCGGTTCATCGAGGAGCCGAGCACGGTTTCGCTGTCGCGCTTGACGCGCTCCAGCGCCGCCTTGGCCTCGGCTTCGCGTGCAGCTTCGCGGGGATCGTTCGACATGATGCGGTCCCCGCGTTTGCCGCTCAACCCAGCGTGCGGACGTCGACGAAATGACCGGTCAGCGCCGCTGCCGCTGCCATCGCCGGCGAGACGAGGTGCGTGCGGCCGCGATAGCCCTGACGACCCTCGAAGTTGCGGTTCGAGGTCGAGGCGGCGCGCTGGCCGGGCTTGAGCTGGTCCGGGTTCATGCCGAGGCACATCGAGCAGCCCGGCTCACGCCATTCGAAGCCGGCGGCGAGGAAGATCTTGTCGAGGCCTTCCAGCTCCGCCTGCTGCTTCACCAGGCCGGAGCCCGGCACGATCATGGCGTAGTCCAGGCTGTCATGGACCTTCTTGCCCTCGACGATCTTCGCCACCGTGCGCAGATCCTCGATGCGGCCGTTGGTGCAGGAGCCGATCCAGATCACGTCGAGCGGGATCTCGGTCATCTTGGTGCCGGCGGTCAGGCCCATGTAATCGAGCGCGCGCTTCTTCGAGGCACGCTTGACCTCGTCCGCGATCAGCTCCGGATCGGGCACCGCGCCGGTGACCGAGATGACGTCCTCCGGGCTCGTGCCCCAGGAGACGATCGGCGGCAGGTTGGCGGCGTCGAGCCTCACGATGCGGTCGAAATGCGCGCCCTCGTCGGAGCGCAGCGTCTCCCAGTAGCGCAGGGCGGCGTCCCAGGCCTCGCCCTTCGGCGCCTTGGGGCGGCCCTGCAGGTAGTCGAAGGCCTTCTGGTCGGGCGCGACCATGCCGGCGCGGGCGCCGCCCTCGATCGACATATTGCAGACGGTCATGCGGCCTTCCATCGAGAGGCCGCGGATAGCCTCGCCGGCGTACTCGATCACCGAGCCGGTACCGCCGGCGGTGCCGATCTCGCCGATGATGGCGAGCGTAATGTCCTTGGCGCCGACACCGGGAGCAGGCGTGCCGTCCACCTGGACGAGCATGTTCTTCGCCTTCTTCTGGATCAGCGTCTGCGTCGCGAGGACGTGCTCGACTTCGGAGGTGCCGATGCCGTGCGCCAGCGCCCCGAAGGCACCGTGGGTCGAGGTGTGCGAGTCGCCGCAGACGATCGTGGTGCCCGGCAGGGTGAAGCCCTGCTCGGGGCCGACGATGTGGACGATGCCCTGGCGCTTGTCGAGCTCGTTGAAGTACTCGACGCCGAAGTCCTTGGCGTTCTTGGCGAGCGCCTCGACCTGGATGCGGCTTTCCTCTTCCTGGATGCCCTTGGAGCGGTCGGTCGTCTGGATGTTGTGGTCGACGACGGCGAGCGTCTTCTCAGGGCTGCGGACCTTGCGGCCGGTCATGCGCAGGCCCTCGAAGGCCTGCGGGCTGGTGACCTCATGGACGAGGTGGCGGTCGATATAGAGCAGGCAGGTGCCATCTTCCTGCCGGTCGATGACGTGATCGTCGAAGATCTTGTCGTAGAGGGTGCGGGGGCCTGTTGACGCAGTCATGGCTTGGTCTCGGTCTTGGGAATTGTGATCTGGAAAATCGATGCATCGCCGCGCCGGTCATTCCGACGCGCTCAAATCAGTCGCCTGTCGCCGGCCGCGCGGAAGCGGCCGGTCTCAGGCGCCGGTAAGGCCCGCGGCGATGGAGGCGGTGAAGCGGCCGAAGAAGCGCCACGGCAGGCGGGCATGGTCATGCAGCGCGGCAAAATCCTGCGTCGTCGGCAGGGGCGGCAGATGGCCCTCTCCCTGCACGGCGCAGAAGCGCTGCAAATGATGCTCACACGGCGACATGGCCACTATGTAGCAGTTCCAATGAAGCCGGACAATCGACGCCGTGCAGGAGCGTCATCGCCGCGACGCAGAGGTCTGGAGCAGCATGAGAGCGGCCGGGTCCGTGGTCACAGCTCGCTGCGCAACTGCCAGAGTTCGGGGAAGAAGGAGCGCTCCAGCGCGGTCTTCAGGAACTTCACGCCGCTGGAGCCGCCGGTGCCCGGCTTGAAGCCGATGATGCGTTCGACCGTCTTCATGTGGCGGAAGCGCCATTGCTGGAACTGGTCCTCGAGATCGACCAGCTCCTCGGCCAGCTCGTAGAGATCGAAATGGTGCTGCGTGTCCCGGTAGATCGTCAGCCAGGCGGCCTTTACGGCGTCGCTCGCGGCGTGCGGCACGCTCCAGTCGCGCTCGACACAGTCCGCCGGGATCGGCAGCCCGCGCCGGGCGAGCAGGCGCAGCGCTTCATCATAAAGACTCGGCGCTTCCAGCAGCGCCTGCAGATGGGCGTGATGCTCGGCATGGTGCCGGTGCATCGCCAGCATGCGCGGGTCCTTGGCGCCGAGGCGGAACTCCAGCGCGCGATACTGGTAGGACTGGAAGCCGGAGGACTGGCCGAGCGCGTCACGAAACGCGAGGTAGTCGGCCGGCGTCATCGTCGAGAGCACGTCCCAGGCGGTGACGAGTTGGGCCTGGATGCGCGAGACGCGCGCCAGCGACTTGAAGGCAGGCTGCAACTGGTCGTCCCGGATCGCCGCGATGGCGCCGTCGAGCTCATGCGCCGCCAGCTTCAGCCAGAGTTCCTGGACCTGATGAATGGTGATGAAGAGCAGCTCGTCGGGGGCGTCGCTCAGCGGCTTCTGCGCTGCCAGCAGCAGATCGAGGCCGAGATAGGAGCCGTAATCCATGCGCTCCTTGAAGTCGGTCTGCATGCCCGGTTCGATGCGGCTGTGGTGCTCGCCTGTGCCGGTGCCCATTTGCTCTGCCCTCGCTCGCCATGCGCCTTGACGAAGGGAAGGCGCGATATATTTTAAGCTTAAAGTATTTTGCCGCGTGAGCAAAGCGAACAGGACATGGCGATGGCGAGCGACCAGGCGACGACTGTTCCCGCAGGGCTCGGACAGCCGCCCTTCAATCTTGCCGCCGACTTCTCCCACTTCCGCCAGAACTGGCCGGCTGAGTTGCATTTCGCCGCCCATAGCCATCATTTCTGGCCCGATGTCACGCGAGAGGCGCATCTGCGCTGCTGGGACGATGCCGCCCGCCTGGTCGACGGCAAATGGGAAGAGGTTCTCGGCCCGGTCTGGCGGAAGGTGGCTGAGGGCGTGGCGAAGCGCCTCAACCTGCCCGGCATCGACGGGCTCGTGCCGGCCAACAACACCCATGAATTCGTCAACCGGCTGCTTTCCTGCCTGCCGCGGGACCGCGTGCCGCGCATCCTGACGAGCGACGCCGAATTCCATTCCTTCCGCCGGCAGATCGAACGGCTGGCGGAGGAGGGACTGATCGCGCTCACCATCGTGCCGGCCGAGCCTTTCGCCAGCCTGACGGAACGATTGATCGCGGCGGCGAAGGCGGGCGACCCCGATATGGTCTTCGTCAGCCAGGTGCAGTTCAATTCCGGCTATGCGCTGACCGATCTGGAAGGGCTGGTTGCGGGGGTCTCCGCGCCCGGCCGTCTTGTCGTCATCGACGGCTATCACGGCTTTCTAGCGCGGCCGACCGACCTCTCGGCCATCGCCGACAAGGCCTTCTACATCGCTGGCGGCTACAAATACGCCATGGCGGGCGAGGGCGCCTGCTTCATGCACTGCCCGCCCGGCTTCGCCATGCGGCCGCGCGACACCGGCTGGTATGCTTCGTTCGGCGCGCTCTCCGGGCCGCAGGGCGGCGTCGGCTATGCCGAGACGGGCTGGCGCTTCATGGGGGCGACCTTCGATCCATCGGGTCTCTACCGTATGGGCGCCGTGTTCGACTGGCTCGATGCGAAGGGCCTCGATGTGTCGGCGATCCACGACCACGCCCATGCCCTTCAGGCGATCATCGCGGAGGGGTTGGCGCGCCGGCCCTGCGGCGTGCTTGCGCCGGAGAACCTCGCGCTGCCGCTCTCCGAACCGGCCCGCGGCAATTTCCTGACGTTCCGCCATGCCGATGCGCCGCTCTGGCATGAGCGGCTGGCGCGGGCCGGCATTACCGTCGACCTGCGCGGCGACCGGCTGCGTCTCGGCTTCGGCCTCTACCAGAACGCTGACGACGCTGGGCTTCTGCTGGAGCGGCTCGCGACGCTGGGTTGATGTGGCGCGGGGTCAGCGCCGCGAGGTATCGACGCTGACGACCACCGACATGCCGGGCGCCAGCTCTCCCGCCAGGGGCTGGCCCGGTTCGACGGCGATGCGGACCGGCACGCGCTGGGCGATCTTGATGAAGTTACCGGTGGCATTGTCCGCACGGATCACGCTGAACTCGGAGCCCGCTGCCGGTGAGAAGCGCTCGATCTTGCCGGTCAGCGTGGCATGGCGCAGCGCATCGACGGTGAAGCTCACCGGCTGACCGACGCGCATGCCGGGCAGCTGGGTTTCCTTGAAATTGGCGATGACCCAGGTCTGGGCGGGCACCAGCGCCATGAGCTGCGTGCCGGCCGAGACATATTGGCCGAGCCGGGCCGAGACCTCGCCGAGCCGCCCGTCCTGGGGCGCGGTGATGCGGGTGTTCTGCATATCGATCTCGGCGAGGTGGACGGCGGCCATCGCACCCTCGACCGCCGCCTCCAGCGACTGGCGGTTGACGATGGCAGTCTGGACGTCCTGTCGCGCGACGTCGACGGCGGCGTGAGCCGCTGTGAGCGAGGCGCGGGACTGGTCGAGCGCCTGCTGGCTCTGGTCGGTGCTGGTCTGGCTGACGACGCCGCGCTCGCGCAGCGGTTCGATGCGGCCCCAGTTCGCTTCGGCGGTGCGCAGCGCGGCCTCGGCGCCGGCGACATTGGCCTCGCTGGCACGCAGCCTTGCCTCCGCGGCGGCGCGGGACTGCTCGGAATTGGCGAGCGCTGCGCGCTGGGCGGCGAGTGAGGCGCGGGCCTGCTCCAGCTTCTGCGCATAGATGCGGTCGTCGATGCGTAGCAGTAGGTCGCCCTGCTTGACCGTCGCGAAATCCTGGACAGGCACCTCGGCGACATAGCCGGCGAGCTGGGGCGCGATGACCGTGATCTGGCCGCGCACATAGGCGTTCTCGGTGGTCTCGATGGCGTTGGCAAAGGGCGGCAGCCGCCATGCGTAGAGGATCACGGCGAGGCCGACGAGGCCGATGGCGAGCGCGATATAGGTCGAGACGGAGCGGAAGAGGCGGGTCATGGTCGATGTGAGTCAGCCGGCTGCCGGGGCAGGGGCGGTGGCGGATTGCGCCCTGAGGCGCAGGACGGCGAGGTGGATGAGAAGGCCCCCCAGCGCTAGGCTGGCGATCAGCGAGATCAGCAGGAAGGCGTCGTTATAGGCGAGCACTGTCGCCTCCCGGATCGCCTGCTGGCCGAGTAGCGTCACGCCCTCGGCCCGTGCCAGCACCGTGTCGGTCAGGACATGGCCGTAGCTGCTGCCGAGCTGGCTGATGCGCTGGGCGACGAGCGGGTCGGACATGGCGAAATGCTCGGCCAGCACATGGTAGTGGAAGCTGGTGCGCAGGGTGATGAAGCTGCCGAAGATGGCCGAGCCGAGCAGGCCGCCGATGCTCTGCGTGAACAGGAAGACGGTGATGAAGCTCAGGATGTAGACGGGGCCGCGCGCGATGGCGCCGCCGAGTCCCTGCGCCATTGCCGCCGGCAGGAAGAGCGCCGAACCATAGGCGACGAGCGCCTGGCTCAGATAGATGTCGTGCGGCCGCGTCTGGCTGGTGGCGCCGCTGTCGAGCCAGGCGCCGAGCGCGACGCAGGCCAGCGCCGTGCCGTAAAACCAGTTCTCGCGGCCCGGCCGCAGCAGGAGCGCGCAGGTCAGCCCTCCCGCGAGGATCGTGCAGAGGATCACGGTATAGAGCGACAGGGTCTGCTCGTTCTGGATGCCGAGCGCCTGGAAAAAGTTGGAGGCGCCGACCGTCTGCTCGGCGAGGACGACGCGCAGCAGCAGCAGCGCACCGGCGAAATGCAGCGTCGTCGGGCTGGTCAGCCAGCGGATGTCGATGAGCGGGCTGTCGCGATGCAGCTCGATGATCGCGGCCAGCATCAGGCAGGCCACCGCGCAGGCGAGTAGCCAGCCGAGCCAGGGCGCCTCGAACCACCAGTAGAGCCGGCCGAGGGCGAGCACGACGGCGATCGAGCCGAAGCCGACGGCGATGAACAGATAGCTGACGAGATCGAGCGGGCCGATCCATTTCACCCGCGGCGGCGAGGTCAGCGGCAGCGCGTAGACGAAGCCGAAGGCGAGCATGGCGAGCCCCGTCTCGAACAGGGTCAGGCCGTGGAAACCGCCGGTCTCCAGCAGCCAGGGCGAGATCAGCCGTGTCACCGGGATGCCGAGCGTGGTGTTGGTCAGCGCCAGCGAGATTCCGACGGTCAGCTTCTTCGGCGGCGGCAGCGGCTCGATCATGTAGAAGAAGGCGAGCGAGGACATCGGCGCTGCCGCCATGCCGCTCATGAAGCGGACCACCACGGCCGATTGCAGATCGTGGACGAAGAAGAAGTTGAGCAGCGTGGCGAGGACGAAGCCGGCGAGGCTCATCTCCGCAAAATTGCGTAAGCCATACTGCATCCGGATCTTGATCAGCGCGATCGAGAGCGAGACGTTCGGCGCCATATAGGCGGCGATCAGCCAGTTGGTCTCGGCGACGGTGGCGCCGAGCTCGCCCTGGATCTGGTAGACGTTGGTGTTGACGATGTTCTGGCCGATCTGCTGCGTCATCGCCAGCGTCACCGAGGCGAGCATATAGGCGAGCGCGCGGGCGGGTGGCATGGTGAGCCCGAACGGTTGGGCGGCAGGCGCGGTCGTGGTTTCGGGCGCGCTCACGGGGCGGCACTCCGCCCGGCTGCGATGTTGCGCGAGGTGCGGCGGAGAACGTCGAGCGCGGCCTCCAGCTCCTCCGGCGCTATGCCCTGCAGGATGCCGGCGCGCAGCTCGGCGAGGAAGTTCAGGATGTCCTGCGCCTGGGCGCGGGCGGTCTCGGTCAGGAAGACACGTCGCGCCCTCCGGTCGCCCTCCACGGCACGGCGCTCGATCATGCCGTTGCGTTCGAGCCCGTCGAGCAGGCGCACCAGCGTCGGCTGCTCGATGTCGAGCAGGCCGGCAAGATCGGACTGGATCGGGCCGTCTTCCTTGGCGAGTTCCATCAGCAGCCGGGCACGCGAAAGGGTCAAACCCATGTCGCGGGCGCGCTCGTCGACGAGCGCTCTCAGCTTCCGGTTGACGGAAGCGAGTTCAGCAGTGAAGGCGGCTTGAAGCGGGGCGAGGTCCATAGGATGAATATAAGTAGCATGCTAATGATTGGCTTACTTATATCTGAGTCTGACGCATATCAAATGCTCATGATGCGGTGCGATATGCGTTCTTGGAATGATTGTGGTTGCGGGCAACAAAAAACGCGGCCCCGAGGGACCGCGTTCCAATCTCTTTGCGCTGAGGCTGAGCTTACTTGCCGGCGGCCTTCGAGCCCTTGGCGGGCTTGGCCTCGACGCGCTCGGCGATGCGGGCCGACTTGCCGCGGCGATCGCGCAGGTAATAGAGCTTGGCGCGGCGCACCTTGCCCTTGCGGACGACCTTGATCGAGTCGAGGTTCGGCGAGAAGAGCGGGAAGACGCGCTCGACACCCTCGCCATAGGAAATCTTGCGGACGGTGAAGCTCTGGTTGAGGCCGCCGCCGTTGCGGGCGATCACGACGCCTTCATAGGCCTGGACGCGGCTGCGCTCGCCTTCCTTGACCTTGACGTTGACCTGCACGGTGTCGCCGGGCTGGAACTGCGGGATCTCGCGACCTTCGCTCAGCTTGGCAATCTGCTCCTGGTCGAGCTGTTCGATGATGTTCATGGGTCTCTCCATGGCCGTTTCGCGTGTGGACACGCGGGCGTTACGGCTCGCTGTTTTCAGTTGAGTGCGGGGCCTTACAGGAGCGCGGCGGATTTGTCGAGCGGCAATGCCGGCAAAGCGCGGCGGCGCCGAACCGCTTGTTGGCGATCCGCGCGACATGCATAGCCTTGGCCGAACCGAGACGCCACCTCGACCGGATGCAGGCCATGACCGACCAAGCCATCAAGACCGCTCTCGTGACCGGCGCCGCGCGGGGCATCGGCCTTGCGACGGCCAAGCGCTTTCTGGCGGAGGGCTGGCAGGTCGGGTTGCTCGACATCGACGGGGCTGGGCTCGAGCGGGCCGCCGCCGAGATCGCGCAGCCGGAGCGGACGCTGGTGCTGACCTGCGACGTCGCCGATCCGGCGCAGCTCGCGGCCGCCTTCGCCGGGCTCGCCAAGCGCTTCGGGCGGCTCGACGCGCTCGTCAACAATGCCGGCACGGCGGTGTTCAAGCCGCTGCTGGAGACGACCTATGAGGAGTGGCAGCGGGTGCTTGCGGTGAACCTCACCGGCCCGTTCCTGGCGACGCAGCTCGCCGCGCCGCTGATGGCTGACCATGGCGGCGGCGCCGTCGTCAACATCACCTCGATCTCCGGCCTGCGCGCCTCGACGCTGCGCGTCGCTTACGGCACGTCCAAGGCGGCGCTGGCGCATCTGACCAAGCAGCAGGCGGCCGAGCTTGCGGGCCTTGGCATCCGCGTCAATGCGGTTGCGCCGGGGCCGGTTGAGACGGCGATGGCCAAGGCCGTGCACAGCCCCGAGATCCGCGCCGATTATCGCGACGCGATTCCGCTCGGCCGCTACGGGCTGGAGGAGGAGCTGGCCGAGTCGATCTTCTTCCTCTGCTCGGAGCGCGCGAGCTACATCACCGGCCAGGTGCTGGCGGTCGATGGCGGCTTCGACGCAGCAGGTATCGGGCTGGCGACGCTGCGCGGGGAAAGGCGGAACCTGTAGGGCGTGTGAGTCCGCTTTCGACAGTGTCCGCCATTTGGGGAACTTTGCTCGACCTCGGCGATCACCACATCGACACCACGCCCCAGCGGATCTCCCGCGCTGCGCGCGGCAGTGTCGCTAGGCCGCGCGTTCAAGAATGACGTAGGTGTCGGTATATTCCGGTTCCTGCACCACGAGTTGCGTGCATGTGGCGTCGAGCCAGCTCGCCAGCTTCACGACCTGCCCGGTGGTCTGCTTGTCCTCCGTGTCCTGCGCGGGTTCGATGATGCTGAGCCCTTCGGCGTCGAGGAAGAAGGTATGCTCCCCGAAGGCGTCGCAGAACTTGGCGGCCACCGGGTGCTCTTCGGGCACGGCCCTTGCGTTCAGCTGGTTCAGAGTCTGTTGGATGTTCGCTTCCGCTAGCTTCATGACCAATCCTTTCGACGCAGTAATGACCGTTGGGGGATGCTCATCGATCGATTTCGCCGAAGACGATATCCAGCGAACCGATGATGGCCGCGACGTCCGCAAGCATGTGCTTGCGGGCCATGGCCTCGATCGCCTGCAAGTGAGCGAAGGAAGGCGCACGGATCTTGCAGCGATAGGGCCGGTTGGTTCCGTCGGAGACGAGATAGACGCCGAACTCACCCTTGGGCGCTTCCACGGCAGCATAGACCTCGCCGGCCGGGACGCGGTGGCCCTCGCTGTAGAGTTTGAACTGCTCGATCATGGCCTCCATCGAGCGCTTCATCGTCTGGCGACGCGGTGGCGTCACCTTGAAGTCCTGGGCCGCGACCGGCCCGGCCCCGTCCGGGGAGCGAAGGCGTTCGATGCATTGCCTGATGATGCGCACGGCCTGGCGCATCTCCTCCATGCGGATGAGATAGCGATCATAGCAATCGCCGTGGCTGCCGACGGGGATGTCGAATTCCATCTCCTCGTAGCATTCATAGGGCTGCGCCTTGCGCAGATCCCAGGGGGCGCCGGAGCCGCGCACCATCACCCCCGAAAAGCCCCAGGCCCAAGCTTCGTCGAGCTTGACCACGCCGATATCGACATTGCGCTGCTTGAAGATGCGATTGTCGGTCAGCAGCTCTTCCAGATCATCGCAATGTGCGAGAAATGGGTCGCAGAACGCCCAGATGTCGTCGAGCAGAGCCGGCGGCAGATCCTGGTGCACGCCGCCGATCCGGAAATAATTGGCGTGCATCCGGGCACCGGAGGCCCGTTCGTAGAAGATCATCAGCTTTTCGCGCTCCTCGAACCCCCAAAGCGGTGGCGTGAGAGCGCCGACATCCAGGGCCTGCGTCGTGACGTTGAGCAGATGCGAGAGCAGCCGGCCGATTTCGCAATAGAGCACGCGGATGAGCTGGGCGCGCCGTGGCACCGGCAGGCCCAGGAGCCTCTCCGCGGCAAGGCAGAAGGCATGCTCCTGATTCATCGGCGCGACATAGTCGAGCCGGTCGAAATAGGGCAGCGCCTGGAGATAGGTCTTGTGCTCGATCAGCTTTTCGGTGCCGCGATGCAGCAGGCCGATATGCGGATCGATGCGCTCGACGACTTCGCCATCGAGTTCCAGCACGAGGCGCAGCACGCCGTGCGCGGCCGGATGCTGCGGGCCGAAATTCACCGTGAAGGTACGGGCTGCGGCATCGGCCAATGCGGCTCTCCCTTCAACTGGCGCTTGCTGGGCTAGATGTGAGCACGCGCCGATCTGACTGCAACGCAGTCAGATCGGAGAACGCGTTCTCTCACTGTAAGTTGAGAGCAGGGTAACGAGGGGGAGCCCCCCGAGAAGGCCTGCTTCATTATCGCCAAATCACGCGAGCATGGTGTGAAGGAGCTGTGACCGAGGACGCGGCGATTGCGCGGGCGGGGCTTGTCCGGCCGTGAAAGCCGAGGCGGCGCGTGCACATCATGACCCTACGGTCAGACATCTTCTCCGATCGCCGTGATGCCGGCCGAAAGCTGGCGAACAGGCTTCGCCGGTATCGTCAGCGGAGCGGTGTCATTGTCCTGGCGTTGCCGCGGGGTGGCGTACCTGTCGGCTTTGAGGTCGCGCAAGCCTTGAAGGCCCCGCTCGACGTCCTCGTCGTGCGCAAGCTCGGCGTTCCCGGCGATGAAGAAATGGCCATGGGCGCGATCGCGACGGCGGGGGCTCGTGTCCTGAACCGGGATGTCATCGCCGTACTTGGCATCGACCCGCATATCATCGACATGGTGACCGCCAAGGAAGAGCAGGAGCTGCTTCGCCGCGAGCGCCTCTACCGGGGTGATCGCGCGCCGCTTCTTCTGGAGGGAAGGACGGTCATCGTGGTGGATGACGGCCTGGCCACGGGCGCGACGATGCGGGCTGCGGTCATGGCGCTTCGGGAGAAGCATCCGGCCCGCATCGTGGTTGCAGTTCCGGTCGGCAGCCGGGAGACCTGCGAAGCGATGAAGGCGGTGGCTGACGAGGCGGTTTGCGCGACGATGCCGCGCTACTTCGTGGGCGTTGGAAGCTGGTATTCGGACTTCTCGCAAACCAGCGACGACGAGGTCCGCTCCCTGCTGGACAAGGCCAGCGGATTGCCGCCCAGGCCGGGCCATTAGGACGATGCGCGACCCAGCTCAGGACAGTTCCGACCAAGCCGGCGGCGCATAGGGGCCGGCCTGCTCGTCGAAACGGGTCCAACCCTCGCGCTGGTATTCGGCGCGGCGCATCTCGGCATTGATCGGCCCGGCCCCATCCATGATCTTCTCGATGGCCGGAGCATGGCTATCGCTGGTGCGGACCGAGACGACCGCTCCGCCCCTGCGGATGGTCTCCGCCAGAAAATGGGCCTCATCGTCACTGAACCCGGCGCCGGCCATGGCTCCGATCAGAGTACCGACAGTGGCGCCGGCGGTCGCCCCGACCGCGAGGGTGCCGAAAATCCAGCCGGCAGCCAGGACCGGGCCTACTCCCGGAACCGGCAGAGCCGCCAGCCCCGCCAGCAGGCCGGCACCGGCTCCAACCGTGCCGCCGACTTCGGCGCCGACCGCCGCATCGTCCGCGACCTTCGCCGTGTGATAGCCGATGATGCTGATATCGTCCGAAGAGAGCCCGGCCGCTTCGAGCCGGGTCACGGCCGTCTCGGCATCCGCGTAGTTCTCATAGGAACGTGTGACTGTCCGTGCCATGAAGCATCTCCGTGGATGGGACGCCCCCTCGGGAACGAACCGGCTTAAATCGACCTTGTTCCCTGCTCGCTTGCCTTCCTGATTGCGGCCGCCGAGAGGGGCTCCCGCTGTCGATATCCGGGCAAAGCGATGTCGCCGGCGGCTGGCGCCGCGAGCGATGAGCGTTGGTTCGTTAGCGCCCTGCGCCGGCGGCCGAACCATCACTGTGTTTTTGTGCGGCGGGTCGGGGAAATTCGGGAACCAGGCGTGAGGCTCGTTGTTCCACGAGCAGCGACGACCGATGCTGCGCTCGCTGATCCGAGCGCAGCCTTCATCCGACCGACAGAAAGGGAGAGCCGCTATGCAAGTCAGCGAAGTGATGACGCGCGAGGTCTGCGTGGCCAATCCGCAGGAAACCATTCAACAGGCGGCCAGGCTTATGGCCGGCCTCGACGTCGGAGTGCTGCCAGTCGGAGATGACGAGCGGCTGGTGGGCATGATCACCGATCGCGACATCGCCATTCGCGGCGTCGCTGAAGGCAAGGCTCCGTTGACCAAGGTCAGCGAGGTCATGAGCAACGAGGTCAGATACTGCTTCGCCGATCAGGAGATCGCCGAGGTCCTGCAAAACATGGGGGATATTCAGCTGCGCCGCCTGCCCGTCGTCGATCGCGACAAGCGGCTTGTCGGCATCCTCGCCCTCAGCGATGCAGTAGCTGCCGTTGCCAATGGTGCGGCAGGTGAGGCGCTGGCAGGTATCTCGCGTCCGGGTGGCCTTCATAGCCAGACCGGCTAGGCCCAAGCGCGCCGTCGAGGTTCGTGCAGTTCTCGACCGGACGACGGGGTGTGGAATTCGAAGCGATGGGTGCGTGATTGCCGATCGCGGGAAGAATTCTCCCCAAGACGAGAGTGCAGCAACCGGCGGGTTTCACCCAGCCGGTTGCTTGCATGCTTGCGACCTATTCGATGACATCGATGATTTGGCGGCTCCGCGGGTCGACGATCAGGACGTCGTCACCCACCAGGGTGTATTGGTAGCCGCGAAGCTGCTGGTCCCGCCCTGGAGTGCCCGCTGCGGGACGGCCGAGCGCTAGTCGACGAAGCGCACGAGAGCGCCAGGTTTCACCATGCCGGCAAGATCCTCCGCATCCCAGTTCGTCAACCGCACGCAGCCATGCGACGAGGCTTTGCCGATCCGGGAAGGCTCGGGCGTTCCGTGGATTCCGAATGTCGGCTTGGAGAGCCCGATCCAGACGGTGCCGACAGGGTTGTTCGGGCCGCGGGGAAGCACGAGCTTGTGCGTATTGCGGCCTTGCTGGAAGTTCTTGACCGGATCGTAGTGATAGGTGGGTTGCCTGACGACGCGCGCGACCTGGTATTCGCCCTCCGGCGACGGGGTGTCGCCACTGCCGATGGTCGCCGGATAGCTGGCGATCATTTCGCCTTGTGATCCATAGGCGGTGACCCTGCCGGTCCGCTTGTCGGCTTCGATCAACTGCACCTCTGCGCGCGGGGCGGTGCGCCCGGCTGCGATGACCAGAAGTGTTTCACCGGCCGCGCGGTAATGCGCGCGCGGATTGAGGGCGCGGAGCAAGCCCTCTCCCATTTTGAAGCGCTCGGCGAACATTTCCGGAGCTCTGCTGTAGGCGAGGCGCCGCATCCGGGCCTGTCGGGCGTAATCGCGCGGGATTCGTTTTGAAAAGACATAGCGGGCATCCGCCTCCGTCACCGTGTAGGAGGTGACGATGTCCTGGCTACTGTCACCGCCGAGGGCGCGCCAGGTGGCGTCGTCAACGGCATCACCGGCGCCGAGATTTTCGCGTCGGCGGAACTGGGCAAGAGCCTTGCGATAGTTCTCGCCATCCATCCCATCGATCTCGCCGGGGGAAATGCCCTGGCGTACCAGCAGCGTCTGCAGCTTGACGATGGCCGCGCCTGGCTTTGCGCGCTGTACGATTGGCTTTGTTCGCTGGACGGAGGAGGGCACCGGCCTGCCCGCCCGATTGATCTCGTCGGCCGTAAGGGCACGTGCATTGCCGAAGGCCGCGAGGAGGAGCACGACCGCAACGATGGTCGGCACGGCGCGGGATTTCGGGACCGGCTTCGGCATCTGTGTGCGCTCGTCGCTCAGCTAGTTGCGAAGGCAAGACGCCCGCCACCGCTGGGTGGCGGGCATCACGTCTGGTTCGCTATTCGATGATCTGGACGACCCGGCGCGTGCGCGGCTCGACCAGGACCGGCCGGTCGTTCACGACCGTGTAGCGATACTCCTTGTTGACGCGGAACTCCGCCGGGACGCGGTGATAAACCACGCCGCGCTGGGGCAAGACGGTGCCGACGCGCAATTCCTCACCATAGGAGTAGGAGGGGACGCGCTGTTCGACGACGTATTCCCGGAAGCGCGGTGTGTTGTCGCCGACAATACCGCCTGCAACCGCGCCGCCGACGCCGCCGACCACCGCCCCTACGGGACCGCCGACAATCGCGCCGCCCACTGCACCCGCCGCCGCACCACCGGCGGCTCCGCCGCGGGCGCCCTGCGGATTCTGAGCGAAGGCCAGCGCGGGAATGACCGTGAGCATCGCGGCCAAAGCTAATTTCTTCATGGCTTTTTGTCCTCCTGGAACAACCCAGACCCAACCGGCAAACCCCCGGCGTCAAGGCTTGGTTCCGCAGAAGAGCCAAATGCCCAATGGCTGGCATAAAGTTGCCGGGTTGGTTCCAGGTTCCGGGAAAGCTCGGATTTCATTGGCGTTTCTTGCCGCGAAGAGACCTGCGGGCCGACAAACGACGCACGCCACGGGCGGGGTCCATGTGCATCGCATGCGAGGCGGCAGCGGCCGCCATGTTTCCGCTCGAAAAGCCTCGGACGCTGTTGGGAAACAGCATCCCTTCCGGTTTCGCTTGCCTTCATCCCGTTCGGACAGTTTATATGTAAACGTTGTGCAGAGCGGAACAGCCGGCGCTTGCGCCTTGGTTCGCCGTTCCGCACTCTATGACGATGACAGTTCAATGACATCGACAAGGCCCGGAACCCGGCGATGACGGGTAACCGGGCGACAGGGAGGAGAGGATGAACGCGATCGGCGCCACGCAGGCCAGGCATGATGCACGGCCGTGGCTTGCGCATTATCCACCGGCAGTGCCGGCGGAGCTGGACGACGCCAAGATCGGCACGCTGGTCGATCTGATCCGTTCGTCCTGCGCGCGCTATGCCAACAGGCAGGCCTTCGAGAGCTTCGGCAAGACGATCACCTTCGCGGAAACCTTGCGCGCGGCCGAGGCCTTCGCCGGGTGGCTGCAGGCCAAGGGGCTCAAGAAGGGGGACCGTGTCGCGCTGATGATGCCGAACATCCTGGCCTATCCGGCGGCGATCTTCGGCACGCTCATCGGCGGCTTCACCGTCGTCAACATCAACCCGCTTTATACGGCGCGCGAGCTGACCCATCAGGTCAACGACGCGGGCGCACGCGTGCTCGTGGTGATCGAGAACTTCGCCCATGTCGTCGAGGAGGCGAAGCCGAACCTGAAGCTTGATGCCATCGTCATCGCCACGGCCGGCGACCTGATGGGCTTCAAGGGCAAGATCGTCAATTTCGTCGCGCGCCGGATCAAGAAGGTCGTCAAGCCGTTCAACCTGCCGGGCGCGGTGCCGTTGCAGCAGATCCTGACGAGCGGCGCTGGCATGACCCCCGTGACGGTGACGTCGGAGGATGTCGCCTTCCTGCAATATACGGGCGGCACGACCGGCGTTGCCAAGGGCGCGACGCTGACGCATCGCAATGTCGCAGCGAATGTCCAGCAGGCCGGGCTGTGGCTGGAATGGGTGCTGGAGCCGCCCCAAGGGCGCGGCGAATACCAGCACGTCATGGTGACGGCGCTGCCGCTCTACCACATCTTCGCGCTGACCTGCTGCTGCATGTTCCTGCTGCGGATCGGCGCCAAGAGCCTGCTGATCGCCAATCCGCGCGACATTCCTGGCTTCGTCAAGACGTTGAGGTCGAGCCGCTTCACCCTGATCTCCGGCGTCAACACGCTCTACAACGCGCTGGCCAACCATCCCGAGATCAAGAACGTCGATTTCTCCGAGCTGCGCTTCGCCGTCGCCGGCGGCATGGCGACGCAGGCTGCGGTCGCCAAGCAGTGGAAGGCCGTGACCGGGCGCCCGATCATCGAAGGCTATGGATTGTCCGAGACCTCCCCGGTCGCGACGATCAACCGGCCCGATATCCAGGAATTCACCGGCACCATCGGCTATCCGATCCCCTCGACGGAGATCGCCATCCGCGACGCCGAGGGCCACGACATGCCGCTCGGCGATTCCGGCGAGATCTGCATCCGCGGGCCGCAGGTGATGGCCGGCTACTGGAACCGCCCGGACGAGACCGCCAAGGCGATGACGGCCGACGGCTTCTTCCGCAGCGGCGATATCGGCGTGATGCTGCCTGACGGGCAGATCAAGGTCGTCGACCGCATGAAGGACATGGTTCTCGTCTCGGGCTTCAACGTCTATCCGAACGAGGTCGAGGACGTGCTGGCCTCGCATCCGGGCGTGCTCGAAGCGGCGGTGATCGGCCTGCCCGACGAGCATTCCGGCGAGGCCGTCACCGCCTTCGTCGTGCGCAAGGACCAGACGCTGACGGCGGAGGAGCTGCGCGCCTACTGCAAGGAGAACCTGACAGGCTATAAGGTGCCCAAGCAGATCTTCTTCCGGGAGACCCTGCCGAAGACTAATGTCGGCAAGGTGCTCAGACGGGCGCTGCGCGAGGAGGTCGTCGCCAAGCGCTGAGACGCGGACGGTCGACAGCCGGGAGGACAACGTGTCTTCTAGGCGCGGCTTTGCGGGAAGGAATCGCTACTGCTGGCCGTCGCAGGAGAAGATTGTCGCTTGCCTCACCGCCTCGCCGAATTGCCGCTGCTGCGCCGGCTGAAGCCCGGTCTCCACGTCTACGATGAGGAGGCGCTGAATGCCGAGCCGGCCATCGGCCTGCTCGACCAGCAGATCACGCCGATCGACTCCTTCTTCATCCGCAACAACGGCGAACTGCCGGAGATCGGCGACGGACACGACTGGACGCTGACGATCGATGGCGAGGTCGAGCGCCCGACGGTCTGGACGCTTGCGGGCCTGCGCCAGCGCTTCGAAACCGTGACGGTCACGGCCGTCCTCGAATGCGCCGGCAATGGGCGTTCGCAGTTCTCTCCGGCCACTGACGGGCTGCAATGGCGGCTCGGCGCCGTCGGCTGTGCGCGCTGGACGGGTGTGCGACTGGCGGATGTGCTCGAGCATGCCGGCCCGAAGCCGAGCGCCGTCTATACCGCGCACTACGCACCCGACCGACAAATCGGCAAGCCGGAGAAGGCGGCGCTGTCGCGCGGTCTGCCGATGGCCAAGGCGCTGGCGCCCGAGACCCTGATCGCTTTCGCCATGAACGACGAGCCGTTGCCGCGCCTGCATGGCGGGCCGTTGCGGATCGTCGCGCCGGGCTATCCCGGTTCGGCCTGGCAGAAATGGCTCGACCGCATCAGCCTGCGCCCGGTCGAGCATGATGGCGAGAAGATGCGCGGCACCGACTACCGGATGCCGATCAGGCCGCTGCAGCCGGGCGAGGCGCTGGACCCGGCCAATTTCACAGTGATCACCGACATGCCGGTGAAATCGCTCATCACCACGCCGGTCGACGGTTTCACCATGAAGGTGGGCGAGCGGCTGACGGTCGGCGGTTTCGCCTGGAGCGGCGCCATTCCGCTCGCTTCGGTCGAGCTCTCCTGCGATAGCGGCGAAAGCTGGCAGGAGGTGCCGTTGCAGCCGGGCGAGGGGCCTTTCGCCTGGCGGCGCTTCGAGGCGGAGGTGTCCGCCGATCAGGCCGGACCGCTCGTCATCATGGCGCGGGCACGCGATGTCGCCGGCAATTGCCAGCCGCTGGAGATCGCCTGGAACCCGCGTGGCTACTGCAACAACCAGGTGCAGCGTCTGCGTGGCTCGGTCGTCGCCTGAGGATTGAACCTTTTCGGCTCTCGCTGCGTCTAATCTCCGGGCCAGCCGCTTCGGCAAGGCTCCGCCGCCCCGGTCTCTCCTCCTCCTCCCATCGGCGACCGGGGCGGCTATCCCCTTTCGCGATGGTTAGAACCAGCTGACTTTCGGTGGAAACGCGCCGTCATTCCGGGCTTGCCCCGGAATCCATCGTAGAGCGCTTAAGCCCTATGATGGATTCCGGATCGCCGCCGCTTCGCGGCTTGTCCGGAATGACGGGACCGTTTCCGTGAAAATCCAGCATGCTCTACGCCGCCAGCAAAGCGCGTGCGTCGGCCGCATGGCCGGTCGCTGCCACGATCTCGCCGGCCGCAATGTCGCGACCGAAGCGCACCAGCGTGAAATCCTCTGCCCGTCCGGTATTGCCGCGTTCGGTCAGGACGCTGAGCGGCCTGCCGATGCGCTCAGTGAGATGCCGCTCATGCGCGGCGCCTGCCGCCGCCCGCAGCCGCGCCGCTCGCTCTGAGACGACGGTGCCGGGGAGTTGCGGCATGCGCGCGGCCGGAGTGCCGGGACGGGCGGAATAGGGGAAGACATGGACGAAGCTCAGCCCGCATTCCTCGACTAGCGCGAGCGAGCGGGAGAACATCGCCTCGTCCTCGGTCGGAAAGCCAGCGATGAGATCGGCACCGAAGACGATGTCGGGACGCAAAGTCCGGATCTCGGTGCAGAAGCGGATGGCATCAGTGCGACTGTGGCGTCGCTTCATGCGCTTCAGGATGAGGTCGTCGCCGGCCTGCAGCGAGAGATGCAGATGCGGCATCAGCCGCGTCTCGGTCGCGAGCAGGTCGCGCAGTGTGTCGTCGACCTCGACCGCGTCGATCGAGGACAGGCGCAGCCGCGGCAATTCGGGCAGGTCGCGCAAAATCGCTCGCGCCAGCGTGCCGAGCGACGGCTGATCCGGCAGATCGCGGCCATAGCTGGTGAGGTCGACGCCGGTCAGCACGATCTCGCGCGCGCCGGCTTCGACCAATCGGCGGCATTGCGCGATCACATCATCGGCCGCAAGCGAGCGCGAATTGCCGCGGCCGAAGGGGATGACGCAGAAAGTGCAGCGATGGTCGCAGCCGTTCTGCACCTGGACGAAGCCGCGCGTATGGCCGGTGAAGCGGCCGGTGACCGGCGCACGCAATGTCGTGCGGGCCATGATGTCGCCGACATCGAGCTTGTCTACGGCGGGTGCATCCGCGTTTCCAAGGCTGTTCGATCGGGCAAGCGCGGCCCAGCTCTCGGGGTTGAGCTTCTCGTCATTGCCGATGACGCGGTCCGCTTCGGGCATCGCCGCGAAACGGGCGGGCTCGATCTGCGCGGCGCAGCCGGTGACGATGACCGGCCGGTCAGGCTGCTCGCGCTTGAGGTGGCGCACGGCCTGTCGCGCCTGCCGGGTCGCCTCGGCCGTCACGGCGCAGGAATTGACGATCGCGGCGTCCTTCAGCCCGGCGGCTTCGGCCTGGAGCCGCAGCGCCTCGCTTTCGACGATGTTGAGGCGGCAGCCGAAGGTGACGACCTCCAGTGTCATTAGGTCAGCCCCTTAGGCCGCGCGCTCGATCAAGGCCGGGTCGATCCGGCCTTCCCATTCGAATTCGATCGGGCCGGTCATCAGCACATGGCCGTCGCTCTCGCGCCATTCGATGGCGAGATCGCCGCCCGGCAGGCTGACCGTGGCCTTGCGGGCGGTAAGCTCGCGCCGCACGCCCGCGACCAGCGCCGCGCACGCGCCCGAGCCACAGGCCTGGGTGATGCCGGCGCCACGCTCCCAGACGCGCAGGACGATATGATCGGGCGCCTTCACCGCGGCGAGCTCGATATTGGCGCGGTCGGGGAAGATCGGGTGGTTCTCGAGCAGCGGACCGATCTGTTCGAGATTGTAGGCATAGGGGTCCTCGACGAAGAAGACCGCATGGGGATTGCCCATGTTGACGGCGCAGGGCGTGTGCAGGATCGGATTGTCGATCGGCCCGATCTGCAATTCGAAGCGGCTGGTATCCTCGAAGGGCTCGGCGAGCGGGATCTCGTCCCAGGCGAGGCGCGGCGCGCCCATGTCGACGGTGAAGAGGGCCTCGCCCTCGCGCACGGTCGGCAGCAGCCCGGCCTTGGTCTGGAGGGCGAGGCGGGTCTTGGCGGCATCGCCCATCTGCGGATCGGCGACCATCGCCCAGGCGACGCAGCGCGTGCCATTGCCGCAGGCGCCGGCCTCGGAACCATCGGTGTTGTAGATGCGCACGAAGGCGTCGGTGCCGGGCGTCACGGCGTCGTGCAGGACCATGAGCTGGTCGAAGCGGGCGCGCGGTTCGGCGGCGATGGCGCGGGCCTCGGCCTCGCTGACGACATGCTTCGTGCCGCGCAGGTCGAGCACCGTGATCTGGTTGCCGAGCCCGTTCATCTTCAGGAACCGGCGATTGGCCAGAGCGTTCATTTGGTCACACGTCCCATGAATAGTGGGTCTATGGCCGAGGCGACGTGAAAAAGCCACCCTCATCCCCGTTCCTGAGAAAAGGTGGACATTCTATGTTGCACTGCAAGGGCGCGAATCGCGTGAAACTCAGGGCCGTGACGATGCGGTATTCCCGGATTTGTGTTCTGGCTCTCGCCGGCATGGCGAGCATGTCCAGTGGAGTGGTCTTGGCACAGGGGCGCGTTGCTGCGCCAAGCCCTGTCGAATCCGCGCCGCTCGCGCCACCGCCCGGCGCGGCTCCCGCTCAGGTTCCTGCCGCCCCGGCACAGACGCCGCCGGCGCCCGCTCCCGAGCAGCCGTCGACCCCGCAGCCGGTGCAGCCGCCTCCGGCGCTGCAGGGGCCTGTGATGCCGCAACCCGTTCAGCCCGCGCCGACGATGCCGATCGAGCCGCAGCCGGTGCAGCCGCCGCCGACGCTGCCTGCGCCGGGGCAGCCGCTTCCGCCTCCGCCTTTGCAGCAGCAGGCCGGCGTGCCCGATCCCAATTCGACCTTGGCCGGGAAGGGCACCGACAGCAGCGATGTCGGCGAGGTCGTGCTCGCGCCGAAGCCGGTGCTGATGCAGTCGGGGCAGGCGACCTGGGACCAGGGGTTCCAGAAGCTCTCCAACAGCATCAAGGCCCTGCGCGCCGAGGCGCAAAGGGCGGGGTTGGCGGTTGCCGGACGGCCGCTCTCGCTCTTCGTCGAGACCACCGATGATGGCTTCCGGTTCGATGCCATGCTGCCGGTCGCGATCCCGCCCGGCGGGCAGGCGCCGTCCCTAGGCCCGGATTTCCGGATGGGCACCTCGCCCGCGGGGCGCGCGCTGCGCTTCCTGCATCAGGCGCCCTATGACGACATCGATTCGACCTATGAGACGATCACCGCCTATCTCGAAGCGAAGAGCATCGTCGTGAAGGACGCCTTCCTCGAGGAATATGTCAGCGAGCTCAACGATCCCGGCGATCCGAACCTCGAGATCAACGTCTACGTGCAGCCGAAATAGGGCGTGCAGGCTGCCGTGCGGTCATTCCGGGGCGCGCCGAAGGCGCGAGCCCGGAACCCAGAACCGATGCCGTTTATCGCAAGGGCGCCGGCGGTCTCAGCCTATCGGTTGAAGGACATCGGTTCTGGGTTCCGGGCTCATCGCTGCGCGATGCCCCGGAATGACGGCGGTGCGTGTCACGCGCTCCAGCTCAATCCCGGTCGCATCGGCCTGAAGCGCTCTTCCGGCAAACCGGCCGCCGCCAGCGCCGCTTCCAGCGCCTTGAGCGGGCGCTCCACGCCCTCGTCGGTGAGCTGGAAGGTGCCCCAGTGGTGGCCGATCGCCTGCTCCGCGCGCAATGCCAGCATCACCCTGACCGCTTCCTCCGGGTTCATGTGATTGTCTGACATGAACCAGCGCGGCTCATAGGCGCCGATCGGCAGCACGGCGAGGTGGAAGGGTCCATGCTCGCTTCCGAGCCGCTCATAGAGCGAGCCGTCGTGATAGCCGGTGTCGCCGATATGGAAGATTTTCGTGCTTGCCGTTTCCAGGACATAGGAGCACCAGAGCGCCATGCGCCGGTCGAAGGCGCCGCGCGCCGACCAGTGATAGCTCGGCAGCAGCGTGATCGCGACGGCTTCCGACAGCTGAAGCCGGTCGTTCCAGTCGTGGGCCTCGGCATGGGCGTCCGGAATCCGGGCCTTGACGATGGTGTCGTTGCCGAGCGGCATGATCATGCGCGGCTGGTCGCGGTGGTGGAGGCGTGCCAGCGTTTCGATGTCGAGATGATCGTAGTGGTTGTGGGTGATCAGGACCGTATCGATCTTCGGCAGGTCGTCGAAGGCGACGCCGGGCTCGTTCACGCGCCGGGGACCGATGAAGGAGAAGGGGCTGGCGCGCTCGGAATAGACCGGGTCTACCAGCAGGTTGAGGCCGCCGACCTGATAGAGAAACGAGGCGTGGCCGAGATGGACGATGCGGATGCCGTCGACGCGCGCCGGCGGCTTGTCCTGCGGCGGCGCGGCATATTGCAGGGGGAAGGCCTCACGCTCGCGCTTGCCCGCCTGCCAGCGCAGGACGTCGAGAAGTCCCTTGTTGACCGACCGGCCATCGCTGAAGACGATGCCGTCGAAATGGTCGCTGATCGGGCCCTGATAATAAGGGTTGCGCGAGCGGGAAATCGTGGCCCAGGCGGCACCGGTCGAAGCCAGCAGCGCACCGAGGCCGACGAAAGAGAGAAGTTTGCGGCGGGTCATGGCCCAGAAGAGGTAGGCCGCCGCAACGCGGCGTCAAGGCTACGACGCCTTAATCGCCAGGGCGTGAAGCCAGCGCGTGGCCATGCGGTCATAGCCTGAGCCCATCTCCTCCTCGATCTGCAGGGACTGCCAGCGGCTTGGGGCTCCGAAGGCGTCGCGCAACTCGGCGGAGGAGAGATAGTTGAAATAGCGGCCGAGGCTGTCGCGCCCTTCGGCTTCTCCGGCCTTGAAGCTGGCGTAGAAGGCGCCGCACGGCCGCAGCGCGGCATGGATGCGGTCGATGATGCCGGGCAAAGCCGGGCGCGGCGCGTGCAGCAGGCAGGCATGCGCCCAGACGCCGTCATAGGCCGCGACCTCGTCGAGATTCTCGAACAGCAGGACACGGACCTCGCGGCCGAGCCGCTGCGCCGCCTGCTGAGCCAGCTCCGGGGAACCGTCCGTCGGGACAACGTCGAAGCCGCGTCGCAGCATCTCCTCGCTGTCCTGGCCGCCACCGCAACCCAATTCGAGAATGCGGGCGCCGGGAGCAAGTCCTGCCGCGAAGATGTCGATGCGGCGGTGCTCGGCCTGCCGGTCACGCCCCGCATAGGCGCCGGCTTCCTCGGCATAGAAGCCGAGGGTCTGATCGTCCTTGCTCGACATGACAGGCGTCAGTTGCTCCCGGAGCGGATCGCGACCGTCGCGACGCCGGCGCCGATCAGCAGCGTGCCGCCGGCCTTGTTGAACAGCCCGATCGCGCGTGGGTTGCTGACCACGGCCCGGGCGCGCGAGGCGACCAGCGCGTAGCCCATGGCGTTGGCGAAGGCGAGGCTGATGAAGGTCGTCTCGAAGATCAGCATCTGCGTCCAGAAATCGCCCTTGGTGTCGAGGAACTGGGGCAGGAAGGCGACGAAGAAGGTGATGCTCTTCGGGTTGAGCGCGGTCACCAGCCAGGCATGGCCGAGCATCTTCCAGGCGGGCGCGGCATCCTCGCGCGGCTTGGCATCGAGCGAGCCACCGGCGCGGAAGAGCTTGATGCCGAGCCAGACGAGATAGGCGGCGCCGATCCATTTCAGCGCGGTGAAGACCATGGCGGAGGTGGCGAGCAGAGCGCCGACACCGAGCATGGAGAGCGTCATCGCCGTGAAATCACCGAGCGCGACGCCGACGGCGATAGGGAAAGCCGTGCGCCAGCCCTGGCCGAGCGCATAGGAGATCACGAGGAGAATCGTCGGTCCGGGGATGACCAGGAGGACGGCGGTGGCGGCAGCGAAGGCGGCCCAGGCTTCGAAGGTCATGATGATGGCTCCGCTAAAAACCAGAGCCATCACCAGAAGCGGGTGTTTGTAAAGAGGGTCAGCGAGCCGGTCGCGGATTATTGCCGAACGAGACCGCGGGGCCGGCCCCCTCGGCCGCCATTTCACGGCGTACCTCCGGCTCGGCCGCGACGACCAGCACCCACCAGGCGCGATAGCTCGTGCGCGGGTCCTTGGACAGCGCGATGCCGTAGCGGGTCACTTCCTTCAGCCTTAGATTGGCATCATGGCCGGGCGACTTGCGCCAGCCGTCGAAGGCCTCCTCGACCGAGAAATAGCCACCGCCCAGATTCTCCGCCGCTCGCGCGGCGTCGACACCAGCGGCATGGATGCGGGCGGTGAAGTTGCCGCCGGCATCATGAGACAGCGCGTT